>NZ_JBFREO010000001.1:0-533091 GCF_052114325.1 Glutamicibacter sp. MCAF14
TGCCTCAAGCAAATAATATGTATTCACCAAATAAAATAAATATTCGGTATCAACAAACTTGGCACACTATTGAGTTCTCAAACAACAAACACTCTCGACACCACAACCACCAGACCTTCGATGGCTGCTTCGCTCCGGAGCAACTTTTCCAACTTACCAGAATCCGTAACCCGATCAAAATCGGCTGGAAACCTTCAGTGAAAAGTGATTGGCTGCCGGGTAAACAATCGGTAGATTCCGTGTTGTTTCCGTTCCGGCAACAGATAAAAACTATACACACGTTTTTCCATACGCACAAATTGAGGGGCCGAGCTCTAGGTCACATTCACTTCGTTGTTCTAGTCTGGGCACATGAGCGACCTGCAAAGACTCCTTGGATACCGCGAACCCATCTTCAATGCCTCGATGGCCGGTGCTGCTGGTGGTGCCTTGGCGGCCGCCGTTTCCCAAGCTGGCGGTGTAGGCATGATTGGATCGCCGGCAGCACCCAAGACAGAGTGGATCGAACAGCAAGTTCAGCACGTGGCATCCCTGAGCACTCCGTGGGGTGTCGGTTTCATGGCCTGGGCGCTGGAAGCTGATCTGTATCCACTCGAAGCCTTCTTAGATTTCGGCCCTTCCTTGGTCACCCTGAGCTTCGGCGACGTCAGCCGAGCTGCAGCGCTGGCACATGAGGCTGGCGTTCTAACTGCGATGCAAGTAGGCCATGCGGCAGATCTGGAACGAGCAATGGCTGATGACATCGACATCATCATTGCCCGAGGCGGCGAAGGTGGAGGCCATGGCCGTAATGAAGCAGGAACATTGCCACTGCTGCAGCTGGCCACCGCACAGCAGCAGAAACCTGTGATTGCCGCCGGTGGTATCGGCACCGCCCGCGGAGTGGCGGCCGTTCTCGCCGCTGGGGCCTCCGCGGCTTGGGTCGGAACCCGATTCCTAGCAGCCAGCGAAGCAACCGGTCACAAGAATGTGAAGGACGCGGTACAGCAGGCCGGCTTGGATGACACGACCTATACCCGCGCCTTCGATGTCGCACAGCAGCTGCCTTGGGCTCCGGAGTTCGGCGGCCGGGCACTGCGCAACGAATTCAGCGACACCCACGCGGACCTCTCAACATGGGCACCAGATGAGCAGCTTCGCTTGGAAATGCAGGAAGCCCGTGCCGAAGCACGGACTTCCATGTCTCCGGTCTATGCCGGTGAGGCAGTGCAGTTCATCGACTCCGTGCAGAGCGCGGCCGAAGTGATGGCCGAGCTTGCCGGATTCCGCAAGGTTCTTGCAGATGCCGCGTCGCGGTTCGCCTAGATCGGCTGGTTGTCGATCAGGCGGACCTTGCCAACCTTCGCCGCGACCAGGATCAGGCCTTCGCCGGTAAATGGGGTGTCCTGGCAGTTGAAGGCTAGTTCCTGCAAGGTGTCGGGATTGACCACGACGAAGTAGTCCAGTTCCACCAGCGGAGCCATTTGGTACATGCCGATGGCGTCTTCGATATACAGGGGTTCGTTGCGTGCGGCACGGCCGGCAATGAGCTGGATCGAGCGGTGCAGCACCAGAGCTGCTTCCTTCTCCTCCTCGCTGAGCAACGCGTTGCGGCTGGAGAGAGCCAGCCCCTTCTCGCTGCGCACGATCGGCACCGAACGCAACTGCACCGGATAATCAAGGTCAGCGACCATGCGGCGGATCAATGCCAGCTGCTGGGCATCCTTCTGCCCGAAGTAGGCACGGTACTGGCCCTGGCGCGGATCGGCCAGGTGCAGCAGCTTGGCTACGACTGCCAGCATGCCATCGAAGTGCCCCGGTCGTGAGGCTCCTTCATACATATCGCCCAATGCACCAGAATTAAGCCGTACCAGGGGCAGGCCGGCGTGGTAGATCTCTTCGGCTTCCGGAGCGAAAACAATATCCACCCCGGCCTCGGCGGCCAGCTGCACATCTGCCTCGAGCTGGCGCGGGTAGTTCGCGTAGTCCGTGGCGTCGTTGAACTGCAGTTCATTGACGAACACGGAAATAACTACAACTTCATTCTCTTCACGGGCTGCCTTGAACAGGGAACCATGGCCGCTGTGCAGGGCACCCATGGTGGGCACAAAGCCCAGTGATCCCGGGTTGGCTTCTGCAATAGCAGCCTTGAGTTCGGCACGGGTCTTGGCAATCTTCGGGGTTTTCACCCTTCTATTCTAGAACTCGCAACAGCTCTTCAAGCGTGCGCTGCGAGATCAGGCCACGTGCGGCCGCCCGCAACGCGGTGGCGCGCGACAGGCTCCGGTAGGAATGATTGGTCTCTGCCGGATCATGCGACAGTGCCTGCAGGTGCGCGGTTACGGTGCCGCTGTCCCCTCGGGCTACCGGCCCGGTCAAGGCTCCGGCACCGGAGCGCAACGCATTGTCCAGGCTCGCGTACATCAAGGCGCGCAACGTGTTCGATGGATCTTCCACGCCGATTCGACGCAGGATGTCGGCCGATTGCGCGGTAATGGTGTTCAGATGGTTGGCCGCATGGGCCAGTGCCGCGTGATAGCTGACGCGGTCTGCTTCGGCGATGACCACCGGTTCACCACGCATCTCAACGACCAGGGCCTGTGCCACCGGAAGGATCGCTTCATCTGCGGTGACGGCAAAGACACAATCGGTCAGGCGCTGCAGGTCCATGCTCATGCCGGTGAACGTCATGGCAGGGTGAATGGCCAGACCGAAAGCTCCGGCATCCATGGCCGGCTGCAGAATCGAGGTGCCGTACCGTCCGGCGGTGTGCGCAATCAGCTGGCCCGGGGCAATATGCCCGGCCTCGGCCAACCCTGCGACAAGTTCGCCAAGCACGTCATCGGGGACTGCGAAGATCACCAGTTCGCTGCGGCGCAGGATTTCTGGCGGGTCGAGCAACTCCACTTCCGGCAGCAACGCGTCGGCGCGGTCGCGCGAGTCTTCGGAAACTGCATGGATCCCGGTAATCCGGTGACCGCTGGCTGCCAGCGCCGCGCCGAGCACGGTGCCGACCTTGCCAGCGGAGATGATCCCGATTCCCAAACGTGGTGCGTCCACTTCTACCTTTCGACCAGGCGCTGCGCTTGCGCCCGGGTAAATCCTGCGGCGACATCCGCATCGAGCTGATGCAGGTAACCGATGACACTTCCGCCAGCGCAGTGCAGGCGGACCCCGGCTAGTTTACGTCGTTGCTCCCATGGACCCTGCACCCAGCTCATGCCCTGCACGCGATTATGCGGCACGAAGCTGGCCTGGCGCGCGAGCCAGCCGTAGCGGGAAATCACCGTCGTATCGGTGGCCAGGAACCCCTGGTGCTTCCAGGCTCCGGGTGAGAGCGGCTTCGCCCGCTGGGGGGATCCGATGAAGCCATGCTCATATCCGGTACTGACCGCAGTGGCCAGTACCTCACGCTGGTTTTCGATGCCCAGCTGGGGCAGCAAGATGCCCATGATTCGGGTGACTGCTTCGAAGTCCCCGACCGGCAGCACTTGGAGGTTGTCCATGTCATCGCTCTTGGTGCCAAGGACATTGACTTCCACCTTGTACCAGCCGAGCATGCGCCAGAAGAAGGGAGCCGTCACCGAGATGGCCTGGACGCGTCCGGCGGGGATGGAGTGCTGGCGCGTGTCCGCCAGCCCGTAGCTGATGCGCATCCCGGTATCCGAGGCGCTGGCGGTGAAGTTCCACCCTTGGTTCAGCTGCTTGTAGAACCAGCTGCCGAAGGTCAAAACGGCGGGAATCAGGCCGGCGACAATTCCATCCACCCCGCTGATCCACATAATCAGCATCGCCAGGCAGGCAAGCATGCCGATGATGACCGGCAGCTGCAAGAACAAGGAGGCCAGCAGCCGTCCCGCCGGGACCTTGGCCATCAGCGGCGGCTGTACTGCTGGAGCCAGCCCTACTGCGGCACTTGACGCGGCAGCGATCTCTGATGCCGGTTCTTGCACGGCCGCGGGCTCTGCGCCGTGGGCGCGTTCCAGGATGACCACGCGCAGTTGGTGCGCTTCGGCCTTGCGCAGGAATGCCAGCTTGAGCACCGATTCGGAAGAATCTGCAACGTCGAATCGCAGTTCTGCAAGGCCCAGCAGTCTCGCCACCAGCGGCTGGGCGATGTCGATGCCCTGCACCTTGTCGATCCGTGCCTGCTTCTGGCTGCGGAAAAGCATCCCCGCATTAACGTACACATGCGTGCCGGTGAGCTTGTAGCGGGTGAAGTACCACGAAAGGAAATAGAAGATGAGCACCACGAGAAGCGCGATGGTTGCACCTGCCACGGTCCAGATCAGCCGGTCTCCGGTGAAACGCTCAGACCATGACAGATCGTCAGTGTTCTGCCAGTAGATGTAGGCCAGGCCGACCACGGCCAGCCAGCCATGGACAAAAGGGCTGGCCGGGTGCACACGCTGCCAGGATTCGCCGGTCTCAGCAGCAGCAGCCGCTTCTTCGGGCTGGCTCATAGCATTTTCTCTTCGCCCGCAGCCACCAGGCGTTCACGCAATGCCTGGCCCTCAGCCTCGGGCAGTCCGAAAACGTGGGCGGTAGCAGCACTGCCGGCGGTATTCAGCGTCAGCCTGCACAGCCCGTAGCGGCGCTCCAGCGGTCCGCTGTTGACCTCGACATACTGCATGCGGCCGTAGGGGATGACAACCTGCTTGCGCCACAGCACTCCTGAGCGCACGATGAAGTCCTCTTCGCGTTCCAGATAGCCCAGAGCCCGCACCTGCCGGCGGATGATGCGCAGCCGAAGCAGCGCAAGAGCCAGCACGAGCGCCACCGGAATCAGCGTGACCCATAGCGGGTGGATCAAATCCAGCACAGCCATCAGCAGCGGCACCAGAGAGGCAAGCAGCACCAGCGCCCAGGTGATGGCCCAAGTGGTCAGCTTGACCTTCACATAGTTCGGATGAGCAGGGGTGAAATTACTCGGTGACCACGGAATCGCTGTTGCCATCAGTATCCTCCGGCGGTAGTTTGCACAAATGCTGAACAATATACCCGATAACCACCATAAGAATCCCGGCTCCGGTCAACACCAGTCCACG
Organism: Glutamicibacter sp. MCAF14; assembly: GCF_052114325.1. Lineage (NCBI taxonomy): Bacteria > Bacillati > Actinomycetota > Actinomycetes > Micrococcales > Micrococcaceae > Glutamicibacter > Glutamicibacter sp. MCAF14. The sequence goes on from NZ_JBFREO010000001.1 coordinate 5,028, forward strand.
GGTCAGTGTGGGGGTCAGCCCGTTTGCCAGCCATAGGGTGATGATGGCCGGAACATGCCACCCGGCGATCACCGCACCAGCATAGGCCGAGGCTTGGGCCAGTACCAGGGTACGGGCCGCGGCAATCGGCTCGAAGTCCGACTTGCCCTGGCTGGAACGCTTGACGCGAATCCCCAAGAAGAGGATCACTGCGCAGACTGCACCCAACGAGTACAGGGCAGAGTAGTCCAGAACTGGCGCGTACTTGCCTGCCGCGGTGAGCAGGCGCAGCGCAATCCAGCCGGCCAGGGCCCCGAGGACCGCGCACCACAGCAACCAGCGCAGCTTCAGCTTGGTCATAGCCGGATGATGTCCTTCGTGTCGGCGGCTTCAGCGGCCAGCCGGGAAACCAATTGGCCATCGAGCACGGCGTCCGGATCCATCCAGCTCCACGGAGCCAGGACGAATCCGCGAATCGCGGCGCGCGGATGAGGCAGGGTCAGTCGCTCATCGTCCATGCGCAGATGGTCGTAGGCGATCAGATCCAGATCCAGGGTGCGCGCCTCCCAGCGCACTTCGCGGGTGCGGTGGTGCTTGGCTTCGATGCTCTGGCACAGATCCAGCAGTTCATGCGGGCTCAACCCGGTGCGCACCTGGACTACCTGGTTGGTGTAGTCCGGCTGTTCCGGAGGGCCGCCCACCGGCTTGGTGATGGCCAGCGGGGAAACCTTGAGCAGCTCGACATCGGCGCCCAGCTCCTGCACCGCGGCGGCCAAGGTGGCCTGCGGATCGCCCAAGTTGGCGCCCAACGCGATGATCGCGGTGTGCTGCTTCTGGTGCCGGGTCAGCGAAATGGTGACATCGGTGAACGGTACCGGGATGGGTGCATGCGGCTTATGCACCACGACGTCAATGGTGTAAACGCTCGGGTAGGCTGCGAGGATCGCCTCGGCGATTTCACTGCCCAGCTTCTCGATCAGATCCCACGGACCTGCCTGGATCTGCTGGACTACCAGTTCGCTGACTTCGCCATAGTGCACGGTGTCAAGGACGTTGTCGCTGGCTGCTGCACGTGAAATATCCACATGCAGCACCACGTCGATGATGAATTTCTGGCCATCGCGTTTCTCATGGTCGAATACGCCATGGTAGCCGGTGGCCGAAATTCCGCAGACGCTAATGCGATCCATAAGCCTGCACGACTTCAATGGCGTCGCGGCTGCCCACCACATCGTGCACGCGCACTGCCCAGACCTTGTCACGGGCGCCCAGCGCGGTAGTCGCTGCGGTGGCCGCATCGCGGGCCAGCGGTTCGCGGCTCTTGGAGCCCTCGGCCAGCAGCTCGCCCAGGAAGCGCTTGCGGCTAGTGCCGATCAGAACGCGGTGGCCCAGCTCCTCGATGGCCGAAAGGTTGGCCAGCAATGCCCAGTTGTGCTGCGCATCCTTGGCAAAGCCCAGTCCCGGGTCGATGATGATCTGCTCGGGTGTCACGCCCTTGGCGACGAATTCATCGCGCAGCTGGCGCAGTTCCTGGACTACCTCGGCGACGACGTCGGTGTAGTTCGCTTCGGACACCATGTTCTGTGCGGTGCCGCGGCGGTGCATCAGGACGTAGGGAACACCGGTCTCTGCGATCAGCTCCGGCATGCCCTCTTCATAGGTCAGGCCCGAGACGTCGTTGATGATGTGCGCGCCGGCTTCGATGGCCGCCCGCGCGGTCGACACGTGCATGGTGTCCACGGAGATCACCGCACCGGCCTTGGCCAGCGTTTCGATGACCGGCAGGATGCGTTCGCTTTCCAGTGCCGGATCCACGTCCCTTGCACCGGGACGGGTGGATTCCCCGCCCACATCGATGATGTCCGCGCCGGAGTACAGCAGCTTCAGCCCCTGGTCGATCGCGGCATCGGTGGACAGGTACTTCCCGCCATCGGAGAAGGAGTCCTCGGTGACGTTCAAGATGCCCATGACCAAGGTGCGCCCGGTGGGCAGGTCTGCCAAGGTCTTCTTGCTGGACTTGCGGATTACTGGCAAGGGGCTGGTGTTCGGGCCGGTGCCCGGGATCGCTCCAAGCGACATGGGGGTTCCTACTTTCCGAGGATCAGGCTCATGGCTTCGGCGCGGGTGGCAGTTTCACGCAACTGCCCGCGCACCGCGCTGGTCACGGTCTTCGCGCCGGGCTTGCGTACCCCGCGCATGGACATGCACATGTGCTCGCATTCAACGACGACAATGGCACCGGAGGGGCTCAGGTGCTCCACCAGGGCGTCGACGATCTGAGTGGTCAGGCGTTCTTGGACCTGCGGACGGCGGGCGTACACCTCAACCAGCCGGGCCAGCTTGGACAGGCCAGTGACCTTGCCGCCCTTGCCCGGGATGTAGCCGATATGCGCCGAACCGTAGAACGGCACCAGGTGATGCTCGCAGGTCGAGTAGAACGGGATGTCCTTGACCAGCACCATCTCATCGTGCTCGATGTCGAAGGTGGTGGCCAGGTGGTCTGCCGCGTCCTGGTGCAGGCCGGCGAAGAACTCCGCGTAGGCCTTGGCTACCCGTTTCGGGGTGTCTACCAGGCCGTCGCGGTCCGGATCTTCGCCAATGGCCTCCAGGATCTCGCGCACGGCTGCCGCGATCCGCGGCTGATCAATCTCTTGTAGTTCACTCACGCTACGATCCTAGTCGGTCGAGGAAGCTGCGCGCTCCTTGGGGCTTAATATCGGACCCTCGGTGTGCACCGGGCGGGCCTCATTGCTCAACCAGACTTCACGCTTCTCGCGCTTGACCAGATCCGAGAAGATCTCGGCGATTTCCTTCTGGTTCAGCGTCTCGCGCTCCAGCAAGGCCAGGGCCAGGCGGTCGAGCACATGGCGGTTGGCGGTCAGCGCCTGGTAGGCGTCATTGTGCGCCTGCTCGATCAGCTCGCGCACCTCCTGGTCCACCAGGTGGGCCATTTCGTCGGAGAAGTCGCGGCTAGCAGTGCCCATGCCCTGTTCGGCGGCCGAGCCGGCCAGGCGCACGGCACCGATCTTTTCGCTCATGCCGTATTCGGTGACCATCTTGCGAGCGGTGGAAGTCGCCTTCTCGATGTCGTTCGAGGCTCCGGTGGAAGGATCATGGAAGACGATCTCCTCGGCCACGCGGCCGCCCATGGCGTAGGCCATCTGGTCCAGCAGCTCATTGCGGGTCACCGAGTACTTGTCGGACTCGGGAACCACCATGGTGTAGCCCAGCGCGCGGCCGCGCGGCAGGATGGTGATCTTGGTGACCGGTGCGGTCTGGTTCATCGCCGCGGCGACCAGTGCGTGGCCGCCTTCGTGGTAGGCGGTGACCTTGCGCTCATGCTCGTCCATCAGGCGGGTGCGCTTCTGCGGGCCGGCCATGACGCGGTCAATGGCCTCATCCAGTGCGCGGTCGTCAATCAGGTTGGCGTTGGAGCGGGCGGTGAGCAGCGCGGCTTCGTTGAGCACGTTGGCCAGATCGGCACCGGTGTAGCCCGGGGTCTTCTTCGCAACGGCGTTCAGATCCACGGTGGCATCCATCGGCTTGCCCTTGACGTGGACCTGCAGGATCTGCTCGCGGCCCTTCAGATCCGGTGCCTCCACCGGGATCTGGCGGTCGAAGCGGCCCGGACGCAGCAGCGCCGGGTCCAGTACGTCCGGACGGTTGGTCGCGGCGATCAGGATGACGTTGGTGGTGGCGTCGAAGCCGTCCATTTCAACCAGCAGCTGGTTCAGGGTCTGCTCACGCTCATCGTTGCCGCCGCCGATGCCGGCACCGCGATGGCGGCCTACGGCGTCGATCTCGTCAACGAAGATGATGGCTGGGGAGTTGGTCTTGGCCTGTTCGAACAGGTCGCGCACGCGCGAAGCGCCCACGCCGACGAACATCTCGACGAAGTCAGAACCGGAGATCGAGTAGAACGGCACCTGGGCTTCGCCGGCGACAGCCTTGGCGAGCAGGGTCTTGCCGGTACCCGGAGGACCGTAGAGCAGCACGCCCTTGGGGATCTTCGCTCCGACGGCTTGGAACTTGGCAGGCTCCTGCAGGAATGCCTTGATTTCGTGGAGTTCTTCCACGGCTTCATCGGCGCCGGCGACATCCTTGAAGGTCACCTGCGGCATGTCCTTGGTGATCAGCTTGGCCTTTGACTTGCCGAACTGCATGACCTTGGAGCCGCCGCCCTGGGAGCGGGCGAGGATGAACCAGAAGATGCCTGCGATCAGCAGGAACGGGATGATCACTCCGAGCATCGACAACAGCCAATTGCTCTCTACCGGCTGGTCGGTGAACTTGCCCAGGTTGGCCTTGTTGATTTCGTCAACGACCTGCTCGGCACGTGCGGTGGAGTAGTAGAAGCTCACCGAGGTGCCCTTGTCCACGCCGTCCACCTTCAAGGCGTCGCGCAGCTTCAGGTCAACTCGCTGGTCACCGTCGAACATCTTCGCTTCGGTGACATTGCCGCTGGTCAGCTGGTGCAGACCCACAGAGGTGTCCACCTTGGCCGAATTATTGCCAAAGACCATGGGCAGGAACAACACTACGGCGACAACGCCGACCAGGACCCAAATGATCCAGCTGTTAAAAAGCTTCTTCGTTTTCATTGATCCGCCAGGCCCCGCGCCTGGCGCATCCCCCTCACGCACTGCTCTGGCGTCCGGGTCACGCCACCTTCGATATTTCTCAACGCCCTAGTGGCGAGAAAAGTTCCCTACTGATAAATGTGCGGGGCCAAGGTGGCCACGCAGTCGAGGTTGCGATACTTTTCGGCGTAGTCCAGGCCGTAGCCCACGACGAATTCGTTCGGGATGTCCATGCCGACGTACTTCACGTCGATTTCCACCTTGGCGGCCTCCGGCTTGCGCAGCAGGGCGCAGATTTCCACCGATGCCGGGCCGCGGGATTCGAGGTTGGACTTGAGCCACGACRGGGTCAGGCCCGAATCGATGATGTCCTCGACGATCAGCACGTGCTTGCCCATCAGATCCGAGTCCAGGTCCTTGAGGATGCGCACCACACCGGAGGACTGGGTACCCGAACCGTAGGAGGACACTGCCATCCAGTCCATGGTCAGGTGGGAGTCCAGCGCACGGACCAGGTCAGCCATGATCATCACCGCGCCCTTGAGCACACCTACGACGAGGATGTCGCGGCCCTCGTAATCCTTGTCGATCTGCGCGGCGAGTTCTTCCACGCGGGCCTGGATTTCTTCCTTGGTGTACAGAACATGCGTGAGATCAGCTTTGACTGCATTGGAATCCACGAGAATTCTCCTGATTCTAGAGGTGTGGTACTTACCTAGAGTGCCACATTTAGCGGAAGGTTGTTTAGCCGGTTGTGGTGAAAACGATCACCGATCTTCGCCTGTGGGCGCTGATCGCGCCGTCCAGCTGCACCGGACCAGCAGATTTGGACATGGGTTGGCCGATTCCAGCCAGCGCGCACAGCGCGGCCGTTCGCTCATGGCCCACATTTTTCGCACCCGCTTCCATGGCGCCCAGGCGTAATACTCGCGAGCTGACCGCCACCGGGAGCTTGCGTAATTCCGGGAGCTGGAGACCGTGCTCATCCTTGGCTTTCTGGGCCCAATGGTCAAGGGCCTGCGCATCGGCGGCAGCCAGGTTGGCGGTGCGCGCCAAAGCCTGCCGAAGGTGCGTGCCAAGTTCCTGTTCCAGGAAGGGAAGAATGCGATGGCGGATCAAATTGCGCTTGTACCCGGTATCCGCATTGCTTGGATCATCCCAGTACTCGATTCCGGCGTGCCTGCAAATTTCTTCGGTTTGCGCCCGGGAAAGTTCAAGCAGCGGACGCCGGTAGGCTCCGCGCCGGGCCGGCATTCCGGCCAGCGACCGGGTTCCGGATCCGCGCACTAGTCCCAGCAGCACCTGCTCGGCCTGGTCATCACGGGTATGGGCGAGCATCAAGGTATCCGCATCGAACTGGGCCAGGGCCTGGTCAAACGCCTGGTATCTGGCGTCGCGTGCCGAGGCCTCGTCGGGCGAGGTCTCGACTTCGCTGATCAGCACCGGGTTCAAGCCCAATTCGCGGCACTGCTGCCCAGCGCGCTGCGCTGCCTGGGCACTGCCTGCCTGCAGCGAGTGGTCCACGATCACAGCACCGAAGCGGCCGGGCAGCGTAGCGGCGGCAATGGCCAAGGCCAGCGAGTCGGCACCGCCGGAGACCCCGATCAGGTTCAGCCCCGGTGCGCTGCTGGCGCTGATGGCGGCACGGGCAACGTGCAGGGCGTGGGTCATCGGGTGCGCGCCAGCCAGCGTTCTGGGTGATCGAGCTCGTCGGCCGAGGGGAACATTTCGCGGGCGGTGAAGATTTCGTTGAAGCCTTCGTAGCCGATCTCGTCGACAATGTGCCGCACGAACTTGGCTCCACGCTTGTACTGCAGCGCCTTGGCATCCAGGCCCAGCACCTTGCCCAGCAGGATCGCCAGCGCCGAACGGTTTTCACCGCGGGCTTCGAAGCGGCGGCGGATGGTCTTGATGCTGCGAATCGAGGTGACATCGTTCATCACCACCATGGCGTGGCCCTCCAGCACGGACATGATGCTGGTCAGTTCACTGACTTCGGACTTCATGGATTTGAGGCGCTCGCCCAGATCGCGCATGGAGCTGGTGTTCCCGGCCAGCGGCTCGAAGGCCTCGGCCAGGGTCTGCTTCATGACCTCCGGGATCCATGGCGCGTGCTCGAATTGCAATCGGTGGGTCTGCTCATGGGTGGCGATCCACAGGTAGAAGTCGCGGGCGTTGACGTTCAGTTCCCCGCGGATCTGCGTGATGGTCGGGGCGTTGAGCAACAGGCGCGGTCCAACGAACGGGTCGAACTGGCCTAGCACCCGGGTGCCGAGCACCGAGAGCACTGCGCCCAGTTCAGCGCCGGCAATCAGCGGCACTGCCCCGGGAACCTCCTGGCGTACTGCGGGGAGCATCGCGCTGAAATTCTGGCTGACCGCCTTGGCCCAGCCGGCACGATCCACCACCAGGGTCTGCGACGGCGCGGAGGAGGAGAGCTTGGAAACCTTCTCGGCTTCCACCAGTCCTTCGCCGGCGGCAATGCGCAGTTCTTCCACGATCCGGGCAGCATCCTGGGACTGGATTTTCGGCCCGGCAGGCATCAGGGTTTTTGCGGCCTTGGCCGCCAGCTTCCAATCGACGAATTGGTTCATTTGCTTCTCCTGCGGCTTCTAGGCCCGGCAGCCACAGCCGCGGATGGCGGTGACAGCAGAGTCAATGGTGGGCTTGTGAGGTGCGAGTGTTCCGTTGGGTTGGTTGGCAAAAATGGAGAAGGCCAGCAGCCTGCCATCTTCGGTCATGGTCATGCCGGTCAGCGTGGCCACCCCGGTCAGCGAACCGGTCTTGGCCCTGACCAGGCCCAGGGTCTCGGAGCCGCCCAAACGGTTCATCAGGGTGCCGTTGTAGCCGGCGACCGGCAGCGAATAGACCACTTCGCGCAGTTCCGGCTTCTTGCTGGTGGCCGCCGAACGCAGTACTGCGGTCAGCGATGCCGGGGAAATCTTGTTCTTGGCCGCCAGTCCGCTGGTATCGAAAAGCGCCAGGACCGAGGCTCCATGCTCCTGGGCAACAGCCGCTACGGCTGCTCCGGCCTGCTCGGCAGGCATTTGGCGGTTCAAGGCAACCAGCCTGCCCATGGTTTCGGCGATGTAGTTATCCGAGACCAGCAGCATATGCTTGATGACATCGCGCAGCGGAGCCGATTTCACTTCGGTGATTTGCTGCCCGCCGGCGTAGGGGCCGCGGCCGCCTTCAGTGACGTTCACCCGTTCGGCCAGGACTTTGACGAAGACCTTGCGCACTTGCTGGGCGGCATCTGACTGGTAGGCGGTGCTGGTGCTTTCACCGGCGCGCCCGGCGTAGTGCGCGATCGGGTAGACCTCGCCAATGTTGTTGGAGGTGAACAGCGACTTGTCCCAGGCCGGGTTGTTGCGGGCGTCGCCGAACAGGGAATCATCCAGCCACAGCTCGACCTCTTCGATGCCTCGCTTGTCGAGTTCGTCGGCGGTCTGCTTGGCCAGGGTGGCCAATCCAGCATAGCCCTTGGGGTGCGTTGGGTCGGATTCGCCGTCACCCAGCAGCACATCTCCCCCGCCACGCAAGACCAGGGTGCCGCCGTCGAGCAGCACGCTGGTTGACAGCTGGGTATCTCCGCCGAGGGCATCCAGGGCGGCAATGGCGGTGACAACCTTCAGGCTGGAGGCCGGGGTGCCATTTATTTCGGAGTTCCTGTCATACAGGACGTTGCCGGTGGCCACGTCCACCACCTGGGCGTTGAACGATGTCTTATCAGGCTTGTCAGCCAGGATGGCATCCAAAGATGCGGTGAGCACCGCAGGGTCTGGCTGTGCCGCGTTGGGATCCAGATCCTGCACAGCGGCTGGGGACGCTTCGGCCAGCTGGGCGCTTGCCGGAATGTAGGAAGCTTCCGGCTCTCCGGTGAAGAATCGCGGGGCCAGCAACATCGCGACGATGACTGCAACCATGGCAACAATCGCCACCCCCAACGTAATCGCGCGTCGGGCGGCAGTGTTCATATGGTTACATTCCTCTCGAAGTTTTATCCATCAGGCGCAATGGGGCGATACCCTTATTATCGGATATCCCTAAGACTAGTTTAGGAGTGTGCTTTTCATGAGCCACGACGTTACCATCGAGATCCCTACCGGATCGCGCGTCAAGTACGAGATCGACCACGAGACCCACCGCCTGCGCCTGGATCGCGTGCTGTTCACCTCGATGCAGTACCCAACCCACTACGGCTACTTCGACGATACCTTGGGCGAAGATGGCGATCCATTGGACGCCATGGTTTACATCCCAGGTGTTGACCTGATCCCAGGTGTTGTTGTCGAAGCTCGCCCAATCGGCGTATTCAACATGACCGATGATGGCGGTGGCGATGCCAAGCTGCTGTGCGTTCCTGCCGACAAGCGCTTTGACCACATCAAGGAACTTGAAGACATCGACGAATGGTTGATCAAGGAGATCGAGCACTTCTTCACCCGCTACAAGGACCTGGAACCGGGCAAGTGGGTCAAGGCTGAAGGCTGGGAAGGCCGCGAGGCTGCCGAAGCTGAGCTGGCTCGCTCCATCGAGCGTTTCAAGGCCTAGCCACTAGGCTTAAGCTGAAAATGGCGGCGACCCCGGAAACGGGGTCGCCGCCATTGCTTTAATTTTCGGGGTCGCCCTGGAAGACCCGGACTTCTTGGGCGCAGCGGCAGGCTGCCGCAAACTTCGCGGCCCAGGCAACCGCCTGCTCATAGCTGGCCAGTTCGAGTACCGCGTACCCGCCCTCGATATGCGCGGTCTGCGGATAGGTGCCCTCACGGAGCGTGCCGTCTGATTCCACCATGACCGGAGCGATGCTTTCGTCAATGCCGCCGCCGAAAATCCAGACCCCTGCCGCTTTGGCTTCACGCAGAACTTCATGGGCTGCGTGCGCAACGGCTTTCAGGTCGCTTTCCGGAAATTTCATGGCCGGGCTGGGGAAAGAGATGAGGTACTTGGACATGGCTGCTCCTTTGGATGACGCCGCTTGCTGCGCCAAGCGTAGTCCTGCGCGGCGCTCGTTTCTAGGCTTCGGGAAGCAACCCGGTCAGTACGTCTTCCTGCGTCGAAACTTCCAGGGTTTGAACGTCCTTCAGCTTTCGCTCCACCGCCCGGGTGCGCGTTCCGGCTTCGCGAACGGTGTTCTGCGCGGTGGCCAGCTGCTTGCCCAGCTTGTCCCAGACATCCCCGTATTTGCGGAACTCTTCCTTGGCCGCAGAAAGCACCTGCCACACTTCGCTGCTGCGCTTTTCGATGGCCAGCGTGCGGAAGCCCATCTGCAGGGAATTGAGCAGGCTCATCAGGGTTGTCGGCCCGGTAACCAAGACCCGGTGCTCGGTCTGCAGCTTGCTGGCTAGCCCCGGGCTGCGCACGACTTCTGCGAAGAGCCCTTCGGTGGGCAGGTACATGATTGCGAAATCGGTGCTGTATGGCGGGGCGATGTATTTGCTGGAAATCAGCTTGGCCTGCTCGATAATTGCCCGATCCAGGGCCTTGGCCGCCGCATCGATGGCGGTTTTCTCCCCGGATTCCTGGGCATCGAGCAGCCGTTCATAGTCTTCTTGCGGCAGCTTGGAATCGATGGGCAGGTAGATGGTCCCGGCTTCGCGTCCGGGCAGGATCACTGCGAATTCCACGCTCTCGCGGCTGCCGGGCACCACGGTGACATTCTGTTCATACTGCTCCGCGGTGAGGATGTCTTCCAGCTGGCGTGAGAGCTGCACTTCTCCCCAGGATCCGCGGCTTTTCACATTGGTGAGCACGCGCTTGAGCCCACCGACGTCCTGGGCCAGCGACTGCATCTCGCCCAGACCTTGCTGGACCATTTCCAGCCGTTTGCTGACCAGCTCGAATGATTCGCCCAGGCGCTTCTCCAAAGTGCCCTGCAATTTCTCGTCCACGGTCTCGCGCATCTTCTCCAGCTTGGCCTCGTTGCCGGAACGCAGCTTGTCCATTTCCTGCTGGAGCAACGCCTGGACCTGCAGATGGCGGTTGGCATTGGATTCGGCCATCGCAGTGAGCTTGGAGTCGATATCGGTGCGGACCTCCCCCATGCTCTGGCGCAGCTCGGTGCGCTGGATTCCCAACTCTTGGCGCAGTTCCGCGTTGGCGGAGCGAACAGCTTCGGAAATCTGCGCCTCATCGCTGCCCGCAGTCCGGCGGATCAGCAGTAATGCAATGCATACCGTTGCGAGAATATTTAAGATGACAAGGACCAATACTGCGATAACCATGTGACTCCCACCAAAATCTTGGATTGCACCGACACCAAAGGTCTACCAGCGGGCACCGACAGTTTGGGGACATAATGGAACCATGCATATTCTGGTCACCGGCTTCGAGCCCTTCGGCAAAGACTCATTCAACGCCAGCCAGGAGGCCGTCAGCCAGCTGCCAGGGCAAATATCCAATCATCGAATCACTACCGCGATCCTTCCGGTGTCTTTCAAGCGATCCGCCCAAGAACTGGACCACCTGCTGGCAGAACATCGACCTGATGCTGTGATTTGCGTCGGAGAAGCCGGTGGCCGCGATGCGATCACTCCGGAAGCCCGAGGTGCGAACCTTGATGATGCCCGCATCCAGGACAACGATGGGGATCAGCCGCGCGCTGCGGCCATCGACCCTCGAGGTCCAGATGTCCTGGAAGCGTCATTGAATCCTGCGGCCGCAGTGAAAATGATGCTGAATGAGGGATTCAAAGCCGAACTCTCCACAGATGCCGGACGATTCGTCTGCAATCACGTGGCCTATCTGGCATACCGCCAGCTAGTCCCCTCGCTGTTCATCCATGTGCCCGCACTTCGTCCTCACAGTGTCGAGGCTACCGTCGGCGCTGAAACCGATCCCGGCGCACGTAAGCGTTCCACGCTAGAAGTCGGACAGCTGCCACGGGTCTTGGAAGCGGCAATACGGGGTGCCTGTTCGAACCAACATGAAACCGGTTCGGAGAACAATGGAGATGAGCACCAGTGAACAACCCGACCCGATGGCTCATCTTCTTCTCGATCATCGTAGGTGTGCTATTTATCGGCACCTTTGTCTTGGTCGCTTCAGGCATACCCGCTCAATGGCTGGACTGGGACTAGTAATGTGACAAAGAAATCCAAGCGCAATTCCCGCGGCCGCGCGGCTCACAGATAGCCTTGGAATCATCATGACCCTGTACAACCTCACCCCATTCGAGCAACTGCGCGCCGGAAGACTTTCGCTGCGCTTAACCAATCTATTCATTGGCCTGCTGCTGTTCGCACTGGCTATGGCGCTTTTGATCCGCGCCCAGCTCGGCGTGGACCCCTGGGATGTGCTGCACCTGGGTCTTGCCAACCATATTCCGCTGTCGCTGGGAACCATCGTGATCCTGGTCGGTTTCGCGGTCCTGCTCGCGTGGATTCCACTGAAGCAGTGGCCGGGCCTGGGAACTATCGCCAATGTGCTGGTCATTGGACTGGGACTGGATTTCTTCTTGTGGGCCATCCCAGATGTCCATGGACTTGGCTGGCAGATCGCCGTACTGCTCGGCGCGATCATCATCAACGGACTGGGCGGAGCACTGTATATCGGCTGCCATTTCGGGCCTGGTCCGCGCGATGGGCTGATGACCGGATTGCACCTGCGCACCGGGAAATCCATCCGTCTGATCCGCACGGTCATCGAGCTGTCCGTGCTGGCCATCGGCTGGCTGCTGGGCGGGCCGGTAGGCGTGGGCACCGTGGCTTATGCGCTGCTGATTGGACCGGCCACGCAGTTCTTCTTCAAGTACACGATCGTGACCCTGCCATCAACCCAGCGAGCCTAGGGTCTTCAGGCTAGAACCCTGCGGCCTTATGGAGCAGGCCAGCCAAGCGCTGTTCACCGCGCGCAGTCGCCACTTGCGCCAATTCACGCAAGGTTTCGACGCTTGCCATTGCTGCGAGGTAGTCGGCTGCAACCCTGAATTCCGCTGCTTCCGGCGCATTCTGCGTTGCCGTGGCGGAATCCAACTGGCTCACCTTTTCCAGCACGGATTCCAGATCAACATCATCGGCGTGCGCTTCAAGTATCATCAGCCGGCCGATCACCGCTGGATTGCCGATTTTGATGCGTTTTCCGCTGATCAACTGGGACAGCATCGGGGCAGAGAGGCCAAGGACTGCGGCCAGCGACCGCTGGGATAAAGCATATTTATCCATTACATAGCCGAAACGCTCCGCCAAAGGCATGCCGTAGAGCGCCCGTTGCTGCTCGATAGAACTGTCCATGAAATTCATTTTGGCACGACTGTTTGCATTTGCAAACATTTGCGCTATATTTGCAAATGCAAACACACGCTCCGGAAGGAACCTCCAATGCTACGCCGCCAATTGCTCACGCTGGCCACGGCAGCACTGCTGGTCATTACACCACTGGTCTCGGCCCAAGCCGATGAGCAGGAATCCGCCCAGCCAGTCATGGTCATCATGGACTATTCCAGCTCCATGCTTGAAGAAGATGCGGACTCAAAGGGAACCAGCCGTATCGACGCGGCGAAGAAAGCCGCCAAGCACCTGATCAACAACGCTCCGGACGAGGCAACCATGGGCTTGGTCGTCTACGGATCGAAAACTCCCAAGAAATGCGACGACATCACCACCGTGCAAAAGCCGGGAAAAGTCGACAAGAAAGCCTTGCTCAAGAAGATCGATAAGCTCAAAGCTGTAGGCGAAACCCCTATCGGTGCTTCCCTGATGCACGCGGCGAATGAAATGAAGGACATCGACGAGGAGAAATCGATCATCCTCGTTTCAGATGGCGAGGAAAACTGCAGCGAGCCGCCAGCTTGCGAAGCAGCCAAGGACCTTGCCGGCCAGGGTATCGATCTAACCGTGCACACCATCGGCTTCAAGGTCAACGACAAGGCTCGCAAACAACTGGAGTGCATCGCCGATGCCACCGATGGAACCTACGTCACCGTTGATAATGCCGACGCGCTCCAAGAAGAGCTCACCGTCCGCACGCTGCGCGCCTTCCAGGGATATGCAACTGCTGGCACCCCGATTGAAGGCGCACCTAAACTGCATGAAGCACCCGCAATGGTCCCCGGCCAGTACCTGGATAGCCTTGAAAAGGGCGAATCCAAGTCCTGGACCTCCAAAGACGGCACTACCAAGTACTACAAGATCGGCCCCATCAAGCCCGGCGAATTCGCCCATTTCTCCGCAACCATGATTCCGGAGCAGAGGCAGGAAAAAACCGTCAGCGATCCGACCAAAATCACCGTCGAGCTGGTCAATGGACAAGGAACCCAGTGTTCCACCGGCGACAGCTACATCTCGAACAGCAGCGAATTGGGCCGGCCCTTGGCCGCGTACACCCGAAGCCCTGAATTCGTGCAGGATCGCACTAGCGGCTGCTTCGCAGATGGAACCGGTGAAATTTTTGCCAAGGTCACCCGCTCTGGAGAGCTGTTCAAAGACGAGCCGATGGCCGTGGAACTGCGCTACGTGCTGGAGCCAGCCGTAGACCTCACCCTACTGGGCGAACCAGTACAAGCACCCGATCAGCCGCAGTCCGTCACTTTGACCGGAACCCCGGAAGAAATATTCGGCGGCTCAAGCTTCAATGACGCTGTCCCCGTTGAGTCTGGCAACATCTACACCGACTCGGTCATGATCAGCGAGGCTCGCTACTACAAGGTGCATGTCGGCAATGGGCAGAAACTTAATGTTCGTCTGACCGGTGGAAACAATACGGATTCAGCCGTTCAGGCCGTAAATGTCACCATGTTCTCGGCAGTTCGCGACGAGGTGAAGCAACTTGGTGGATCCCGGCTGAACACCTTCACCCCTGACGAAGTCGTCACGCAGAATATGGTCACGGCCGTAGACCAGTCCAACTACGACAGCCCGTATGGACGTTCCAACTATCTGGCTGGCGACTACTACGTTGTGGTCTACTCAGACACCTGGGGTACTGAACGCAGCGGCGTTGCCTTCGATTACGACCTGGCTGTTGAAGTCACCGGCACCGAGAAGGATTTCGCAGGTGCAGCCCCGATTTTCGAATCAAGTGAAACTCCAGCTGAATCCCAGGAAGCCGACTCGGCAGCTCCATCGGAATCAGCCGCAGCCAGCACGCCGGCCGCAACCCCTTCCAGCGACGTGGCAACAAGCCAGGAAGCGCAATCCAGTGAACCAACCGCAGCACAAGCTGCCTCTGGGGAGCGTGCCTTGTGGCCTTGGTTCACCGGCGGCCTGCTTGGAACAGCCTTGCTCCTCGGCGCAGGAAGCTTCCTCTTCCGCAATCGAGCCACCTCAGCCCACCAAGCAGCAACCACCCAGATCGATCCAACTGTTCCAGGAGACCGGTAATGCGACTCTTCCCGACCCTGCTGGCCACCGGCCTGTGCTTGGGCCTTGCGGTCCCGGCATCTGGCGCCGTCCCAGAATCAACAATCCTTACCCACTCTCCGGTTGGAACCCAGGTCGAAGGATCCGAGAACCAGGGTTCGGCTCCCGTCCTGGAACCTGGCATGTCCCAGGACATGCTGCCCGCCACCGGCGAGAATGGTTCGATATTCTACAAGCTGCCACAGATTCAAGATGGCGAACGCCTGCATGTCAGCACGCAGCTTCTCATTGATCCAATGCAGCAACCCACCAGTAATGAGCACATTGACCTCAAGGCCGCGTTGGTGCAAGAAGATGGCGACAGCTGCAATTCCAGCAGCGCCCACACCAGCCGCCAAGGCATGGAGAACCTCTCGCTGGTTCAATTGGATTCCAGCGTCAAGGACGCCGAGGGTTATTCAAGGTGCCTGGACTCGCAAAACGACGAGCTGTACCTCTCGGTGCAACGCGGGGGAAAATGGCAAGATGATCTGGAAATTCCAATGGAAATCCGGGTTGTCGTCGAACCTGCGCTTGATCCGACAACGCTCAGTGGCGTTGTCCCAGATTCCGAGCCGCCGATCACCGTGAGCTTGAATGCGCAGGCGACCGAGGTGAGTGGCGGAAGCGGTTTCTCCAATGCCGCGAAATTGGAATCGGGCTCCGTGTACTCCGATTCGGCCCTGCCCTTCGAGGTCAAGTATTACAAGGTCCATGTGGCCGAAGGCCAGCGCCTGAATTACCGCATGACTGTCCTGGATTCTCCCAATGCCAGCGCCCAAGATGTCTACACGGATACGTTCAGCCCGCTGCTGCATGATGGCATCATGACCAATCCGAGCGGCCAGTCGCTGAGCCGGGATGACAGTGGCGCCTCGCTGTCGCGCAGCATGGAAACCGTCGTTTCCCGTGACCTCATTGCCGAGGGTACTGGCCACCACGCACTGGGCTACCCAGGTGATTACTACATCACTGTCGTTGGCGATGCTTATGAACCGCGCGGGTTGAACCCCTTGGCTTATGAGCTGGCCATTGAAGTTACCGGAGAACCAACGGGTTCCGAGACCTGGGAGCCGTCTTATGACGACGATTCCGAGACCGGGGATGGACTGCTTGGCTTGTTCGGCGGCTCGCAGGACCCAGAGCAATCCGATGATTCAGGCAGCTGGCTTCCCGACAGTGCGCAGATCGGCGCATTGCTTGGTGGCGCCGCCGTAGCACTAGCGGGCTTTGCCGGCCTGTGGTTCCTGCGACGCAAGAATTCCTAGCTATCGGCAACCCAGTAGTACTCGGCGCCGTCGGCCTCGCAGGTTAGCCTGTGGCCGTCGGCGCTGGTGACAACCAGCCCGGCTTCCAAAGCCGCGCAGTCTTCACCAGCTCGCACATTGGAGCTGATCGGTACATCGATCCCCTCCGGTGCCTTATCCTGCTCCGCTGGCTCTGATTCCTTGGCGGTTTCGCTTGCTTTAGGCTGCTGTTGCTTGGACGGCTCCTGAGCCGGTTCCTCTTTCGTGGCGGCCTGCGTGTCCTCCGGAGCGCTGGACTTGTCTATTTCCCGCAGCTGTTCAGTCTGAGCCGGACGCTGCGCCGGATCGTTGGAGGAACCGAAGACCAGCCACAGAGACAGCCCGCCCAGCAGCACGGCGAGCACCACTGCGGCCAGCGGCAGCAAGATGGATTTCGAAAGCTTGGGACGGTCCTTGGCATGAGACGCAGTCTCAGCTTTGCGCTCTGGTTCTAACGCCTTGTCAACCGAAAGCTCTGGTTCTTCAGCAAGCGCTGGATGCGGAGTTTTGCGCAGTACCGTTTCGTTGGCCACCGGCTCGGATTGTTGCGGTTCACCGGTGGTTGGCGGTGTAGGTGCCGTAGGAGATGGCGTAGCCGGAGCGGAATTTTCCGCCGGAATAACTATGTCCTCAAATTGGTCGAAGACCTCGAAAGCGTCCCCGGAGGCTACCTTGTAGCCACTCTTATTGCGCAACACCGACAACGCATCCGGTGCGCGATGCGCGGCGGCAATTCTGCGTTCTGGACGCTCATCGAGCAAACCGTCGAGCACTGCGGTCAGCGTGGTACCCACCCCGAAATGGGCCGAACGGCACTTTTCTGCCAGTTCCGCCCCGCGCAGCTGCGGATTAAGCAGCTGCACTGCCAGCACGCCGAGCGCATAGAGGTCCTGGCTGGCTTCCGGCGCCTGGGTTCCGTTGAGTTCCGGAGCCAGAAACCCGTGCGTGCCAACGACCATGCCATGCTCGGTCAGCCGGGGCTGGTCGCGGTGCGCTGCGATGCCGAAGTCGGTCAGGCGGACCTTTGGCACGCCGGTGCCGGTGCATTCGAGCAGCACATTGGCAGGTTTCACGTCGCGGTGGATCCACCCGGATTCGTGGACGTGTTCCAGTCCATCCAGCAGCTGCACCAAAATTTCGGCAACCAGATGCTGGGAGAAGGCGCCGTAATCCTGCATGGCGGTGTGCAGGTTTCCCCCGCGCATCAGCGCGCTGGCGATCACCACGCGGTCATCAACGGCAGCCCAGCCGTAGGGGGTCAGCAGATGGGGATGGTCGAATTTCACTCCCTGTTCGCGCACGAAGCGCAGGAGTTCTCCGCT
The DNA here is from genome assembly GCF_052114325.1 of Glutamicibacter sp. MCAF14. Classification (NCBI taxonomy): domain Bacteria; kingdom Bacillati; phylum Actinomycetota; class Actinomycetes; order Micrococcales; family Micrococcaceae; genus Glutamicibacter; species Glutamicibacter sp. MCAF14. Next base: position 22,532 of record NZ_JBFREO010000001.1, read on the forward strand.
ATAGCTTTGGCGCATGACCTTTGCCGCGCACAACTGCGCTTGCCGCAGGTCCCGGGCCAACCACACGCTCCCGGACCCGCCGCCGGCGATATGCTCGATCAGTTCGAACCGCCCGGCAATGATCTCACCAGCCATCGCTGCTCCTTCAATGTTTCCGGTACCAGCCTATCGGGCTGCCACCTGCCGCGTCACTTCCGCCATTTGCAAGACAATCCCGGACTTGCACGCAATACTGGAAACATGTTTGTCGTTGCGCTCAGCCCCCGGCCCCGCTCGGTCACCGATGTTGCAGCCGCCAGCGAGCAATTGTGGGATCAGCTCTCCGAAGTGGACACCCATGCCCCGTTCACCGCAGTGAGCGGGCAATTGCTGCTGGGCGTGCCCAAGGATCCCGAGGCCGCGGTGGATGCGCTGATGCGGGTGACGCGGTTGAATTTCTGCAATATCGGGCTGGGCATCGGCAGCCTGTATGAGCCGGTGCCAGCCGAGGCGGACCTGGTGGAAGGCAAGGCAATGCGCCGCGCGCTCGGTGCCCTTGAGGCGGCCAGCCATCGCGGGGAACGCGTACCGATCTGCGTTTCCTCGGGCACCGATGAAACGGATGCTGAGCTGGAGGGGCTGCTGCGCATGCTCGGCCATTGGATCCGCACCCGCACCGAAGCCGAATGGTCCGTGGTGGATCTGCTCACCCCGGGCGTGCGCGGCCAGCAGAAGGCGGTGGCCGAGATCTTGGGCATCACCCCGCAGGCGGTATCAGCCGCGATTGTGCGATCGGGCTACAACGATGAGCTCGGCGCCCGGGCAGCCATCTCCCGGTTGCTGGAATTCACCGACCAGCTCTAAAAGGCGTCACGCCGCAGGCTAGTCCTGCAGCAGTTCTTCGAGCACGATCGCCAAACCGTCGTCGTCGACGCCCTCGGTCACAGCATCTGCTGCGTCCTTGACCTCGTCTGGCGCCTGGCCCATGGCCACGCCGTGGCCAGCCCACTGGAGCATTTCAATGTCGTTGCGGCCATCGCCCACGGCCAGGGAATCGGCCAGGTCGAACTTCAAGATGGCGCGCAGTCGCTCCAGGCCGCTGGCCTTGGTGGTGCCGTCGGCGGCGATATCCAGCCAAGCGGTCCAGCCTACCGAGTAAGTCACCCCGGATAAGCCCAGGCCCTGCACTGCATGGCCGAACTCCTCGGCAGTATTATCCGTGGAGAACACGACAACGCGCACGGCCTTGTTCTCCAGCAATTCATCGAAATCCACGACCTTGGTTTCGGCACCAAAGCTGGCATCGCCAAAAGACTCGTTGGAAAGGAATTCGCCGCGCTCATTTTCCAGCGCGTACTTGGCTTTGGGCAGCTGCTTCCATAGCGCCTTGAGCGCTGCTGAAGGATCGAAGACCTCGCGGTGGATCACTTCGATATCTGATCCGGTGACCTTGGCGAGCACACCGCCATTGCTCACGACCACATAGCCGTGGTCGATGCCCAGCTCTTCCATCACCGGCAAGGCTGCCCCGAGGGAACGTCCGGTGGAAATGACCACTTCGTGGCCTCGTTCCACCACTGCCCGGGCCGCATCGCGTACCCGCTGGCTCATCTGTCCCTGGTGGTTGACGATAGTTCCGTCAACATCAAGGCAAATCATCAATTTCTGCTTATCGAGTCGGTCGTCGTTGCCGATCTTTGCCATTACTGTCATGGCTCAAGTTAACCATCACCGCCGCTATTTCGCGATGACCCGCGGCACAGGAGCACCTTAACAACGGGTTAAATGCAGTTGCCGGCCATCAGCAATGGATGGCCGGCAACTTGCGGAACCTGATTTACTTGAGGACTTCGAGTCCGCCAAGGTAAGGCTGCAGGGCCTTTGGCACGTTGACCGAGCCGTCAGGGTTCTGGTGGTTCTCCAGAATCGCGACGATCCAACGGGTGGTGGCCAAGGTGCCGTTCAGCGTTGCCACCGAACGAGTCTTTCCTGGCTTGCCGTCGATGATCTCGCGTTCGCGGATGTTCAGGCGGCGGGCCTGGAAGGTGGTGCAGTTGGAGGTCGAGGTCAGCTCGCGGAAGGTGTCCTGGGTTGGAACCCAAGCTTCACAGTCGAACTTGCGGGCCGCGCTCATGCCCAGGTCGCCGGCGGCGGTGTCGATCACGCGGTATGGAAGTTCCATGCGTCCAAGCATGTCCTCTTCCATGGCCAGCAGCTTCGCGTGCTCTGCCTCGGCGTTCTCAACACTGGTGTAGACGAACATCTCCAGCTTGTTGAACTGGTGCACGCGGATGATGCCACGGGTGTCCTTGCCGGCAGAACCAGCCTCGCGGCGGTAGCAGGAGGACCAACCGGCGTAGCGGATCGACCCTTCGGCCAGGTCCATGATCTCATCGGCATGGTAGCCGGCCAAGGCCACCTCGGAGGTGCCGACCAGGTACATGTTGTCGCGCTCGAGCTTGTAGATCTCGTCGTCGTGCTCGACATCGAAGCCGGTGCCCTGCATGGTTTCGGGGCGAACCAGGGTCGGGGTGATCATCGGGATGAACTCGTGCTCCATGGCCACGTCCAGGGCCATGTTCATCATCGCGATTTCCAAGCGGGCGCCGATACCCTTGAGGAAGTAGAAGCGCGAGCCGGAGACCTTGGCGCCGCGTTCCATATCGATGGCATCCAGCTTCTCAGCCAGCTGCAGGTGGTCCAGCGGCTCGAACCCTTCGGCCTTGAAGTCGCGAACGGTACCTACGTGCTTGACGACAGTGAAGTCATCTTCGCCGCCGGCTGGGATGCCGTCGATGATCAGGTTCGGGATCGAGCGCTGCAGTGCGGTGCACTTGGCAGCGGCCGCGTCAGACTCTGCCTGGGCAGACTTGACCGAAGCGGCGAGCTCCTTGACCTCGGCAAGCAGGGCGGCGCGTTCATCGCCCTTGGCCTTGCCGACCTTCTTGGAGAACGCATTCTGCTCGGCACGCAGGCGCTCGTAGGTAGCAATGGTTTCACGACGCGCCGTGTCAGCTGCCAGCAGCTGGTCAATTAACGACTCGTCGGCACCGCGCGCGCGTTGCGAGGCGCGGTACATATCCGGATTTTCGGTGAGCATTTTAAGGTCGATCACATCTTAAGCGTAGCAATCATGAGTACGATGAGAGCATTATGCAGACAAATCGTGTGATCGTTTTCTCTGCCGTGGCTGCCGCAGCTGCCGCCGCGGCGACCAGTTGGTATTCGGTGCGCAAGCTTTCGCACTACAGCAAGCCGCTAGTCAAGCAGCCCGAAGCAGCGGAACAGGCAGCCGCCACCAAGGTTGCCATTGTCATCAATCCTTCCAAGTCAGGGGCTGAGGAAGCAAAGGAAGCCGTGGAGCGCGTCTGCGCCGAAGCGGGCCTGGAAGCCCCCCTGATCATTGAGACGACCAAGGAGAATGCCGGCCAGGATGCGGCCCGCGAAGCGCTGGATGCGCAATGCGACACAATTCTGGCTGCCGGCGGCGATGGAACCATCCGCGCCGTGGCGGAAGTGCTCGAAGGCACCGATGCTTCCTTGGGAATCCTTCCGCTGGGCACCGGCAACCTGCTGGCCCGCAACGTGGATATTCCCCTCGATGACCTGCACACCGCAGCCCTGGTTGCCGTGCGCGGAATGGTCCGGCGCATCGACGTCGGGCATATGAAGCTGAAGCTGCTGGACGGAGAGCAGGCAGACCACGCGTTCTTGGTGATCGCCGGGGTGGGAACTGATGCCGACCTGTTTGATGACACCAATGAAGAACTGAAGTCCAAGGTTGGCTGGCTGGCCTATTCCGAAGCCGGCTTGCGCCAGCTGCCCGGCCAGCGCAAGAAGGTGAGCTTCAAGCTGGCAGATGACGAGAACTGGCAGACCCGCAAGGTCCGCTCGGTGCTCTTCGCCAACTGCGGCAAGCTGCAGGGCCTGGATTTCGTGCCCGACGCAAAGATCGACGACGGGGTGCTGGACGCGGTGATCCTTTCGCCCCGCTCGGCCGCCGGCTGGACCTGGATCCTGCTCAAGACCGCCTTCCGCGCCAAGAACAAGATTCCGGTGATGAGCTTCTACCAGACCGCAGGGGTTTCGCTGCGCTGCGATGAGCCGATGAACACCCAGATTGACGGGGACCCTACCGGCCAGGTCAACGAACTGCAGGTCTCGGTGAACCCGAGCGCCCTGCGCCTGCGCACCCCGTAGCCTGCACCAAAAAGGCCTGGCCGGCTTCCCTTCAATCAAGGGAAACCGGCCAGGCCTTTGCGTTGCCTGCTTACAGGCGTTCGCGCAGCGACTTGACCCAATCGCGGGCTTCGCTGAACGCCGCGTCGGAATTGTGCGCATCGACAAAAGGCTCGACACCTTCGGCGGCCGGGTAGGAACCCAGGAAGCGCAGTTCCGGGGAGAGCCGGTGCAAGCCGGATAAGGCCGCAGCCACGCGTTCATCGGCCACATGGCCCTCGAAGTCCACGGAGAAGAAGTACTGCCCCAACCCTTGGCCGGTAGGACGCGATTCAATGCGTGAAAGGTTCACCCCGCGAGCGGTGAACTGTTCCAGGATTTCCATCAGCGCACCGGGACGGTCCTCTGGCAGCGGCAGGATCAGCGTGGATTTATCCACCTTGGTCGGTGCCGGGATCTTTCCGGGGCGGGTGACCAGGATGAAGCGGGTGACCGCTCCCTGGTTGTCTTCGACCCCGCGTGCCAGCACCTTCAGGCCGCGTTCCTGGGCCACCAGCGGAGAGCAGATCGCCGCATCATGCGGCGGTTCGGCCTCTTCGAGCGCCAGGGCGCCGGCGGCCGTGGATGAGGCCGGGGTGAAGGCCGCTTGCGGGATGTTGGCTTCGGCCCAGAGGCGGCACTGCGCCCAGGCATGCCCGTGGGTGGAGATCCGCTTGATCTGCTCCAGCGAATCGATGCCAGGGCGCACGGCAAGCACGAAAGAGATCGGAACGAGGATTTCGGCGACGATCTGCAGGGCCTCGCCCTGCGCGATCGCATCCAGAGTGGCTGAAACGCCGCCCTCTACCGAGTTCTCGATCGGAACCATCGCCGCTTCCACGCTGCCTTCGCGCACCATGGACAGGGCCACGTTGACGCTGGATGCGGGAATCCGCTGCGCATCGGCTGCCCCGGGAACCTGCAGCAGGGCCGACTCGGTGAAAGTGCCGGCAGGTCCCAGATAGGCATAGCTCATCGTACGGTTGGCTCCTGGCCGTTCTCGGCTTCCATCGGCAGGCCCGCTTCAAGCCATGCGTCGGAACCGCCGGCGATGTTGAACGCGGTGTAGCCCATGCCGGTCAGCCATGCTGCGGCCTGCGCAGAACGCCCGCCGGTCCGGCAAATCACGTAGGTATCGACATCCGGGTCCAGCTCGCCCACGCGCTCTGGCAGGGTGCCAAGCACAACGTGGGTGGCCCCGGCAGCTCGTCCGGCTTCCCATTCGAAGTCTTCGCGCACATCAAGGATGAAGGCGTCCTTCGGGACATCGTTGACCGAGACAGTTTCGAAATCGCTCATGGCTGGCATTCCTCTCACATAGGGTGTTTGCTTATAAGACTAGTCATTTCCTGCGTCGAAAGCAGACATGTTTCCCTCAAGCGCCCTGAAATTGCGAGACGAATTGGCCCGCGGCGAGCGTTCAAGCCGCGAGGTCACCGAGCACTGCCTTGCGCGCATCGAAGAGCAGGCGGACCTAGGCGCTTTCGTGCACGTGGCAGAAAATGCCATGGAAGCAGCGGCCGCGGCCGATGCGGCGCATGCCCGCGGGGAAATCGGCCGCCTGCACGGACTGCCCACCGCCTTCAAGGACCTGAACGAGGTGGCCGGGATGCCCACCACCTACGGCACCGCGGCCATGCCGACAACGGTAGCCGAACGCGACCATTCACTGGTGGCCCGGCTGCGCTGCGAAGGGGTGGTGATCCTGGGCAAGACGCAGGTTCCGGAGTTCGGGTTGAGCAGCTATTCGGAGAACCTCGTCGCTGCCCCATCACGTAATCCACTGGATCCCACGCGCTCTTCCGGCGGATCCTCCGGCGGGCAGGCCGCGGCCATTGCCGCCGGCATGATTCCGCTGGGACCGGGATCCGATGGCGGCGGTTCGGTTCGCATCCCCGCGGCGGCCTGCGGACTGGTTGGACTCAAGCCCTCATTGGGACGCATTCCCAGCGATGTCCTTGATGGCTACAACGACCCCATGGGAGCCCCGAAACTGGCAGTCTCCGGCCCGTTGGCCCATGATGCTTTGGATGCAGCCCTGCTGCTTGATGCCATGCGCGGCAAGGACCATTACCTGCCACTGCTGCAGGGAAGCTATCCCGAGCGCCTGTCCGACTTGAAAATCGGGTACAGCACCCATTCTCCTTTTGAACCGGTCTATGAGATTTCGCTGGCGCCCGAAGCCAGGGACGCCTTTACCCAGGGCCTTGAACGCCTGGGGCAACGCCACCGCGTCGAGCCAGCCGATCTGCACTATGCCGAGGATTATCCTGAAACCTTCGCGGCGGTGTGGACCAATGGGCTGAAGAACGTTCCGGTTTCCGATGATTCGCTGCTCGGTGAGCTGGCCAGGGACTTCCGCGGCCGTGCCGCTGACCGCTCGCTGGAACAGAGCCTGCAGGCCGGATCGAGGTTGAAGCAGATTGCGGCGGATTTCGTGCGCCAGTGGTCCGCTTTCGACGTGGTGGCTACCCCTGCCATGGCTTCGATCCCACCGAGGATCGGGCACTATACACAATCCACGGCCGATGTGGATTATATGTTGCAGTGCCAGTACACGCCCTATACCTCGATGGTGAACGTCGCCTCAGTAGCTGCCATCACCATCCCGGTGGGTCACTCCAAGGAGGGGTTACCAATGAGTATTCAGCTGATTTCCCCGCGCTCCGACGAGGGGCTGCTGCTCGCGCTGGCCACTCAGATACAGCTGTGACCTTTCCCATATAAGTAGGTACTCGGGTGGACAAAAGCGAAAAATGTTACGTATGTCTACTGCAACAACGAGCACCAAAGCTTCCGGGAAGACCTTCTTCGGCCATCCCGGCGCGCTCGCAAGCCTCTTCAGCGTGGAAATGTGGGAACGCTTCTCCTTCTACGGCATGCAGGGCTTGCCGGCTTACTACATGTACTACTCGGTCACCGACGGTGGCCTGGGAATGGACCAGGCCCTGGCTCTGTCCCTGGTCGGCGCCTACGGCGGCGCCGTTTACCTGTCCACCATTCTGGGCGCATGGCTCTCTGACCGCCTGTACGGTTCGGAACGGGTCCTGTTCTTCTCCGCTATAGCGATCATGATCGGCCACATCGGCCTGGCGCTTCTGCCTGGCTACACCGGACTGGTTATCGGCCTGATCTTCGTAGCAGTCGGCTCCGGCGGCCTGAAGGCCAACGCCGTGGCCCTGGTCGGTTCCCTGTATTCCAAGGACGATCCACGCATCGACGCCGGCTTCTCCCTGTTCTACATGGGCGTGAACATCGGTGGCCTGCTTGGCCCACTGCTCACCGGTTGGCTGCAGGTTGCCTACGGCTTCCACATCGGCTTCGCTGCCGCAGCAGTTGGCATGGGCATCGGCCTGGGCATCTACGCGGTGGGACGCAAGAACCTTCCGGAATCCGGACGCATCCCAAGCAACCCGCTGCCAGCCGCTGAGCGCAAGCGCTACGTGGTCATCTTCGCTGCCGTGATCGTTCTGATCGTCGCCGCTTTCGCCTCCAAGATCGTGACCCCGGAAAACCTGGCAAGCACCATCGCCTACGTGGTCATCGCCGCTTCGATCATCTACTTCGCACTGATCCTGCGCAGCAAGAAGGTTGACGCCACCGAGCGCAAGCAGGTCTGGGCGTTCATTCCGTTCTACATCGGTTCGGCTGCCTTCTGGGCCCTGTTCCAGCAGCAGTTCACCTTCATCGCTGCCTACTCGGACCAGCGTCTCGACCGCCACTTGGGCAGCTGGGAAATGCCGCCGAGCTGGGTCACCTCGATCAACCCGGTCTTCATCATCATCTTCGCCGGCATCTTCGCCGCGTTGTGGACCAAGCTGGGCAAGCGCCAGCCGCGCACTTCGATGAAGTTCGGCCTGGCATTGGTAGTTGTGGGTGCGGCCTTCTTGCTGTTCATCCCGCTGGAATCCTTCGTGAAGACCCCGCTGCTGGCACTGGTGGGCATCTTGCTGCTGTGCACCTTTGCCGAGCTGCTGCTTTCGCCAGTGGGCCAGGCCATTGCCACCAAGCTGGCTCCGGCCGCTTTCGGCACCCAGATGATCGCATTGTTCTTCCTGTCGGTATCGCTGGGCACCACCTTGTCCGGCGTGCTGGCCGGCTACTACACCGAGGGTAACGAGATCCCTTACTTCATCGCCATGGGCGGCACCGCTGTCGTCCTGGGTGTTGCCATGATGGCAGCTACCCCGGCCCTGAAGAAGCTGATGGGCCCGATCCTCTAAAAGGTTCGAGCACGTTGAAGGCGGTTGGTCCAGTTTGGTCCAACCGCCTTTTGCATGCCCGGGGGTTATCCGTCCTGGGCTTAGGACAGGGTCGTGTTCTCGTAATACGAGTCGTAGCCGAAGCCTGTGGATACCGCCCAGAAGAACCAGATCACCGCGGCATAAATGACGATGGCAAGGGCTAATCCGACCCATGAGGTGATCAGCCCGGCCAGCGATAGCCCGCGGGAAGCAGGTTCGCGCCGATAAGCCAGGTGTCCTGTGATGACTCCTGCCAACGGAACAAGGATAATGACAGAGAAGCCCAGCAACGACAAGATACCCAGCACCAGGGAAGCCACCGACAGGCTGGCGGACTCTGGCGGTCGTTGATAGGGGTTCTGCGGATACGGGTAATAGCTCATTTGCCTACCATTCTTCTATGGATCCGCGTTACGCGCATCAACCTGAAAGGCAATCTGTGGCACACCTTCGAGCTGGAGAACCAGCAACCGAATCCGACCTCATTAATCTTCAGGAGGTGCTCGATGCCTACAGCAGCATCACGCCTTCGGCCAGCAACCCCGGACAAGCGGTCATCTTCGGCACCTCAGGGCACCGCGGTTCCTCGCTGAACGGCACCTTCAACGAAGCGCATATCGCGGCGATTACCCAGGCTGTGGTGGACTACCGCAACGGCGCTGGGATCACCGGCCCGATGTACGTGGGCAAGGACAGCCACGCACTGTCCGAGCCTGCCTACCGCACTGCGCTGGAGGTGCTGGCAGGCAACGGCGTCACGGTGCTGGCTGAAGACGGACTGACGCCCACCCCTGCCGTGAGCCATGCAATCCTGGTGCATAACGCCGAGGGCGGCGAGCAGGCAGACGGCTTGATCATCACGCCTTCGCACAATCCGCCAGCCGACGGCGGCATCAAGTACAACCCGCCGCATGGCGGCCCGGCCGAATCCGAGATCACCGGGCCCATTGCCGCCCGCGCCAATGAGCTATTGGCCAACGGCCAGATCAAGCGAGGCGAGCCAAGCGCCCGTCCGTTCGACTTCCGCGAGCTGTACATCACCGACTTGGCTGCAGTCATCGACTTCAAGGCCATCGCAGCCTCGGGCATTTCCATCGGAGCGGACCCGCTGGGCGGAGCTTCGGTGCATTACTGGGGCGAAATCGGCCGCCGCTATGGCTTGAATCTGGAAGTGGTCAACGAATCCGTTGACCCGCGCTTCGGCTTCATGACCCTTGATAAAGATGGCAAGATCCGCATGGACTGCTCCTCGGCCCACGCCATGGCCTCCTTGGTGGCCAACCGCGAGAAGTACGACATCGCCACCGGCAACGATGCGGATGCAGACCGCCACGGCATCGTCACCCCGGATGCAGGGCTGATGAATCCGAACCAGTTCCTGGCCGTGGCCATCGACTACCTGCTGACCCATCGCGAGCACTGGCCAGCAGATGCGCAGATCGGCAAAACCCTGGTCTCGTCGGTGCTTATCGACAAGGTGGTGGCCTCCCACGGCCGGACGCTGCGCGAGGTGCCTGTCGGGTTCAAGTACTTCGTTGAACCGCTGTCTTCAGGAATGGTCGCTTTCTGCGGTGAGGAGTCCGCTGGGGCGAGCTTCCTGGACTTCTCCGGCAAGGCGTTCAGCACCGATAAGGATGGGTTGATGCTGGCTCTGCTGGCGTCCGAGATCCGTGCGGTCACCGGCAAGAGCCCAAGCCAGCTGCATGCGCAGCTGGTCCAGCGCCATGGCGCAAGCTTCTATGACCGCTTCGATGCGCCGGCTGATCGCGAGCAGAAGGCGTTGCTCTCCAAGCTGAATGCCTCGATGGTGGCCGCCACCGAGCTGGCCGGCGACACGATTACCGCCAAGGTGACGGAAGCTGCTGGCTTCGCCATTGGCGGACTGAAGGTCTCCAGTGAGCACGCATGGTTTGCCGCGCGTCCTTCGGGCACCGAAGACATCTACAAAATTTATGCTGAATCAACAAAATCACCCGAGCATCTGCAGCAGGTGCTGGCAGAGGCCCGGGTGATAGTTGACGCTGCGCTAACTGGCTAGTTCAGCTTTGCGGTCCATGGGTCGATGAACTCGGCTGGCTGCTTGCGGGTAGCCAGCCAGTGGCCCAGCCACAGCAGCAAGAAGATCGGCAGGCCGACATAGCTGGAAGCCATCTGCAGCAGGTTGCCGTCGAGGACGGCTTGGTAGTTCTGGCCTGCAATGACCACGATCAGGATGACGAAGGCTAGGACCGGGCCCAATGGGAACAGCGGCGCCTTGTACGGAAGGTTCGCCAGGTCCTGGCCGCTGGCGATATACGCCTTGCGGAACTTGTAGTGGCACACCGCGATACCTATCCAGGCGATAAAGCCGGAAAGGCCGGATACGTTCAGCAGCCACGTGTAGGCCGAACCCTGTCCGACAATGGCGGTCAGGAAACCAAAGAGGCCTACCGAGGCGGTCAAGAGCATTGCCGGCATCGGTACGCCGCGCTTGTTCAAGCGGGCAAAGATCTTTGGTGCCTTGCCGTCGAGCGCCATCGAATAAAGCATGCGTGATGAGGCATATAGTCCGGAGTTGCCCGCCGAGAGGATGGCCGAGAGGATCACGGCGTTCATCAGCGCAGCAGCGAAGGCCACGCCTGCACGCTCGAAGACCAGGGTGAATGGCGAGGTGGTGATATCCGAAGCTTCGGAAGACAGCAGCGAAGGATCCAGGTACGGGATCAGCATGCCGATGACGAAGATCGCGCCGATGTAGAAGAGCATGATGCGCCAGAAGATCGCCTTGATGGCCTTGGGGATATCGCGCTTCGGGTTCTCGGCTTCACCGGCGGCAACGCCGATCAGCTCGGTACCCTGGAATGAGAAGCCAGCGATCATGAAGACCGAGACAATGGACAGCCAGCCGCCCACAAAGGGAGCTTCACCATCGGTCCAGTTGCTGAATCCCGGGGTTGAATCCCCCAAGATGCCGAAGATCATCGCGACGCCGCAGATCAAGAAGACCACGACGGTGATGACCTTGATCGCGGCCAGCCAGTATTCGCCCTCGCCGAAGGCCTTGGCCGACAGCGCGTTCAATCCGGTGAGCAGGATCAGGAAGAGCCCTGCCCAGATCCATCCCGGTGTATCGGGGAACCAGTAGGACATGATGATGCCAGCAGCCACCAGTTCAGCGGCCACGGTGATGGCCCAGTTGAACCAGTAGTTCCAGCCGATCGCGAAGCCGAAGTGGCGGTTCACGAAGACCGACGCGTAGGTCTGGAACGAGCCGGCTACCGGGAGCCGGGCGCTCATTTCACCCAGTGACTGCATCAGGAGCAGCACCATCATGCCGATCAGTGCGTAGGCCACCAGTGACCCACCGGGTCCTGCTTGGGCAATGGTGCCGCCGGACGCGACAAATAGTCCGGTACCAATCGAGCCGCCAATAGCAATCATCTGCATATGGCGTGCTTTGAGGCCACGCTTCAGACCGTCCTGAGACGGTGCGGGCTCAGTCATGCGTTACATCTCCTGATGCTTGAAAATTTCCAACCTATCCATCCAAGCACCCTGACAAGCTAAAACGCTATGAACCGCGCTACAGTAAGCGATCAATAATCTTTCGCTTAGCCCATGAATACGGAGGATATATTGCGCTCAAGGTATCAACGACGGTCGTTTTGTTGAGTTCAGAGCGCATCTGCGAAAGCCTGTCGAAACCATGCTTGCCGTGATAAGTGCCCATACCGCTAGGACCAATGCCGCCAAAAGGCAGGGTTGGGATGATCATTTGGGCCAGTGGCGCGTTGTGCACGATAGCGCCTGCGCGCACCCGGTCAGAAAATATCGACTGCAGCCGCGGGCTTTCGCTCATCAGGTAAGCGGCCAGCGGAGAGGGCCTGCGAGCAATGAATTCCAGCGCTTCTTCAAAGTTCTCCACTTCAATCACCGGAAGGATTGGACCGAAGATTTCTTCAGTCATCAGCGTTGCTTCAAGGTCCACATCGCGCATGATGCTCGGCGCGATGCGCAGGGTTTCTTCATCGTATTCCCCGCCGAAAACTACTTCGCCTTGCTCAAGCATCGACATGAGCCGGTCAAAGTGCTTGCGGCTGACGATCCGCCCGTAATCCGGATGGGTCAGCGGTTCCTTGCCGTAGAAGCTGGTGATCGCTTGGCCCAGACGCTTAATGAGTTCGGTGCTGTCGCCCACGCTGATCACATAATCCGGCGCCACGCAGGTCTGTCCCGCATTCATGAATTTGGCATAGGCCAATCGCTTGGCAGTGGCCAAGGAATCGTTCTCGACTACTGCTGGCGACTTTCCGCCCAACTCCAAGGTCGTCGGTGTCAGATGCTTCGCCGCGGCCGCCGCGACAATCTTGGCAACCCGCTCGCCACCGGTATAGAAAATATGATCCCAGCGCGCGGCAAGCAGTTCGGTGGAAGTATCCACTCCGCCCTCGACTACCGCGTAAACACGTTCGTCCAGGTATACCGGGAGGAACTTGGCCAAGGCACCGGAGGTGGCAGGGGCCAGTTCCGAAGGCTTGATCACCGCTGCGTTACCGGCGGCAATCGCCGCGACCAGCGGTGCCAGCACCAGCTGAACCGGATAGTTCCATGCACCGATAATCAGCACAACTCCCAGCGGGCGCGGTTCAATTTTGGCCATTGCAGGCTGAAGCGCCAGCGGGACCTTCACACTCGTGGAGTCCATCCACTCAACGAGGTGGCGTTGGGCGAAGTCTATTTCCGCGCGCACCACGTCAATTTCGGAGAATTTGGCCTCGGTGGCGCTCTTGCCCAAGTCCTCGGCCAGGGCCTGGACAAAGTCATCCACATGCTCTTCGAGCATCTTTTCCAGGGCCTTGAGCTGCTGCAAGCGGAAGCGCCGCGGATGCGTGATGCGGGTATCGGCAGAACGCCGCAAGTGGCTCAGAACCGTGGCAATGCGTGATGGATGCTCGTCCACCGGAGGTGCGGAATCACCAACCGGTTCGGGCAACGGAGTGGAAGTAAACAGACCCATGTTTTGAGCGTACGTCACCGCGGCAGATATTCATTATTTAATTCGCCAACGTATTCAATATGTATCAAGCCTTTGATACATTAATGTTCATGACCCAGTTCTCGGCGAGCGCCGCCTCCATTGCTGTCGTGGCAGCCATCATCTACGCATGGCTGCGCTCTGTAGCTCACCGGCGCGGGGCCCCGGCGATCGACCGAGCCCAGTCGCACTCATTCTGGTGCGCTTTAATCGCATTCTTCGCTTCAACCTCGTGGGACCTGTCCAGGACATGGAGCATTCCGGTTTCCGAACCGAATCCAAGTTCTGCCTTCATCGAGGCGCTCACCCCGGGAATCTGGGTTCCCTTGGTCTATATGATCGGCTTGTTCACCTGGCCCAAGGAATTGCAGCCGGTGCGCACCGCTTCGCTCGAAGCCCGCACCCTGGCCACCCCCTTCCCTAAGTCGCTCGGGATTTTTGTCGGGCTGCTGCTGCTGGCCGCCGTGGGGTCGTTATGGCCGGCTTCCACGGTCGAAGGACGCATCGGCGTCCCTGCCACTGAAATAACCTCCGTTGATTCGGGCGGATACTCCATGTACGAGTCGGGTATCGCAACGGACGGGCAACTATCGGGCCTCCAGATGCTCCCGATCTTCATCGTGGCTCTGGCGGGCATCGTCGTGGCCGCCGCCGTGGTTGCGGCGGCCATCTTGAGAAGGCGCCCCTTGGCCGGTATCACCAGCGAGGATAACCAGGCGCTGCGCACTGTCTGGCTTAACCGCTTGCTGCGCAATACCGGTATCGTGCTGCTGGCGTTCACCGTGTCGGTGCTCAACTATTCACAGGTCAATCTATTCACTGACCAGAACGCATTATTGAACTACAGCGCTCTTGCCGTGGGCCTCACCTTATTCTTCTGGGGACCGCGTTCAACATTGAAAGCTCATTCCGCTGCCAAGGCGCCGACCGCTTTTGGACGTCTGCGTGAACAGCTATTCGTTTTGCAATACTCCACTGCAACGCTGGCCTTGCTCGGCCTCGCAATCGGCTGGACCTTCTTGACTGTCACCGATGAAACCCAATGGCCCAGCGCCCAGCGCACCACGTGGATCCTCGCCCTCTTCACGGCAGCTGCGATGCTGTACCTTGGGCTGAATGCCTTGTACCTGGGCTACATGAATTGGGCATCTCGACAGGCGGCAGCCGCTGAAAAGCATTCGGCACCGCTGCCGTGGTGGTCCTACGCCTGTGCGGGCCTGCTGCTTGCCACCAGCACCTACTTCTTGCTTTATCCGCCCTTGGATTACCTATGGGGCTTCGCATCCCCGAGCAAGGTGATTGTTGCCGGGCTACTCCTCTTGCTGCTGGCCTCCCATGGTGGATTCACATGGCTTGCCCGCCGGGTAATTATTCCCTGGTGCGTCTCGGCTGCCGAAGAAATCTGGTACCGCAGGGTTCTGGAATTGCGTTCGATGCGGGTTACCGCCAGCGCAGTGGCGGCCATGCTGCTCATTGGCTATGGGTTCCCGGCAGGGTTGGGACTCTTTGCATTGCTGATCTTTGTTGTCCCAGCGGTAATTGTCCTTGAGCGCCCGGGCAGCGCCTTCGTGCCTTCGCCCCAACGGTCAAGTACTTCATGAGCTCGCAGATCAGAGTCGACCTCCAGGCAGCGACCCCTCCCTATGAGCAGATCCGCTCGCAGATTGCTTCATTGATTTCCCTAGGTGAGCTGGCTGCCGGGGCCAAGCTTCCGACCGTGCGTGCCCTGGCCACGGACCTCGGTGTTGCCGCCGGAACCGTGGCGCGCGCCTACAAGGAATTGGAAGCCGAAGGGCTGATCAGCTCACGGCGGCGTGCCGGCACGGTGGTCAATGAGCGTGCGCACTCGGTGGACCCTAGTGAGGATCTCTTGGCCGCAGTAGACCATCTCTGGGAATTGGCATCCGCCCAGCAGGTGGATGCCGCAACCCTCAAGGCCCTGGTGGCGCGGCGCGAACGTTAAAAACTTGTCGTGGACGCTCTAGGTGCGTACGCTCAAGGGCAGTGACACGGGGTGTCGGAGAAGCCGACTGAGATAAGACCCGTAGAACCTGATCTAGTTCACGCTAGCGGAGGGATGTCGCATGGCTTTACATGCCGTTGCCCTGAAATACCGGCAACAATCACCTTTGGTTTTCTGCCTGACCAATACCGTCGTATCCAACTTCACCGCCAATATGCTGCTCTCATCGGGCGCTTCACCGGCGATGACCGACCTGCCAGGCGAAGCCGGCCCTTTTGCAGAAGTTGCTTCGGCCGTGCTGGTGAACCTGGGTACGCCAACCACCGAACAGCTCACCGCCATGGATGAGGCCGTGCATTCGGCGAGCGCCGCAGGCACCCCGTGGGTCTTGGACCCGGTGGCCGTGGGAGCTTTGCCGGTACGCACCGACTTCGCCCGGCGCCTCGTGACCCAACGCCCTGCCCTGATTCGCGGCAACGCTTCGGAAATCCTGGCACTGGCCGGGAAGAGCTCCACCGGTCGCGGCGTAGATGCTCTGGATACTGTTTCCGCGGCCCTGGATGCTGGCCGCGAGCTTGCACAAGAGCATGGCTGCGTGGTGGCAATTTCCGGTGAATCCGACGCCATCATTGATGCCACGCGCACCGTACTGGTGCACACCAACGGCGTCGGCCTGACCCGGATGACCGGAGGAGGCTGCGCCTTGGGCGCTTTCTGCGCTGGCATGCTCGCGGTGCACGATGACCCATTCGAAGCCACCATCGCCGCCCACGGCTTCTATGGCCTAGCCGCCGAGAAGGCACTGGAGGCCAGCACCGGCCCGGGAAGCTTCGCCGTCGCATTCCTGGATGCACTGGCTGCTACCGAACCCGAAGAACTGCAGAACTTGAAGTACGAGGAAGTGAACCATGCATAACTACGGTGCCTACCTAGTTGCCAACACCGCCAGCTGCACCCCGCGCAGCACCCTGGAAGTCATCGAAGGCGCGGTCGCCGGAGGGATCGAATGGATCCAGCTTCGCGCCAAGGAAGAAAGCGCCCGGGAATTCTTCGAACTGTCCTGCGCGGCCGCCAAGCTCACCGAGGGCAAAGCCCAGCTGCTAATCAACGACCGGATCGACGTCTACCTCGCGGCACGGGCTGCCGGAGCCGCCGTGAACGGCATCCACATCGGGCAAAAGGATGTGCCGGTGGCGCTGGCCCGCCAGCTCATCGGCAACGGGATCCTCGGCTTGAGCGCTTCCACGGACGAGCAGCTGGCCCAGGCGAATGCGGACGCTTCGTTGATTGACTACCTGGGAGTCGGAGCCATCCGCGCCACTCCGACTAAAAAGGACCACCCCACGCCCCTGGGGCTTGAGGGCTTTGCCCGGGCCACCACCCTAACTCAATTACCCTGCGTCGCCATCGGCGCGCTGACCCAGGACGATGCCGCCGCGATCAGCGCCGGCGGCGGAGCGGGCATGGCCGTGGTTCGCGCCATCTGCAATGCCGAAGATCCGCAGCAGGCCAGCGCGCAGCTGGTGGCGGCATGGGAGGCGGCCAAGTGAATATCTTGTCCATTGCAGGCTCCGATCCTTCCGGCGGAGCGGGAATCCAGGCAGATTTGAAGGCCATTTCCGCCAACGGCGGCTATGGCATGTGCGTCATCACCGCACTGACCGCGCAGAACACCCACGGGGTTTCCGGCGTCCAGGCGGTCAGCGGCGACTTTGTCCTCGCGCAGCTTGAAGCCATTAGTACAGATATTCGCATCGACGCCATCAAGATCGGGATGCTCGCCAACTCCGAGGTCATCCGCGCAGTGACCAGCTGGCTGGAAACTATCAACGCCCCGGTAGTCCTGGACCCGGTCATGGTCGCCACCAGCGGGGACCGCCTGCTTGAGGATCATTCAGCCCTTGATTCGTTGCTGGACCGTGCCACGGTGATCACCCCGAACATCCTGGAGCTTGCCAGCTTGCTGGGCGAACCAGTGGCCAGCGCATGGGAGGAAGTTCTGTCCCAGGCCCAGCGCCTGGCGGCCAAGCACGATGCCCTGGTGCTGGCCAAGGGCGGGCATCTGGCCGGGGCACAGTGCCCCGATGCGCTGGTCTCAGCCAACGGCGTTCAGCTTGAGCTCAACGGCCCGCGCCATGCCACCAGCAATACCCACGGCACCGGCTGCACCCTCTCCAGCACCCTGGCTACCCGCTTTGCGGCCACCGGCGACTGGAGCATCGCCTTGGAACAGTCAAAGTCCTACCTTGACCGGGCCATTGCCGCAGCCGACCAATTGCAGGTGGGCAGCGGCCACGGACCGGTCAACCACTTCATCGGCTTCTTCGGTACGGCAGATCCCATGGGCCACTGGTGGGCCAAGATCCAGCACATCCGCGAGGATATCGACCAGCTGGATTTCATCACCCAGCTATCGCAGGGCACCTTGGAGCCAGAGGACTTCCACTACTACATCTCCCAGGATGCGCTGTATCTGCTGCGCTACGCCAAGGTCCTGTCCCTGGCCAGCTCCATGGCCCCGGATCTGGCCGCCCAGCGCTTCTGGGCGCGCGGGGCCAACAGCATCCTGGACGGCGAGCTACAGCTGCACCGCAGCTACGTGGAGGAATTCTGCGAAGAGCCCAGTGCCACCACGCTGAACTACACCAACCACCTGACCGCAAGCCAAGACAGCTACGGCGAGCTGATTGCCGCGATCCTGCCGTGCTACTGGCTCTACCAGGACATCGGCAAGCGGCTGGCGGCGGCCAACCATGACCAGCATCCTTACCGGCAATGGCTGGACACCTATGCCTCCCAGGAATTCGATTCCGCGACCGCCAAGGCCATCGAGATGGTCCGCCAGGCCTACGAGCAGGCCGATGGGCAGCTGCGCGCACGCATGGAGGCCGCATTTGTCCGTTCTGCGGAACATGAGCGATCGTTCTTCGCGCAGGCCCATGAGAACCGAGTAGAATTCTCTACGGCCTAAAACGCGCAGGGCCCGGGAAGAGGAATTCATGAGTTGGAGCATTCACGGCAACGGCAAGACCATCACCCCCGGTGAGGTTGTCGCCCCGGATGAGCGGCTGCATTGGCCGCAGACCATTTCCATTGGCGCCCAGCACATCCTGGCGATGTTCGGCGCCAGCATCCTGGTGCCGACGCTGACCGGCTTCCCGGTGACCACGACCTTGCTGTTCACCGGCTTGGCCACCGTCATCTTCCTGCTGATGACCAAGAACAGGGTACCTAGCTACCTGGGCTCTTCCTTCGCGATGATCGCCCCGGTCATCTCGACCACCCAGTCGCACAGCATGTCCGGTGCCTTAGGTGGCATCGTGATGACCGGTGCGCTGCTGTTTATCGTCGGGCTGATCGTGCAGAAGACCGGCACCGGCTGGATCCATACCCTGATGCCGCCGGTGGTCATGGGCACCATCGTTGCGCTGATCGGCTTGAACCTGGCCAGTGCGACCCTGGCACCGATGCAGGAATTCCCGCTGACCACCTTCCTGACCGTGATCTTCACCGTGGTGGCTACGGTGGCCTTCAAGGGCCTGCTGGGCCGCTTGTCGATTCTGGTGGGTCTGGTGCTGGGCTACCTGCTGGCTCTGGTCCAGGGCCAGGTTGATTTCTCGGCCGTCGGGCAGGCTGCCTGGGTCGGCCTGCCTGAATTCCACACCCCGACCTTCCACCTGGATACTGCGCTGATGTTTCTGCCAGCGGTGTTCGTGCTGATTGCCGAGAACATCGGCCACGTGCGCACCGTAGGCGTGATGACCGGCCGCGACCTGTCCAAGTTCAACGGCCGCGCGCTGATGGCCGACGGGGCAGCCAGCGTACTCGCCGGATTCGGCGGCGGTTCGGCCACCACCACCTATGCCGAGAACATCGGGGTGATGGCCGCCTCGCGCGTCTACTCCACTGCGGCCTACTGGGTGGCGGCGATTGTGGCGATGGCCCTGGCCTTCCTGCCGAAGTTCGGCGCGCTGATCGGCACCATCCCGGTGGGCGTCATCGGCGGCTTGGGCATCGTGCTCTACGGCATGATCGGCATCGTCGGTGCCCGCCTGTGGATCGAGGCGAAGGTGGACTTCGGCAACCCGATCAACCTGATGACCGCAGGCACCGGCCTGATCATCGCGATCGCGGTAACCAAGGAGATCGCTTTCGGCCAATTCCAGCTCGGCGGCATCGCACTGGGCTCGATCGCGACCTTGGTGGTCTTCCACGTCATGAGCCTTGTCGCCAAGGCGCGCGGAAATGATTTGGCCGACTCGCAGAAACCTGCGAAGCAGTAATCAAATGCATCCAGCCGGCCGCCGTCACGAAAAATCGTGGCGGCGGCCGGCCTTTTTGCTTGAATTCCCCCACTGGTGTGGGAAGAGATCCGGAGCCGGAAGCGGCTCACGGCAAGTTAAAGTAAGGACTCCTTCCAAAATGTGATTCATCTCCCATTCAAAAGCCAAAATTGGCCATTGTTGGTGGGGTCGAATCCGATAGCATGACTATTTGTGACTGCGACTACATCAGACGGAAAACTATCCGCACGGCTCATCTTCATCGCCCTCGGCGCGGCATTGGGTGGGTTTGTTTTCGGGTATGACTCATCAATCGTTAACGGCACCGTGGACGCTGTCGAGCACGAATTCGGGCTCAACGCAGTGACCATCGGTTTCACCGTATCTTGCGCCCTGCTGGGCGCAGCCGTGGGCGCTTGGGTGGCCGGCGTCGTCTCCGAACGCGTGGGCCGCGTGCGCACCATGCTCATTGCATCGGTGCTGCTACTCATCTCGGCCCTGGGCTGCGGGCTGTGCTTCGGCGTTGCGGACTTGATCCTCTGGCGCATTGTCGGCGGCATCGGCGTGGGCTTCGCCTCGGTAATCGCCCCGGCCTACATCGCCGAAGTTTCCCCAGCAGCCCATCGCGGGCGCTTGGGCACCATGCAGCAGATGGCCATCGTGCTGGGCATCTTCGTGGCCTTCCTCGTCAGCGCCCTGCTCGTCTTCGTCATGGGCTCCGCGGATGCCATCGGCCTGTTCGGCCTGGCCGCCTGGCGCTGGATGTACCTCTCGCTGATCGTTCCGGCCGTAGTCTATGGCCTGCTGGTCCTGCGCCTGCCTGAATCCCCGCGCTATCTCGTTGAGCGTGGCCGCTACGTGGAAGCCGCCACCGTGCTCACCCGCGATATAGGCATGCAGGCCGGCACCGAAACCGAAGCCAAAATCGAAGAAATCCGAGCTACTGTGCACATTGAACGCCGCCAGGTATTGAAGGACCTGCTCGGCCGCTTCGGGTTCCACCCGCTGGTCTGGACCGGCATCCTGCTATCGGTCTTCCAGCAGTTTGTCGGCATTAACGTGATCTTCTACTACTCCACCACCCTGTGGAAGTCCGTGGGCTTCGCCGAGTCCGACTCCTTCACCATTTCACTGATCACCTCGGTCACCAATGTGGTGGCCACGATCGTGGCCGTGCTGCTGATCGACGTGATCGGCCGCAAGCTGCTGCTGGCCATCGGTTCGGCAATCATGACCGTGTCACTGGGCATGATGGCCGTCGCCTTTGCCCAGTCGGTCACCACCAACGGTGCCGTCGAGCTTCCGGGCAGCTGGGGCATCGTCGCACTGGTCGCAGCCAACCTGTTCGTCGTCGGCTTCGGCGCGACCTGGGGGCCAGCTGTCTGGGTGCTCCTGGGCGAAATGTTCCCGAACTCCATCCGCGCATTGGCGCTGGGCGTAGCCGCCGCTGCGCAGTGGATTGCGAACTTCATCGTCTCCACTTCCTTCCCGGCCCTGGCAGAAGCAGGCTTGGCCTTGGCCTACGGCATCTATGCCTTCTTCGCCCTGCTCTCCTTGGTCTTCGTGATCTTCCTAGTCAAGGAAACCAAGGGGCGCAAGCTCGAGGAAATGACGCTTTAAGCGGCAACGCGGCCCCTAGCGGGCACTGCACGCAAAGAGGGAGGCCAAGAACCGGATCGGTTCTTGGCCTCCCTCTTGCCGCACAGGCTGGGTCTACCAGGCCTTCTTGGGCACTTCGACGCCGGCAACTCTTTGCAAGGACAGCACATGATCCAAACTTGGCCGGCCTTCCAGTGCCGGTCCCTGGTCAGGCAGCGGTACCACCAGAGCCTGCCCGGGTTGCAGGTCGATTTGCTCACCGCGTACCCAGATCGGTCGCGAGAAGTCGCCCTGCAAGGTGAACTCGATGGAGCGGGCCCTGAGTTCGACCGCGATCCGCATCCCCCGCCAGCCCAGGCTGAAGCTCAGCGACCGCCACTTTTCTGGCAGGCGCGGATCGAAGCACAGCCGGTCATCGTCATCGCGCAACCCGGCAAAGCCATAGATCAACGCCGACCACACACCACCGGTGGAAGCCACATGGACGCCGTCTGCGGTGTTTCCATGCAGGTTGTCCAAATCCACGTTCAGCGCATGCTCGAAATACTCCAAAGCAAGATCCCGGTACCCGACCTCGGCTGCCAAGATGGACTGCACCGTGGCTGACAAAGTCGAATCTCCCGTAGTCAGCGGATCGTAGTAGTTGAAGTCAGCGAGTTTCTGCTCGGCAGTGAAGTCGCTGGAGCGCAACCACAAGGCCAGCACCGCGTCAGCCTGCTTGATCACCTGGAAACGGTAGATCACCAGCGGGTGGTAGTGAAGCAGCAGCGGCCGCTTATCCGCGGCGGTATTCTCCAGATCCCAGACCTCGCGATTCAAGAAATGCTCATCTTGCGGATGGATTCCCACTGATTCCGAATACGGAATATGCATGCAGTGCGCGGCCTTAAGCCACAGCAGGATTTCCTCTTCTTCCAGCGCATACTTGTCAGCCAGCAGCGCGTAGTCACGCGGACGCTCCTGCGCCATCTCGGTCAGCAGCTGAGCACTTCGGCGCAGGTTAAACCGGGCCATCACGTTGGTATAGAGATTGTCATTGACTACCGCAGTGTACTCATCGGGTCCGGTGACACCGTGGATATGGAACCGTTCATCACCGGGCTCTCCACGCCAGAATCCCAAGGATGCCCACATGCGTGCGGTACCCACCAGAATTTCCGCGCCACCAGCGAGCAGGAACTCGTCATCCTCCATCACGCTCAGATAGCGGTTCAGCGAATACACCACGTCGGCGTTGATATGGTACTGGGCTGTACCTGCCGGATAGTAGGCACTGGCTTCTTCACCGTTGATGGTCCGCCAAGGGAAAAGCAGCCCTGCTTCGTTCATGGTGCGCGCCCGGCGGGTGGCTGCAGGGAGCATCGAAACGCGGGCCCGCAGGGTGTTGCGGGCCCATTGCTGATTGGTATAGGTCAAGAACGGCATCACGTAGATCTCGGTATCCCAGAAATAATGCCCGGAATATCCATTGCCGCTTACGCCCTTGGCGCTGATCCCCAGGCCATCGGCCCGACCAGCTGCCTGGGCGAGCTGGAACAGGTTCCAACGGATCTTGCGCTGCAGCGCCGGGTCATCGCAGTCCACCTGCACATCGCTGCGCTCCCAGTAATCGGCAAGGAAGCGGCGCTGGGTGCGGAAGTGCTCGTCGATACCCAGTGGCACCAGATGCTTCAAGACACGTTCCGAGCGCAAGAGCATCTCTTGGGCTGGGTGGCGGCGGGAGGAGTGGTACACCGCGAACTTGGAAACGCGGACGCCCTGGCCAGCTCCCAGCCGGGTGCTGATCACCTCATCCGCACGTTCATCGGCTGCCTTGCGGGAAATCGACAAGTCAGCTTGCGCCCCACCGGTGATGGCCACCTGGTGTTCCACCATCGCCGCCATGCTCATGCCAGAACCGGACACTTTATAGGAGATACCCAGCCGGGCGTCCTCGGCAAAGGTTCCGGCAGGATTCAGCGGATTGGCACTGGCTTCTTCGCTCTTGCGCGGATCAACCGGTCCCCCGGCATCGGTCTCTTCTGGGGAAGCTACCGTGCGTGTTGAGCGGTAGCCAATCACCGAAGACTGGATCAGCACCCGCGCCGGAGCATCCAGCAGCCGCACATGGATATCCTGCACCGCCAAATGCCGGTCGGTAAAGGAAATCATGGAGCGGGCCTTGACCTCGATCCGGTGTCCCTCAGCGGTCCGCCACAGCGTATGCGCGTTCAAGGTGCCATCGAGGAAGTCCAGGCGCAGGTCATCGCGCAGCATTTCGGTGCGTCCAACTTCCAGCGCCTCATCATTGATGAATACCCGCAAGGTCCGGAAGTCCGGGGCGCTGATCATCGTCTGGCCGGTTTCAGCCAAGCCGAAGGCGCTTTCCGCGTGGCGGATCTGCCAGACCTCATGCAGCCCGTTGATGAAGGTACCGCCGCTTTGATCCCCCAGGCCCAGCTGTGCCGCACGTGAACCTAGGAAGCCGTTTCCCAAGGAGAAGACCGTATCTTCAGCGCCGCTGCTCTCGCGGTGCCCGGTGCGGGCGATGGACCAGGGGTCCTCCTCCCAAGCTTTCACCGCCTGCTCGGAAACCAGCTCCGAGAGGTCCTCGACCACGAAATCAGCGCCGGCTTCCAGCAGTGCCGCCGCGTTGTCTTCACGTGCCACGCCGACGACGCCGAAGCCGCCCGCACGCGCCGCGGCCACCCCGCTGGTGGCATCTTCGATGACCACGCACTCCTCGGGGCGCCAGCCCAGATCCGCCGCGGCAGCCAAGAAGGTATCCGGAGCCGGTTTTCCCGCTAGACCGCGGGCGGCAGCCTCCTGCCCACCGATTACCAGCGGGAAATGCTCTTCAAGCCCGGCGGCCTTCAGCACCGTACGGGCATTGCGGGAAGAAGAAACCACAGCCACATTCAGCCCGGCATCCAGGACCTGCTGCAGGTACGCCAGCGAGCCCGCGTAGGGTTCAATTCCGTCGCGGTGCAGGACCTGGGTGAATTTATCGTTTTTCATATTGCCCAGGGCGCAAATGCTGTTGGTCCCGGCAGGATCGCTTTCGCTTCCGCGCGGTAATGAGATGCCGCGGGATGCAAGGATTGCGGCCACCGCTTCATAGCGCGGCCGGCCGTCGAGCAAGTTGTAGTAATCCTCAGACGTGTAGGCAGACACGCCCGGATGCTCGCTGAAATAAGCGGTGAAGAGTTCTTCCCATGCCTTGCGATGCAATAACGCAGTAGGGGTGATCACGCCATCCAGATCAAAGAGGACAGCTTTGTAATCACGGTGTCGGTACTCGGGACGAAATGCGTTCACAATCGAAATCCTTCGACTTGGGTGCGTACTGCGGGCCGTATTCCTTACCGTAGCAACTGAATGCGCTTGCTTCGACATACTACGATAAGAATGTGGCTCAGTGGATAGATGTATGGAATTCCGATGACTGGCGTGAAGCAACCGCCGAGTGGATCGATGCTGCGTGCGAGGCCTACGGCATCCAACGCACCGCAGGACCTGATTTCTGGCCTGCCAATTTGCACCAGATCCAAGCTGTAGTCCAGACCGATGCCGCTGATCTGATCTTCAGCGCCAACGCTCCTGGACTGACCTCCGAAGCGGCGACTACCGTGACTGCCGGAACGCTGCTGCCTGATCGGGTCGTCATGCCGCTGGCAATCGACCGCATGGCTGGCTACATGCTCAGCCCGGACTACGGCCACACCCTGGCCGATCTGGGTGACACGGTGGAGAACTGGGAGCTGGCCATGGCCTCGCTCGGTTCCTTCCAGGTCGCACTGATGGGCCGTGAAGAAGAATTCTTCGATTCAGGGGTAACCGTGGTGGATCCACAGTTCCTGCCTGAGCAGTACGAACAAGCCCTGACCATGCATGTGTCGCTGGATTCTTCCCACCCCCTGCATGTGGATGGCTCCAGTGCGGACAAGATGGCTTCGCACATCGATACGCTCAAGAAGGCCGCGGCCACGTTGCATTCAGGGCCGGTTCCGCTGAGCCTGGAGCATGGAAACTTCGACCTTTCCCAAGTAGTGGTGCCAGCTGAGCCAGACGATCACGGCCGCATCCTGAATTTGGCGTCGGCGCACTGGGCGCATCCGTTCTCCTCGCTCAATACCCCATTGGCCGCCATGTGCGAGGCGTGGGATTGCCAGACCAGCGATGAGCGCGTGATGAAGGCGCTCTTCGCGTACCTGGACCAGTTCGCTGCCTACGGTTCACCAGATGAACTCTACGACCTGATCAATCCAGCCTGCTTGGTAGCACCGCTGTCGCAGCACGAGACCTGGCTGCGCCTGCTGCTGGATGTCAGCGATGAGCGACTGCAGGAAAATGCCCCGACCGTGCTGGACACCCTGGATCTTTCCTAGCCAGCTGCGGGAGAACCGAGAACCTGCACCAGCAAGGCCGCGTCGTCGCTCATGATGGCGTCGGCCTTGCGGTCCATTAACAGCCGCATGGTCGGTTCGTCATCGATGACCCACACATGCACCTGCGCTCCTGCGCGATGGACCGCTTTGATGAAGCGGCGGGTCGCCACCGGAAGCGGGCCCTGCTTCAACGGCACCTGCACGGCCCAGTAGCTAGCCAGCATCCGCTTGGGCACCCAGCCCAAGAGGTGGGCGCACAGCCAGATGAGCACCAGTTCACGCTGTCCCGGCGAGCGCCGTATCGGTGCCGAGAGCAGGTGGCTGACCGCGGCGCTGCGTGCCGTGGAGAAGGCTGCCAGGGCAATGGCCCCGTGGGCTTTTCTGCGTTCAATCAGCGCGGCCAGCGGTCCGATGACCTGCTCGTCTTTTACATCCAGGTTCAGTGTGGCCTGCGGGAACGCATCGAGCAGGGCATCGAGGGTGCACAACGGCTGCCCACCGGCGCGGATCTGAGCCAGCTGCTCATCGGTGCAGTCGTTGAAGTTCCCGCTGGCGTCGGTGACCCGGTCCAGGGTTTCATCGTGGAAGAGGTAGACGGTGCCGTCGGCCGAAGCGTGCACATCCGATTCCAGATGGGTGATTCCCAGATCTACGGCGCGCTGGAAAGCAATCAGCGTGTTTTCTTCATTCCCGGTGCGTACCCCGCGGTGCGAGAAGGCGTAGGTCATTTCAGCAGTTTCTCGATGATCTGGGCTACCCCGTCCTCAGCCAAGGCTGGTGCGCGGAAGCGTGCGGAGGCCAGTGCGGCCGGATGCCCGGAGGCCATCGCGTAGCCGTGGCCTGCGTATTCAAGCATCTCGATGTCATTGGGCATATCGCCAAAAGCCATCACTTCATCGGCGGTGATGCCCAAGCGCTGGCAGTATTCATGTAGCGTCGTGGCCTTATGGATATCCACCCGCGACATTTCCAGCAACGATACGTCAAAGGCCGAGTGCGTGACTTCTACGAGGTCTGCCAGCTGCGGCTGCACCGAGGCATAGAACTGGTCGATGGGCATGGTCTTGGAACGGGCAAGGAACTTCACGATCCCCTCGGAATCAATGGAATCACTAGCCAGATCCAATACTGCCTGCACCCCCGACTTGTGATGGCGGTCGGCAAAACCATCACCCAAGTGCAATCCCTTGGTGGTTTCGGCGGCAAAGGAGGCCTGCGGTTCCAGCTCCAAGATGATTTCGGTGGCCCGCCGGGCGGTGGCTGCGCTGAGCGTGCGCGACCAGATCACTTCATCTTGTTCCAAGTCGTAGAGCACCGCGCCGTTGGAGCAGATGACCTTGCCCAGCCCGCCGAAGGACTCGATGACCGGGGTGAGCCAGCGGAAGGGGCGTCCGGTAACAAAGACAATCTGGATGCCCGAGTCGCGCGCTTCGATGAAGGCGCGCTTGGTGCGCTCGGAAATGGTTCCATTCTGCGAAACGATGGTGCCATCCAGATCCGAGGCGATCAGCTTGATCATCTACAGCTCCTCACGGCGCGGCGGGTTCGCCCCGGCACGCTGCACGGTCACTGCGGCGGCCATCGCCGCGAATTCCAAGGCCTGCGAAAGCTCTGAGATTTTCAGCTGGTTCAGCTTCTCGCGGTTTCCCGCGCCAATCATCTGGTGCTCGGCCAGCCAGCACAGCAGCGCGGCGGTGAAGGTATCCCCGGCCCCCACGGTGTCGGTCACCTCAACGGACGGCGAAGTGAATTCGGCATCCCCGGCCCGCACCACGCCCCACGATCCTTGGGATCCGGCGGTGGACACGACAATCGCCGGCCCCATATCCAGCCAGGCGCGGGCTGAATCGCGCACCGAGCGCATCGGGTACAGCCACTTCAGGTCGATACCGGAAACCCGCACCACGTCGGCCTGGCCGACGAATCGTTCAACCTCGGCTACGGTCTGGGCGTGATTAGTGACCAGCGATGGGCGCAGATTCGGGTCATAGCTGATGGTGGCGTGGGTGCGTGCGGCCGAGAGCAGCGGCAGCAGTTCCTCGGGGCTAAACAAGGTGGCAATGGAGCCGGTGTGCACCAGCTCGGCGTCCTGGGCCAGTTCCGGGCCAATGGTCGGCATCTGCCAGTAGGCGTTGAAAGCGAAGGCCGCACCGCCAGCCGGATCCAGGATGCCATGGGCGATCACGGTGGCCTCGTCATCGGCGCCGCCGAGGTAGGCGACGTTATTGTCCTTGAGGTATTCCTCGATTTTCCGGCCCTTGTCGTCGGCGCCCCAACGAGAAATCAGGGTACCCGGGTAGCCCAGGCGGGAGAGCGCAACCGCGACGTTCAACGGACTGCCGCCAACGAACTCCTGGGCTGGGGCAATGCCGGAGGCCAAGACGTCAACGAGGGCCTCGCCGATCACGGTCGGGTTCATGCTGCTCCTTCAGTAGTGCAGTGGGGACAGCGCGCGTACGCAGGCGGCCCATTGGCTGCTGCGCGGATCGATCCACGTGTAGTGATCGCCGGCGAACAGTGCGAAGCTGTGTTCCTGTCCCAGTGCGGCGGCTTTTTGCGCTGCGCTGCGGGCAATTCTCAACGGAACATCGGCATCATCCCGTCCATGAAAGATTACGACACGGGCGCGCATAGGCCATAATTCCACCGGGCTGTAGGCGCTCAATGACGCGCCTGCGAGCATCTGGTCCACCGCACCATCGCTGAGCTTCAGGTGCTGGGCGCTTTCAAGGTCCAGCACCCCGGCCTGGCTGATCACCTGCGAAACGCGTTCATCGTGAGCGGCCAGCACGCAGGCCAGTTGGGCTCCGGCCGAATGCCCGATCAGCGTGATCGGGCCTTCTTCCTTAATCAGGCCCAGCGCGAGCCGGGCATCGGCCAGCATTTGCGCTGCGCTGCCCGGCCCGCGCCGGTATTCGAGGTTGTAGGCAGGGATCCCGCGGGCAGCGAGATCTTCTGCCAGCGGCACGCCAAGTTCAGCGGTGTACTTTTCGCGCCAGTATCCGCCGTGGATGATCATCACAGCGCCTGCAGCGGTGATGTGCTGCGGTTCGTAGAACTGCAGGTATTGGTCTTGGTGCGCTCCGTAGTGCATTGCTGATGTTTCGGCTAGTTGCCCGGGAATTGCGGAGCGCGCTTTTCCACGAACGCGGCACGGCCCTCCACCGAATCAGCGGTCTTGAAGGCCTGCTGGAAGGAGTCTGCCTCAACCAGCAAGGCGTCGTGGGTATTGAGTCCATCCATGTCCATCAGCGCGTTCTTGGCATTGGCCACGGCGGTCGGCGCGACCTTGGCGACTTCCTCGATGGCCGCTACCGCCTGGTCAATCAGTTCCCCGGCAGGAACCACGCGGTTGGCCAGGCCAATGCGCAGTGCTTCGGCGGCCTTGATCCGTCGTCCGGTGAAGATCAGTTCCCTGGCCATCGCATTACCTACGCGGCGTGGCAGGCGGACCATCCCGCCGAAGCCTGGAACCAGGCCGAGGTTGACTTCTGGCTGGCCAAAGCTGGCCGACTCAGACGCATAGATGAAGTCACAAGCCAGGGCCAGTTCGCAACCGCCGCCCAAGGCGAAGCCATTGACCGCGGCGATCACTGGGACCTGCAGCTTCTCCAAGCGTTCGGTGACCGCGTGCATCTGGCGGCCGTAGGCCAGCGCCGCTTCCGGGTCCATTTCGCGCAGCTGCACGATGTTGGCGCCGGCGACGAAGGATTTCTCCCCCGCGCCGGTGAGGATCACGCCGCGGTATTCAAAACCGGTGCCCTGGAACCAGTCCAGGAAAGCCTCGAGGTCGTTGACGACCTCCTTGGCCAGTGCATTCAGCGACTTTGGCTGGTTGACAGTGACGATGAGGGCCGAGCCCTGGGTGCTCAGGCTGAGGGTATCGAATTGTTTCATACCCCTAACTCTCTCACGTAACGCGCGTCACCTATTGGATTCTCAGCGGTGTTTGCGTGGCTTCGCTTTGGCACCCTGCGGCTTCTTCGATGAGCTTTTGGCCTGCTGTTTTGCCTTAGCCTGAGCTTTGGCCTGGGCCTTCTTCTGCTCATTGATGCGCTTGGCCTTCTGCTCCTGGTTGCGCACCGAAGTCTGCCGCGAAGAACTGGCGGTACGTCCGCGGACAATTCCGATGAACTCTTCAAGCAGGGTCGTATCTTCGGCCGCCGAGGGCCACGCGATGCCAACCTGCGTTGGCGAACCGTCTTCAATGAAGCGGACCACCACGTCCTTGCGCGCAAAGAGCCGGGCAATGGACTGCTGGGTGCGCAGCACCTGGGCTCCGGAAGCGACAACTTCCATGGCTACCGGAATGCCACCGGTCGATAGCGGGTAGTCGGCCAAATCAAGTTGCGGGAAGGACTCGACGGTTTCCAGGGGAACCGATTCTTCGAAGTACTCCACGTCGTGGTCTTTGCCTGCACAAACTACTTCCAGCTCTTCATAAAGCGGGATGACGTGCCTTGTTGCGTCCTTGGGTGATTCCCCGCGGTAGCGCACGAAAACCGCATCGGCTTCCCCGGTGGCCAGCAGGTCCAGGATCTGCCCCTCGTCTTCTCGCCAGACTTTCAAATCTACGGCGGGATACCGTTCAACGAAGCGGTCTATCCATTTGCCTGGGGTGACGCCGGTTTGGTAGGCGATTGAAAGTTTTTGCACGGGTTAAGCCTACGCTGTGCCGGGTTAAATAGTGCATGCGGGCACCGAGAAATCGGTGCCCGCCTGCACTTGGGAAGTCTGGGAGACTTACTTGTCGGTCTTGACGACCAGAACGTCGCACGGTGCCGAGTGGGCAACCGAGGAAGCTACGGAACCGAGCACACGGCCCAGGCCCTTCATGCCTACGTTACCGACAACGATCATCGAAGCCTTGCGGTCTTCTGCATCGGAGATCAGCACGTCGCCTGGCTTGCCGTGGCCGGCAGCAGCGGTGATCTTCACGCCTGGAACAGCGTTCTTCACGTCGTTGGCAACGCGCTGGGCCAGCTTGCGGGCCTGCTCTGCATCGTCCAGGATCCAGGTATCGGAACCGATGGAGACGACCTCGGTGTTATCCGATGCGTGAGCGGTGATGACCACCAGGTCAGCGTCGAGCTTGACGGCGAGTTCTGCAGCCCGGCGGGCAGCGCGCTGTGCGGTTTCGGAACCGTCGACGCCTACGATGATGGTTTCAGACATATTGTTCTCCTTTATATGAGTCATGCATTAAGTGATGGGTAACACTTTATGGCCTTCAGGCCACTTTAGCTTGTAAAAAGTCCACGGCGCGTTGCCAAGCGACGGCAGCCTGCTCGGGATCGTAATTGCCGGCAGGATTCTCGTCGTTGTGGAATGCGTGGTCGGCGTCGTAGTAGAAGTACTGGACTTCCGCCCCTGATTCCTGGCGAATCTGCTCTTCTTGCGCCTTGGCCTGCTGCGGCGGGTACATCTGGTCGAAGTTCGCGTAGTGGCCTTGGATGGCTGCGCGGACACCGGAAAAATCGTTGGGCACGCCCTGGCCGACACCGTAGAACGGCACCGCGGCAGCGATTTTTTCGCCTTGCTGCGCAGCGAGCTGCAGCACGAAGCCGCCGCCCATGCAGAAGCCAATGGTACCCAGTTTTTCGCTGGTCACGTGATCGCTGGCCAGCAGGTAATCCACCGCGCCGCTCAGCAGCTGCGCACCCTTGGCTTCAGGCAGCTGGGACATCATCTGCACAGCTTCCTCGCCGTCATGAGTGATCGATCCGCCGTAGAGGTCCGGGGCCAGCGCTACGAAGCCCAGGGCCGCCAGCCGGTCTGCTACGTCGCGGATATGGTCGGTCAGTCCCCACCATTCCTGGATCACGATGACCCCCGGACCCTTGCCGGATTCGGGAACGGCTAGATAACCGTGCGCCTGCGCGCCTGAAGAAGGGAAAGTCACGTTCTGATGCGGGGTCTTGTCCGCCATGGTGCCTCCTGCTGTGCGTGTGCTTCCAGTTTATGCAGGTCTGGGTGAGATTGGCATTGACCTGCCCCACATTGCGCCCAAGTTGTTCTATTTCCCGGCTGTGACCTCGCCGATACGCTCCAGGGCATCTACAACCAGGTTCCAGAACCCCTCGTGGTCCAGGTCCACGGCCACCGAGGTATTGCAGTCGGCGGATGCTGGTGCGCGGAAGTCGGTGACGGTCATTCCTAAGGTGAGCTCGCCGCGTAATTCGACACTGACCGGTGCCTTGACGGTTCGCACGATGTCCGGGTCGATCACGTACGCTACGGCGCACGGGTCGTGGACCGGCGGAGCGTCGAAGCCCTGGTGATCACGGTAGGCCTGGGCGAAGAAGTCCATCAGTTCGCGTACGAACTGCGAAGGCCCGGTGCCGATCTGCTCAATGCGCTGCACGACATCGGCGGTTGCCAAGGCCTGGTGGGTCAAATCCAGTCCGACCATGACCACCGGCCAGGCTTCGTTGAAGACGATGTGAGCCGCTTCCGGGTCGATCTTGATATTGAATTCAGCCACTGCCGACCAGTTGCCGGTGTGGTAGCCGCCGCCCATCAGCACCACTTCGCGAACGCGCTCGACGATGCGTGGTTCCTTGCGTGCCGCCAACGCGATATTGGTCAAGGCGCCGGTGGGCACCAAGGTGATTTCACCTGGCTCGTGGCTCATCACCAGATCGATGATGACATCCACCGCGTGGCGCTCATCGAGTTCGATCGTTGATTCGGGCTGCGCCGGGCCGTCCATTCCAGAATCCCCGTGGACGTCTCCGGCGGTTTCCACCTCGCGCACCAGCGGTCGGGCGCAGCCTGCGGCGAAGGGAATGCCGGTGATGCCGGCAATGGTGCCCACAACCAGTGCGTTGGTGGTGACCTTGTCCAGGGTCTGGTTACCGGCAACGGTGGTCACGGCCAAGAGCTCGATTTTCGGATTTCCGTGCGCCAGAATCATTGCCACCGCATCGTCATGACCCGGGTCGCAGTCCAAAATGATCTTGCGCGGGGCAGTATTGTCCTGGGTCATGGATCTTCTTTCGCTCTGCCAGCTGAGCGCCGGCAGCTTAGTCGTGGAGGGTGGATTATTATCCCTTGATAATTCTTTCGCGTCTGCACGCCACCGTCAAGCGCTTAACGGAAAGCTGTCGCGCATCACGTTTCCGACTACGATAGAGCCATGAACAATGGTGAGAACTCCGGCAACTCGCGCGCTCCACGTCGCGTCACCGCAGCGATGGTCGCCGAACATGCCGGCGTTTCCACCGCAACTGTTTCACTTGTGGCCAACGGAAAGTCAGCGGGCCGCGTATCTGCCGTCAATGAACAGCGCGTACGTGAAGCCATCCGCGAATTGGGCTACTTCGTTGACAGCATCGGCAGCTCGCTGGCCAAAGGTGTCAGCTCGCTGGTGGTTTTGGTGGCCCCCGATATCTCCAACCCGTTCTTCGCCAAGGTCATCGCCGGGGTGCGCTCGGTTCTGGCCAGCGACTACCAGCTGCTGCTTTCGGTCACCGACGCAGGCGTCTCCCCCAGCGCCAGTGAAACCAGGAAGATCATGGGCCTTCGCCCGGCAGGCCTGCTGGTCCACGCCCCGAGCCAGGACTTCCTTGAAGAAATTTCCAGCAACCTTCCGCTGGTAGCCCTGGATGCTCCGGGCATCGATCCTCGGATTCCAGCGGTGAATATGGATGTTGCCCAGGGCGCTCGAGAGGTCGTTGCGCATTTTGCCGCACAGGGACACACTAGGGCCGCCTATCTTGATGCCAGTACTGGCACCGAAACCTTGGCAGTGCGCCGTGAAGCTTTCCTGGCTGCCGCAGCCGAATACGGGATCAAGGTGCTGCCATCTTCTGTTGCCAGCTCGATGATTGATGTCACCGCGGCTTCAGCCGTCTTTACCCAGCGCTGGACCCAGTGGCGTGATTCCGGAGTCACCGCCTTGGGCTGCGCCACCGACAACCATGCCTTTGGCGTGCTGCACGCGTCCCGCCACTTGGGGATCAGCATTCCACAGCAGCTTGCGGTAGCCGGATTCGACGACCTGCCCTATTCAGCGACGTCCAACCCTTCTATCACCTCGGTCCAGCTCAACGCCCAAGAAGGCGGACGCCAGGCCGCCTTGAAATTGCGTGCGCTGCTGGACGGCAAGACTCCTGATCCGCTGCAGAGCATGCTGCCAAGTTCGTTGATTGTTCGTGGATCGACACTGAACAACAAAGGAAACTAACTAGTGAACATGCGTAAATGGCCCGCCAAGGTCACCGCCGTCATCGCTTTGCTCGTTGCTCTGGGCTTAGTCGTGATCTCCAGCGGAGCGCTGAGCCTGATCACCGGGCCGGAAGATCCTTCGGGTTCCGAAATAGAGTCAGCCGTACACAGCTTGCCGCTATTGGATTAGTTTTCCGCCCTTGGCCACCTCTGGATCGGTACAGGATGACAAATCGAAACAGCACGGGCGGCGCTTGCCGTCGCGCAGCTTGGAAATACTGACCTCCACCCGGCGTTCGCGGGTAGACGGGTTCTTGGTGGCACCAACCCAGCGCACCCATTCCCACCGTGCCATCGGAGTCAGACCGGCCCACATCTGTTCTAGATCGTCAGCTTCATCCAAGGCACCAGCCAAATCCTGCGGAATCTTCGTTTCCGGCCAGGTGCCGGCCACCCGTGCGGTCAGCAGCACCTGTTCGCCTGCCTCAGCTGGCAGCTGGGGCATCCCCGGGTTATCAAGGGCCAGCCAATGGCCTCGACGTCCGTCGGGATCAACCACAATCGTGTGGCCTTCATGGGCTGAAAGCAGCTCCACCGCAACCTGGCCGCGGCTTGGCAATTTATCACTGGATTCCTGCTCCAACCTCAGGATCTTCCGCTCATTGACCAGGTCAACTGTGCCACGCAATTCAATTTCTTCATTCGATACCGCCATCAGAATTCCCCTCTCCACTGCTTAAAGGGCAGTCTATGGCACAGAAGCCTTGCACGTGCCTCTAGCTATACTGCTGTTGTGATTCACCGCTGGAAACTCGTTAGCTCCTGCCTGGCTGGCATTCCTTGCCGATATAACGGCAAGGCTAAAACCGACCCGGAAATTCTCGAATCCGTGGAACGCAACGAAGCCATCGCGCTTTGCGCCGAAGAGCTTGGAAATCTCCCAACGCCCCGGCCACCGGCAGAAATCGTCGGGGGCGACGGCCAAGCGGTACTGGACGGCCTAGCTGCAGTTATTGATATCAACGGTGAAGATGTCAGCAATCAGTTTATTGACGGTGCTCAGAAAGTCGTGACTGTCATTCAGCGCGAGGGGATCACCGAAGCGATTTTGCAAGATCGCAGTCCTTCATGCGGCTGCGGACGCATCTACGATGGCACGCATTCCGGAAAGCTCGTCGAAGGCGATGGAGTGCTTGCTGCGCTGCTCAAGCGCCGCGGCGTCACTGTCAGCGGAAGTTCGGCACTCTGACACACCTTGGAAGGTAACGATTCAGTTTCACTTTTAACGAAAAAATAACCCGTGATCCGAAGATCAGAGGCTATTTTCCATTTGTGCGCGAGGGGGGACTTGAACCCCCACGACCTTGCGATCACTGGCACCTGAAGCCAGCGCGTCTACCAATTCCGCCACTCGCGCATATTCTTTTTTTGCTGCATTCGTTCTTTGCAACAAGAAATAGCTTACACATACATTTTCCGTTCGCCTAATCGAAACCCCTGATTGTGGTTAGCGACACACAAGGAACCTTTTTCGGCATTTATCGTTGATATTGATGCACTTGAGTTCCTCGAAGCTTTTTCGGCATTTGCACAGCTGAAAACAGTAAGATCGATTATGAAGTTCTGTGTTCGCAGCTTGGTCAGGGTGGATGCAGCCTCCCGCCAACCAGCCATGGACCCTAAGGAAAGGAGCACGGATAATGGGCTTTCTCGACAATGTCGAACGCGGCTTAGAGAAGGTCGTCACTAGCTTCTTTCGTGGCACCAGCACCGCAGATCTCAAGCCAGTCGAACTGACTACCGCCATACGCAATGAGATGGACCGCGGCATCATGCCGATCAGCGAAGGCCGCAGCCTCGCAGCCAATGACTTCGTCGTCTCATTAAGCTCCAAGGACTACAACACCGCCCAGGGATGGGGCCGCGGCGTGGTCAATGAGATGGCAAAGGTCACCGCCGAGCATGCGGTCGCCCAGGACTACTCAGTTCGTGGCGATGTCATGATCCATTTCGTTTCCAAGGATGATTTCAAGCCTGGCGAAATGGAAATTGCCAGCTCGGTCAAGGAATCCAGCGCGCGGCCAGTGGCCTCAGCACCGGCGAAGAGGCCGGCAACCACACCAGCAGCACCTGTTGCTGCTCCGAAGACAACCGCACAGCCACGTCCAACGGTGCGTCCGATTGCTGAAATCCCCAATAAGCCAATGCAGAAGCAGGCGATCTTGGAGGTCGCCGGACAGCGTTTCGCGTTGAATCACCATTCCATCGTGTTGGGCCGTTCGGCAAGCACTGATATTCCAGTGGATGATTCGGGTGTTTCCCGCCAGCATGTTCGGGTAGAGACCCGTGGCAAAACCAGCTTTGTCGTCACCGATTTGGGATCCACCAACGGTACTTACGTAGATGGCAAGAAGATTTCGGAAGAAACCCGTATATTTGACGGTTCGATCATTACCATCGGACAGACAAAAATCGTCTTTCGACTGATTACCGCAAACAACGGAGGCCGCGCATGAACGATCTGGTTCTAAGCTTGTTCCGATTGGGCTTTTTGGTCCTCATCTGGTTGCTGGTCTTGAGCGTCGTCGGATCAATGCGTCGCGATTTGGCCATCGGCTCACGTGCCCGCACCGGCAAGCCCAGTGCCCGGGAACTGAAGAAGAACCCAGAGCTAGCTGAACCAGAAGTGCCTGCCCGCAAGGCCGCCACCACTTTAGAAGTTGTGGAAGGCCCGTTGACTGGCAGCAGCATTCCGCTGCGCGGCCAGCCGATCTTGTTCGGCCGCGCCCAGGATGCCACCGTCGTTCTTGATGATGACTATGCTTCCGGGCGCCATGCCAGACTGTTCCCGCAGGGCTCGCGCTGGTTCATTGAAGACCTCGGTTCGACCAACGGAACTTTTGTGGGCGACAGCCAGCTCTCACGTGCCCAGGCCGTGGAACCCGGCCAGCGAATCCGCATCGGAAAGACTGTCATGGAATTGAAGTCCTAGCCTATGGCCCTGAAACTAAAATTCGCTGCGAAATCCGATGTGGGCCGGGTTCGCAAGAAGAATGACGATTCCGCTTATGCTGGCGCGTACCTTGCAGTACTCGCCGATGGCATGGGCGGACACGTCGGCGGTGACGTCGCGTCGGCCTCTACCGTGCTTGATCTGGTGCACCTTGACCACGATGAAACAGCAGATCCGCAAAACGCCCTTCCAGATGAGATCCAGGCAGCCAATCTGGTGCTCAATGAACTCGTTGGCGCCAATCCCAAGCTTTCCGGCATGGGAACCACTGTCACTTCTCTGCTGCTCTCGGGCGATACCCTGCACATGGCGCACATTGGCGACTCCCGGGCCTACCGGCTGAAGCACGGTGTCTTTGAACAAATCAGCAAAGACCACACCTTCGTTCAGCGTTTGGTCGATGAAGGCCGCATCAAGCCCGCAGAAGCCGAAGTCCACCCCCACAAGAACGTGCTGCTGCGCGTGCTGGGCGACTCAGATGCTTCGCCGGAGCTGGATGTCGACCAGTTCCAGGCAGAACCTGGGGAACGTTGGATGCTGTGCTCCGACGGGCTGACCGACGCGGTACCCGTTCCCGTGATCGAACAGATCATCCGCAGCACTCCGGACATGGACGAAGCGGTCAATGATCTGGTTGCCATCACCTTGAAAAATGGTGCGCCGGATAACGTTACCGTGGTGATGTTCGAAGTGGTCCAAGATTCGGTCATCGAAGGTGAAGAACCTGCCGAGCAGGAACCCGCGCCGGATACCGGCCAGCTGACCATTGCCGCCGAAGGCGACGTTGAAGCCAGCGCCTCGCTGCTTCGCCACGAGATTTCCCAGCGTCCGCACCTGCTGGTGGGCGCCGCACAACTGGCAACGCAGACCGGCCAGATTCCTGTGGTCACCCAGCACACCGGGGAACGCCGTGCCGCAGCCTTGCTGACCCACCGCTCCCCTGCCGCTGGTGAAGTCCTGGATCCTTTGGATACGCCAACCCAGCAACGTCGTTGGCTAATGCCGATCCTGTTGACCTTTACGGCATTCTTGGTCATCGCCTTGGGCGTCTGGGGCTATATGTGGACCCAGACCCAGTATTTCGTTGGAACGGTAGACGGCAAGGTCGCAATCTACAAGGGCGTCCCCCAGGAGCTTGGACCCATTTCGCTCTCTGAAGTCGCCACGGTCAGCAAGGTTCCATTGGAGGCCTTGCCGGAGTATTCACGCCACCGCGTCGAATCGACCATCTCGGCAGAGAACCAACAGCATGCCCAGATGATCATCCAGGAACTTTTGGTCACCGCGAAGCAGAACTGCCCGGTCACTGTTCCCGGAGCTACTGATTCCGATGCCTCAACCAACCTGCCCGCCTACTGCCAGGAGATCATGCAATGACCGAAGTGCAAACTGCACCGGTGCCACGGCGCAATCTCGAGCTATTGCTCGTGCTTCTGGCCCTGTGCGTCGGCGGAGCAGCGTTCTACCTAGTAGGCAGCTCGACCGACGGCGTGGACAACACCGACTTCTACGTGCAGATCAGCATTCTGTCGGCTTTGGCGCTGACGGTCCACGTGCTGCTGCGTATCTTCGCCAAATATGCCGATCCGGCAATACTTCCCATCACGGTGGCTTTGAACTCACTTGGGCTAGCCATGATTCACCGAATTGACTTGGCAAAAGGCACTTCACAGTCGGCTCGACAGTTGCTTTGGACTGCCATTGCCATCGTCATTGCGTGCGTAGTCTTGTGGGCAATCAAGGATCACCGCATCTTGCGGCGCTTCACATATATTGCCCTGCTTGCATCAGTGTTCCTGCTTTTGCTTCCGATGATTCCAAACCTCGGTGTCACCATCAACGGCGCCCGCATCTGGATTCGCATTGGCATCTTCTCGATGCAGCCAGGTGAACTCGCGAAGATCACCTTGTCGATCTTCTTCGCTGGGTATCTCTCATCGAACCGCGACTTGATCTTGATGGCGGGGCGCAAGTTCGGACCGCTGCAACTGCCACGCCTGCGCGATATGGCTCCCATGGTTATTGCATGGCTGCTGTCCATTGGCGTGCTGGTAATCCAGCGTGACCTTGGATCCGCGATCCTGTTCTTCGGCTTATTCATCGTGATGATCTATGTGGCTACCGCCCGTATTTCCTGGGTGCTCATTGGCGCATTGATGGTTGTCGTCGGCGGCATTGTCGCCGGACTGACGATGGGCCACGTAACCCGCCGCCTCGACGTGTGGCTCAATGCCTTTGATCCGGCGATCTATCAGGCCACGGGTGGGAGCATGCAGATCGTTGAAGGCTTGTTCGGCATGGCTGACGGCGGCTTGTTCGGCACGGGCCTGGGCGCTGGTTCGCCGTACCGCGTGCCGCTGGCCAACTCCGATATGATCATCGCTTCCTTCGGTGAAGAGATCGGCCTGATCGGCCTGACTGCCATCGTCCTGCTCTACATGCTGCTGATCTCCCGCGGACTGCGTGCCGCATTGGGTTCGGCTGATACCTTCGGCAAGCTCTTGGCTGCCGGCCTGTCATTCACCCTGGGTCTGCAGTGCATCGTGATCATCGGCGGCGTCGCCCGGCTGATCCCGCTCACTGGTTTGGCCACGCCATTCATGGCCGCTGGCGGTTCCTCACTGCTGGCAAACTGGATCATCATCTCGTTGTTGCTTCTGATTTCCCATAACTCGCGCCGCCCAAAGACTGGCGTAGTAGGACCAACCGATGAATTCGCATCCGCTCAAACGACTTTTACCAATAGCACCAAGGTGGTGACCAAGAAGTGAATCATGCAATCAAACGCGTTTGGGTTGCGCTAACCACCTTGTTCATCATCTGTCTTGGTGGACTGAGCTACATTCAGTTCTTCGATGCCGAGTCGCTTTCGGAAAACGCGCTGAACAAGCGCCAGCTCTTCCGTGAATTCGACTTGCCGCGCGGAGCGATCCTGGTTGATGGCAAGCCCATTGCCGAATCGGTTCCAACCGATGATGGCCAGTTCGAGTTCCAGCGTGTCTACAACGACCCCGAAACCTACGCGCATCTGACTGGCTACTATTCCCTCGCGAATGGCACCACCCAGCTCGAGTCGCAGTTGAACGACTGGCTGACCGGTACTAGTTCGGATCTGCTCTTCGACCGCTTATCGGCGATGTTCACCGGAACCCGTTCCGAAGGTGCGTCCGTTGAGCTGACCATCGATGGCCAGCTGCAGAAGACCGCTTTCGATGCGATCCCGGATAATTTGAAGGCCACGATTATCGTGACCAATCCGAAGACCGGCGACATCCTGGCCATGGCTTCCAAACCAAGCTTCAACACCAACCAGTTGGCGGTGCACTCGACATCGGAGGCTGCTGCGAACCTGAAGGAAATCAGCAACATTGACGGCCTGAGCCCCTACCGGAACCCGGCCATTAGTGATCTGGTAACCCCTGGCTCCTCGTTCAAGATCATCAGCACCGTCGCGGCTTTGGAATCCGGCAAGTTCGATATGGAGACCCCCATCGACAACCCGGTCTCGAAGAATTATCCGCATACGAATACACCGCTGAACAACTTCGGCGAGGGCATCTGTGCACGCGACACCCGCGCGAAGCTCGAGTTCATCTTTGCCCAGAGCTGCAACACCCCATTCATCGAGATCAGCCAGACGGTCGGGAAAGCGGACTTCACTGAGGTCGCTGAACGCTTCGGCTACGGCCAGCAGTTGAGCATCCCGCAGAATGTTGTCCCAAGCCAGTTCCCATCGGCCGAGGCCTCTGAAGCAGAGATGGCGAAGATGGCCATCGGAGAATGGGACAACAAGGCAACTCCACTGCAGATGAACATGGCCGCCATGGCCATCGCCAACGACGGCGTGATCATGAAGCCGAATATGATTGACAAGGTCATTGCATCGGACCTTCGGGTCATTGAAGATCCAAAGCCGGAGAAGTTCTCCACGGCCACCACTCCGGAGGTCGCCGAACAGCTTACCGAGCTGATGGAAGGCCCGGTCCTGCACGGTACCGCCATGAATGCCCGCGTTCCCGGCGTTGATTTCCGAGCCAAGACCGGCACCGCACAGCGGCCTCCGCTTGAAGACGGAACACGCATAGTGAATTCATGGATGACCGGTTTCGCACCGGCCGATGATCCGCAGGTTGCCATCACGGTCAATATTCAAGACGTAGATTACAACACTGGCCACAACACGGTTGGTGCACTTATGAAGACGATGTTAGAGGCGGTGTTCAACAAGTGAGGCCAGTAACCGGCACCACCTTGGGCGGTCGTTACAAGTTGACCGATCGCATTGCGATCGGTGGCATGGGCGAAGTTTGGAAAGCACGAGACCAGGTCCTTGGACGTCTGGTCGCCATCAAGATCCTCAAAGAGGAATACACCGATAACGAGAGCTTCCTGACGCGTTTCCGCGTGGAAGCCCGCCACACTGCATTGCTGAACCACCCTGGCATCGCTGGCGTCTTCGACTACGGCGAAGAACAGGGTTCGGCCTACCTGGTGATGGAGCTTGTTCCCGGACCGCCGCTGTCCACCATCATCGAGCGTGAACGCAAGCTCGAGGTCGATCGTACGCTCTCGCTGATCGCGCAGACCGCCCGCGCGTTGGCAGCAGCCCACGAGCACGGCCTGGTGCACCGCGACGTGAAGCCCGGGAATATCTTGGTCATGCCTTCGGGCGTCGTGAAGATTACCGACTTCGGCATCGCCCGACTGGCCGACCAGGTTCCGCTGACCGCCACCGGACAGGTGATGGGCACCGCCCAGTACCTGGCACCCGAGCAGGCCACCGGACAGGTGGCCACCGGCAGCTCGGATATCTATGCCCTGGGTGTCATCGGCTATGAGTGCTTGGCAGGACGTCGCCCATTCACCGGCGAGTCCCAAATCGCCATTGCCCTGGCACAGGTCAACGATGCTCCCCCGGCACTGCCAGATACCATTCCGGCTCCGGTACGCCAGCTGATCATGTCGATGCTGGCCAAGAACCCAGCAGACCGTCCGAAGGACGCAACCGCACTGGCCAAGGCTGCCGATGCGCTGCGCTCCGGTGATACCAACACCGCGACCTTAGCTGTGCCTGGCATGCTGGCCACCGGAATCTCCGATGACGCTACCCAAGTGGTCAACATGGATAACGACTCCACCCAGGTGGTGCCGCGTGCTGATTCCGCGCCAACGATGACCAACGCCATGCCGACCGTGGTGGAACCTGCTCGCGCTTCCAGTGGATTCTCCGGGTCAAGTGCCGCTGAGGGCTTCGATGACGAAGACGTGGATGCCCAGGATCCAGCCATGGAACCTGCCTCCAAGCGCAGCCCTTGGCTGATCCCGCTGATTGTCATCATCGCTTTGGCCGCAGTGATTGCGTTGCTGGCTTGGCTGATCCCTGCCATGAGCAGCGACAAGGACAACGAACCTACTGCTTCGGTTACCCAGAGCACCGAACTCTCTGAATCGCCCTCGCCTACCGAGGAAACGACTGAACCTTCGGAAGAAACCACCGAGGCCTCAGAAACTTCCGAGTCTTCTTCCCCGACGCCCAGTGAAACCGTGACCTACGTAGAGGTTTCGGCTTCGCTGGTTGGCCAGGATATCGACACCGTGACAGCTGAACTCGAGGGCAAGGGCCTGGTCGTTGACTCGACTCCGCAGGAAACCAGCGAGTACGAGCCACGCGAAGTGATCTCGCTGAACCCAACTGGCAGTGTTGAAGAGGGCGAAACCATTTCAATCACGTACGCCATGGCTCCTGAAACCGTTGCCGTCCCTTCAGTGACCGGCATGAGCTTTGAAGCTGCGCAAAAGCGCATCCAGGATGCCGGTTTGGCTGTAGCCAAGGGCGAGGAACGCAATGATCCTTCGGTAGCCGGCACCGTGCTTGAACAGGATGTTGCTGCCGAAAGCGAAGTAGAGCCTGGCACCACGGTGACTTTGGATATTTCCGCCGGACCAAAAGAAGTCGAAGAATCCGAATCCCCTTCGGAGACGGCAACTGAATCCCCAGAAGCTGCAAAGCCGGAGCAAAGCGAAGCCCCATGAGCGACAATGAAGCTTTGCCTCCCGGCTTGCCACGGTTGATCAATGACCGCTATGAGATCGAATCGCTGATTGGCCGCGGCGGCATGGCAGATGTATATTTGGCCACCGACCACGTCCTCTCGCGCAAGGTCGCCGTGAAGGTGCTGCGCCCGGACACTGCCAGCAACCCGATGGTGGTCAATAGATTCCGCCGTGAAGCCAAGGCTGTTGCCGGCCTGAGCCACCCTAACATCGTTTCGGTGTACGACACCGGCGAGCTT
Source organism: Glutamicibacter sp. MCAF14 (assembly GCF_052114325.1). NCBI lineage: Bacteria > Bacillati > Actinomycetota > Actinomycetes > Micrococcales > Micrococcaceae > Glutamicibacter > Glutamicibacter sp. MCAF14. Next base: position 65,674 of record NZ_JBFREO010000001.1, read on the forward strand.
CCGGCCACCGATTTCCACCGTGATCGCTTGCCTTTCATGGTCATGGAATACGTCACCGGCCATACCCTGAAGCAGGTTATTGCTTCGGGGGACATTGATGCCGCTTTCGCAGTTCACGTAACCCGCGGCGTGTGCGATGCCTTGGACCATTCGCACCATAAAAATGTTGTCCACCGTGACATCAAGCCTGCCAATGTGATGGTGACCGATGCCGGTCACGTGAAGTTGATGGACTTCGGCATTGCGCGAGCAGTGGATACTTCGGCAACCATGACGCAGACCGCTGCCGTGGTTGGCACTGCCCAGTATTTCTCTCCTGAGCAGGCACGTGGTGAACAGGTCGATTTCCGGTCGGATATCTACTCCGTTGGCTGCTTGTTCTATGAGCTGATGACCCAGGAGCCTCCTTTCACCGGTGATTCACCGGTTTCGGTCGCATATCAGCATGTTGGCGAAATCCCGTCGACCCTCAGCGACGTCAAGGACGGCGTTGATCCGATCTTCGACCCAATCGTTTCCAAGGTTCTGTCCAAGGAACGCGATGATCGATTCCAAACCGCCGGAGCGTTTGCCGCGGCCTTGGAAGACGCGCTGAACGGCATTGAATTCCATGATGAGCAATCAGCGCCATCCACCTACACTCTGCCGATCTACGGCACGCACAGCGAGACTGAGACCAGTTTCATTGCGCAGTCAGCTCCGCACACCAGCCAGCATCCAGTTTTCGCCGAAGAAGAAGCCCATGGATCCGAGCGGCGCCACAAGTCCAATCGCGGCTTGATCATCTTGCTGACCATCATTGCCTTGCTCGCTGTTGGTATCGCAAGTTTCTTGGTGATTCGCTCGATTCAAACCGAGGCCGAGAAGCGGGCACCGGTTGCCGTACCCAAGGTCTTGGAAATGACTGAAGATGATGCACGGGCCGCGTTGCGCGACGCCACTTTCCAGGTGCGTGTGGAACATGAATTCAGCGATGATGTAGAGCAGGACAAGGCAACCCGCACCGAGCCTGAAGAAGGCGCCATGGCTTCCAAGGACTCCACGGTGACCTTGTTCATCTCTGACGGTTCCGAGCAGCGCACGATCCCTAAGGATCTGGCGAACCAGTCGGAGACCGCTGCTCGCGATGCTCTGCGTGAGGCAGGCTTGGAGGTTGGTGAAGTCAGCCGCAAGAACTCGGCAACTATTCCAACCGACTGGGTCATCGGCACCACCCCCGAGCTGGGTTCCAAGGTAAAGGCCGGCAGCGAAGTTGATCTAATACTTTCTACAGGCATGGTGACCGTTCCGGTCGTGACCGAGATGAGCCGCAAGGAAGCTGAAGAAAAGCTTGGCGCTGAAGACATCGGGCTGGAAGCTCAGTTCGATGAGGTCGTAACCGCTGACTATGCGGAAGGCACTTTGTTCAAGCAGTCACCTGCAGCCAGCGAGGATGTCCCCCAGGGCAGCTTAGTGAAGATTTCGGTGGCTAAGGCTCCAGAGCCAGAGCCAGAGCCAACCGAAGAATCATCGCCGCCCGAGAGCGAATCCCCGGACTCGGAAGAATCCGATGATTCGACCGAGGAATCTTCACCTAGCGGCGAAGATTCGCCACCGTCCAGCGGAAATGGTCCACCGGATCGCCCAGGTCCCCCTCGGGAAAACGGAAACGATCGTTAGCGGACAGTTTATTCTCCGCTGAATAGCGGACTCAGGGCGGCGGCCTTCTTGGCTGCCCCCTCAAGCCCTACGAATTCCAGCCAGTTACCGAGCATTTGGTAACCCTGCTCGGTCAGGACAGACTCGGGATGGTATTGCAGCCCCCATAGTGGAGCTTCGCGGTGAGCCAATCCCATGATGACTCCCCCGGCAGTTTCTGCAATGATTTCAAGCTCAGCAGGAATGCTCTCGCGCACCGCGGCCAAGGAATGGTAACGCGTGGCCGTGAACGGGTTGGCTACCTGATTGAAGACCGGATGATTTTCATGGTTAACCAAGGAAGTCTTGCCGTGCATTAATTCCTCAGCGTGCGTGACCGTCCCGCCATAGGCTTCAGCCAGGGCCTGATGGCCAAGGCAGACACCGAGCATTGGCTTACGCTGCTCACCGCACCATTTGATCAGATCAATGCTAACGCCCGCGCCTGCAGGCTCGCCTGGGCCTGGAGAGATCAGCACGCCGTCATACTCAGCAGCCATGGCGCGCGCATCCTCGACGCTCAAATCGTCATTGCGGTAAACGGTGGTTTCCGCGCCCATCTCCTGCAGGTAACCCACCAGGGTGTACACGAAACTGTCGTAGTTATCGATCACAAGGATCTTGGTGCTGCTCACGGGGTGCTTTGGCCAATCGTTGAATCGGTGAATGGGCTGATGTACTGGTTCAGCCACGGGAAAACGTACATCATCAGTAATAGCACGATCGCAGCAATGAGAATCAATGCTTCAAAAATGCGAAGCCACAAAGGGCCAGGCAGATTTCTAAAAATCCAGGCGTACATCTGTTCTCCTAGCTCGTTGCTTCAATGACCATGTCGCGGATTTCCTTTGGAGGGCCAGCATCAAGCGGGCGCCAATCGGTCAGTTCCGAATACGCAATCATTCGCTGCTGCGTTGAGTACTTGGGGTGGCATGTAGTCATGGTCAAGATGGATTTAGTCGGTTCCACGCCCCACTGGTGTGGAGTGGGCAACAGGACGTCTCCGTTGGATGGAGCCACGATTTCGGTGGCATACCAGGTGTAGGTGTAATACCCCTCTGAAGTCTGCAGGTAGATCTTGTCGCCTTCTTGCAGTTTGTCGATATCCCAGAAGACCTGGCCATGGGTCTGACGGTGGGCGGCAACGGCAAAGTTGCCCATCTCCCCCGGTTGTTGCGTGGTTGGATAGTATCCAATGCCGAGGTTATCGATCACGCGGTCTTCCACGCCATAGGTCACCGGGTGGTGCGAACCGTTGGCACCAAACCGCGGGAAATACATGATGCCGAAGGTTTCGCCGGCCGATACTTCCGTTACCAGAGCCGGACCGTAGTCCTTTTCCACTTCTTCTTGCTCGGTCTTTTCGGGGACCACTACCTCGCCAAGTTCTTCCACGAGGTTTGCGGTGACTTCCTTCTGAGCCTGCGCAGAATCAATATTCGTCCACCACAGTTCCCAAACCACGTAAAGCATCAGCAGGATGCCAAGAGTAATCATCAGTTCGCCGAAGAAGCCGACAACACGGCTTCCTGCCGAGGTTTGTCGGCGCTGCAGGCGACGGCCCTGCGCAGTGGCAGATCGATTCACGGCGGTCTGGCTCCTTAAGGCAACGAAATGCACGAAATAGGTCAACTAACGTGGGCCGAAGCTGGCCAAAACCCCGTTGCTGCAGCGGGTAACGGCTAGTATGGAAACTACGTAGGAATGCATCAAGCAGTTCTCAGCATTCTTGCACCCAAGCCTACCGGGAAGACCTGACGGTCGCCCACATTTACTACATTAAGCAGATGAAGCCGAGGGAGCATTCGAGTGCCGGAGTCAAAGCCACGACGCAAGAAGAATTCACAGCCGCAGGAGTCGCGCCAGAGCGCCCATGCCATCGATAAGCCGATGCCAGGCTGGTACAAGCCAGTGATGTTCGGCTTGATGCTTCTCGGCCTGGTATGGATCATCGTTTATTACGTTTCCCAGACTCTGTACCCAATTCCGAATATCGGCGGATGGAACATCGTGGTCGGTTTCGGCATCGCGATGGTCGGATTCTTCATGACAACAGGCTGGAAATAGCCACGTCGCCGGCTCCCTGTCTTGGTGGGCCGGCGATATTTTTTAACCCGAGCTTTTCCTTTTAGTTGCTGACGGCTTTCAGCCCGATGACACAACCAACCAGTCCGAGAATAAAGACCATTTTCAAGATGCTGAACGCTTCTTGCCCAGTGACCATGGAATAAATGACTGCTAGGGAGGCTCCAACGCCAACCCAGATGGCATACGCCGTGCCGACGGGGATCTCTTTCATGGCGTAGGCCAATCCGCCCATGGAAATAGCCAAGGCGACGAAGAAGACGATTGACGGAACCAGTTTGGACAAGCCATCGCTCATTCCTAACGCGATAGCCCACACCGCTTCAAATAGTCCGGAAACGATCAAAACAATCCAATACATGCCAGATTCTTTCTGGCCGTCTTGTCGCTCTCCGGGTACGGCTCCCTCGTCCGGGTCCAAGCATTCATTGCTGGTGACCACTTCAGGCTAGCAAATGCAGACCATGATCACGGGCTGCTGTGACCAGAATGTCACCTATGCGGCCCAAGATCTTCGAGTCCACCGACCAGCGCTGGAAATACAGCGGCACATCAATAAACCATTGCTCATCGAGCACGCGTAGATCGCTAGCTTTGAGCAGCTGTGGTTCAGGAACCATCCCCCACCCCATTCCCGCTTCGATGGCAGCGACAAACTGCATCGAATCCGGAACGTGATGAACCTGCGCTGCCGGTCGTGCTTCGGCCCCGGCCACTTGCTTGAGCATGTCGTATTGCAAAGGATCTTCACGGTCATACACCACCATCGGAGCATGAACGAGCTCTGCTGCGTTCCCGGTTGGCACATAGCGTTGCGCAAAGGCAGATTTCGCCGCTGCGCGATAGCGCATCGTGCCCAGCTTATGGCTTGTACAGCCTTGGATGGTGTCCACAGCGTTGGTAACTACGGCGCTGACCCTACCGGTCCTCAGCAGTTCCAGTCCCCTGTTTTCATCGGTACGCACGAATTCGCAGGACAAATCTTCGTACTTGGCAAGCTCGGCGAATACCGGGGCAAACCAGGTAGACAGCGAATCGGCGTTAACTCCGACGGCAACCGCAATGGGTTGTTCGGAAGCAACCTCGGCAGAAAACTCGGCGCTGAGCAACGACATCTGGCGCGCATAGCGCAGCACTCTGGTTCCCTGATCGGTGGGAACGACAGGACGGCTGCGTACCAGCAAGATGGCACCAAGGCGGTTCTCCAGAGCCTTGATCCGCTGACTGACCGCTGAGGCAGTCACTCCTAGATCAATGGATGCGTCGTCGAAGCTTCCGGCGTCAACGACTGCCAACAGGGTTTCAAGGTGTTCCACATCCAGATTCACATAAGGAACTCTAATCTAGATTCAGGATCTTAAGTTCGACGTCGATTTACGAATCTCCTACAGTTTGTACATGCTCTTCGGATCCCTAGTCTTCGGCTTCACCACTGGCTTGTCCCTCATCGTCGCCATTGGTTCACAAAATGCGTTTGTCCTGCGCCAAGGCATAAGGAAAGAACATGTTCTTATCACCGCATTGGTTTGCTCACTCTCGGATGCAATCCTGATTACGGCCGGCGCCAGCGGCATGGGCGCACTGGTTGAACGAGCCCCATTGTTGCTGGTGTTTGCCCGCGTTGGAGGTTTCATCTTCCTGTTAAGTTATGCGATTTTCGCTTTCCGCCGAGCAGTAAAACCTGAAGCACTCAAAGTTTCAGCCATACAGGGCCGCACAGCCAAGATTTCCGTTATCGGAACAGTTTTGGCCCTAACTTGGCTCAACCCGCATGTTTATATCGACACGGTGCTGCTTCTCGGCTCGATCGCGACTTCCCAGGCAGAGGGCGCAGCTTATTTCGCAGTCGGTGCAATCGTGGCCAGCTTCGTTTGGTTTTTCGCGCTTGCTTATGCCGCACGTTTCCTTGCGCCATTCTTCGCCAAGCCCAAAGCGTGGCAGGTACTTGATGTACTCGTAGGGCTGCTCATGATCTTGTTTGCCACCACGCTCATCCTGCCCATCATCACCGACTAATCCACAGGATAAAGCGCTTATCCACAGCCGATGTGCACAAGTTTTATAAACACTTGTTCACAAGTTTATCCACAGCTGGGGAGAACTTTGGCTAACGAGCGAGGATTTAGACATTCACACTAGTCAACTTATATATCTCGATTCAAAATGACATGCTTGTAAGTTATTAACACTGTGGATTCCGGTTGTGGATAAGGCCTAAACGCCCTGAATTCCATACCAATCCAGTGGTTCGTTTAAACTTTCGAACCCCAAGTTATTAACAACCTGTCGATTCGTATATACGCTATCTACAGGGGTTGTTTAAAACTTATCCACAGATGTGGGCAAAGATGTGAGTATTGTGTACCCGAAGATGAATATCCCTGAATCCATGGGGGAGTAGGGGTGTTAATAACACCTACACTCTGATACTTACACGCTTGTAAGTTATTAACAATGTGGATAATCGGTGTGGATAACTAACCCAGTTCTTTTCGAACTATCCAAGTGGCCACTTCACAGCTTCCGTTGAAACATAGATCCCCGTCAGCAGCGCTACCGACAAGGCTGTGAGCAAAAGTATCTGAATGCGAGCACGCTGTGGATTACTCCGTGGAATAAGCACGATGCAGCAAGCGGCAAGAATGCCCAGAATTGCGCCTCCCAAGTGCCCTTGCCAGGAAATGCTCTGCACGAAGAAGCCAAGAGCCACGTTCAGTGCAAGGATGATTCCCATTGAGCGAAGCGCTTGCTTATTGGAGCGGAACACTACGAAAGTCGCGAGGAACAGGCCTGCCAGTGCGCCCGACGCACCGAGCGTTGCACTCAGTGGTGCGCTAAGCAGAAGGATCCCCAAGGAACCACCGAAGGCGCTGAGCAGATAGAGCCAGGTAAAACGCAGTCTCCCCATCCGCGGCTCGAGCATGGTGCCGAAAATGTAGACGCCGTACATGTTCATCGCCAGATGCAGCAGCGAACTCGTGGCGTGGGCAAAGGCGCTGGTGATCAGCCGCCATGGCTCATAGGCCGCCAGTGCAGGTGCCAGAACAAGCTGGTTCGTGAGTCCGGGAATGACCCACTGCAGCACGTACACCAGGACATTGAGCCCGATGAACGTATAGGTCACGATTGGCGCCCCGGCGCGCAGCCGGCCGCCGAACTGGGTCTTCTGCTGCGGTAGACGCTTGTTCGCTTGGGCGACGCACTCCACGCATTGCACTCCAACAGGTGCCGAGACCTGGCATTGCGGGCAGACCGGACGTCCACAGCGGTTGCACGAAACAAAAGAGATCGTCTGCGGGTGCCTGAAGCACGTAGGCGCAGCCTGGCCTTCTGGGGAAACCTGTCCGTAGGACATCGGTACCTGCCTTGCATGTGAGAGAGAAGGATTAAAAGCCCGAGGCCCCGACAATAACCGTTAGGGAATCGCCGGAGCCTCGGGTTGGTGCGTCTGTGTGGTTACAGGGTCTCGATGTCGACCGAGTTGATGACGACGTCTTCCAGTGGCTTGTCGCGGCCATCGGTAGAAACAGCGTTCAGCGCATCAACGATCTTGCGTGATTCTGGTTCAACAACTTCACCGAAAATGGTGTGCTTGCCCTGAAGCCAGGCGGTTGGAACAGTGGTGATGAAGAACTGCGAACCGTTGGTTCCACGGCCCATGCGGATACCCGCGTTGGCCATAGCTAGCTTGTAAGGCTCGTTGAAGTTCAGTTCTGGGTGGATTTCATCATCGAACTGGTAGCCTGGGCCGCCGAAGCCCTGGCCCAGTGGGTCGCCACCCTGAATCATGAAGTCAGCAATGATGCGGTGGAAGATGGTTCCGCTGTACAGCGGGGTGTTGGTCTTCTTGTCACCGGATTCTGGGTGTACCCACTCCTGCTCACCGGTCGACAGGCCAACGAAGTTCTTAACGGTCTTTGGTGCGTGGTTGCCGAAGAGATCGACAACGATGTCGCCCAAAGTAGTGTGAATCGTGGCTTTATGAGTTGCGTTTGCGGTCATGCCTTCATTCTTCCATGATCTATGCTCGACCCGCTAAATGCTGACGTACGCGTTGAGTGAAAATTTAGGCCAATATCAGGCTGAAGCCCAGCTAATGCTGGCTACTGGGGACGGAACTGCCTAGTCTTGAACTGTCGGTTAGCGTGAATTTTTTTGATCAGGAGCAACGCATGAGCAAGAAGAGCAAAGTAGGAAAAGTACTAGCCGTTGGCCTGATTGCGGGACTTGTCGCAGTACTGGTTGCCGTGTGGAAGGCCTCGAAACCAATCGAGGATCCATGGGAAAACGAGCCAGTACCGGCACAGCCGCATCAGCCTGTTCAGACACGAGAAGCCAGCGTGGAAGAAATCCGTGAAATCCTCGAAGATGACAAGTAAATCTGTCTAGACCTCGGTTTTTGGTTGGGCTTGCCCTCGTATCACCAGGGCAAGCCCAACGAGGATCACAGCCAACCCGGCATAGGTAGCGATGGAAACTACCTGTCCCAAGAACAATGCGGCCAAGATGGCAGCACCCGGAATCTCGAGCAGAATCAGCGTAGAAACCGTCAGTGGGCCGAGCACGGATAGCAAATGATTCATGGCGGTGTGGCCAAAGATCTGCGCGCACAAGGTCAGCAGGATGATCGCAATCCACCCGCGAGCGTCAAAGCCCCAAATCGGCGTTCCGGTAAGGAAGCAAAGTACCAACAGCACTGCCGCGGTAATTGCATAGCAGCTCGAAGCATATGTAGTGGTTCCCAGAGTCCGCCTAGCTACGGAACCTGCTAGCGTGTACACCGCGGCGAGGACGCCGCCTGCTAGTGCCAGCAGGTCTCCCACTATGGCATCGCGTCCCAGACCCATGTCGAATCCGGTAATGACGATAGCCCCAAGCAAAGCGACTCCCATGCCCAGGAAGACCTGCGTACGATATTTAGTTCCGCGCAGAACCTGGAACATCGCGATCCAGACTCCTTGGATGCATACCAGTGCCGTTCCAGCTGCCACGCTGGTTAGCCGCATCGAATACATGAAGCATACGAAGTGCAAGGCAAGAGCTACCCCAGCGATCCCGGTGAAGAACCACTCTCGCGAGGTCATGTGCAGATAGGCCTTGGGGTTCTTGCGAAGTGCCGGTGCGCTGAGGACAGCAGCCGCAGCTCCGTTGCGCCAAAAGGCCATGGAAAGCACTGGTACGCCCGGGAAGGCTGCAATGATGGGGCCCGATGCCGAAATCCCGATGATTCCGACCAAGGCGAGCAAGATGGTCACCAGCTAAGATTACAGTTTCTCCGCGTGGTTCTAGCCTTGCTACGGCAGAAGCCCGCGCTCACCCTGATTTCTTCAAGGAATCAAAATATTCTTCTTTTGGAATATAGGAAGTGTATCCCAGTATTTCCGGGCTATTCAGCATCTTTTCGTCGCCAGTATGCCGCAACTAATGCGCCGGATAAGTTATGCCAAACAGAGAATATAGCACCGGGCAAAGCGGCTTCTGGTGAGAAATATTGCTTCGCCAATCCGCCGGCCAGGCCGGAATTTTGCATACCTACTTCAATGGCTATTGTTCGTCGGGAGGCTGTTGGGACACGCAGCAGTACACCAATGCCATATCCCAGTGCCAGGCCCAGCGAGTTGTGCAATACCACCGCCACCAGAACCAGCAGCCCCGCAGTCAAGATAGTCTGCGCACTGCCAGCAACGATGATTGTCACCACGAAGGTAATAGCCAGCACCGAGAGCCATGGAAGCACAGCATTGATCTTGGTGACGATGCGGTTGAACAGCATTCGCAGCACGATGCCCAGCACGACAGGGATTAAGACAATCTGAACAACACTGATGGCCATGGAACTGGCATCCACAGGCATGTACTGGCCGGCCAGCCACAGTGCCAGCACCGGGGTCAGCAATGGAGCGAGCAAAGTAGAAACCGAGGTCATCGCCACAGAGAGGGCAACATTGCCTCGAGCCAGATAGGAAACCACATTGGATGCTGTACCGCCCGGCGCGCAGCCAACCAAGATCAGTCCGGCGGCCAATGCCGGTTCAAGCTGCAGCAGCGCAGCCACCAGCCAGGCCACCAGCGGCATCACGATGAACTGTGCGGCTACGCCGCCGAGCACCGGCAAGGGATTCTTGAATACCAAGGCAAAGTCCGGCAGGGCCAACGTCAATCCCATGCAGAACATGATCACCATGAGCAGGGGATTGATCCACCCTGCGAGCCCCGCAAAAGCTTGGGGGAGAAGCATTCCGCACAAGCCGCCGAGCAAAATCAGCACGGGGAAAAGCAGCACGGCGATACGTGAGTCCTTGTCCAATTTTTTGGCTTTGCTCGCTACGGCATCCGGGCCGGGCTGTTCACTGTGCATTTACCGTATTTTGCCACTAAATAGTTGCGTCTCACAACGAGATAGCTGAAGTTAAGCCCGTTATCCTGCCATATTTACTTGCGCGTCATCCACGATGTGCATCCTGAAGATGTGAAGGTAGCAATCGTCGCTGAATCGTTCCTTCCCCATTTCAATGGGGTAACCAACTCAATCCTCAAGACTTTGGATCACCTGAGGCAGGCCGGCCACGAGGCCGTTGTCATCACCCCCAACAGCTCGCTGGCCGGCGAGCTGTCCGGACAAGGTGTCCCCAAGGCGTACCAAGGCTTCAAGATCATCACGGTGCCCTCCGTTCCATTGGCGAGCTATCCCGAAGTCCGGGTAGCTACCGCCAGCGTCTGGCGTCTGCGCAAGCTGCTGGCTCGGGAACAAGTCGACGTGGTTCATCTGGCCAGTCCGTTCATCCTCGGATGGCAGGCACTTCGTGCTGCGCAGGAGCTGGATCTGCCCACGGTGGCGCTGTATCAGACAGAAGTTCCCAGCTACGCCGCACGCTATAAGATGCCATGGCTTACGCAAAGGCTCTGGGAGCACGTCAGAGCGATTCACACGGCCGCAGACCGGACCTTGGTACCGAGCACGTTTTCCTACCGGCAGCTTCAATCTCTGGGCGTTCAGCGGCTTGCCATCTGCGGTAGGGGAGTAGACACCGCTCAGTTCACCCCTAGGCTGCGCAGTGAGCAATTCAGGCGGGCTGTCGCGCCGAATGACGACGTGGTCATTGGCTATGTGGGCCGGCTAGCGGCAGAGAAGCAGGTCGCTGACCTGAAGGCCCTGGCTGATCTGGAGAATACGCGCTTGGTGATCGTGGGTTCCGGACCGCTCGAGGACGAATTACGCGAAATCTTGCCCAACGCCCACTTCACTGGATTCCTTTCCGGTGAGCGGCTGGCCGAGGTGATGGCATCGATGGATATTTTCGTTCACCCCGGGTCTTCGGAGACCTTCTGCCAGACCATTCAGGAGGCCATGGCCTGTGGCGTGCCGGTAGTAGCCGTAGGCCGGGGTGGGCCGCTGGATCTTGTGGACTCTTCCCGCACGGGCTGGCTTTATCAGCCGGGAAACCTCGAGGAGCTGCGCAGTCGGGTCAGCGACTTGGCCTATGACGATGCGAAGCGCTTGGCCTTTGCCAGTGCTGCGTTGAGCAGTGTCCAGGACCGTTCTTGGCACAGTATTGGCGAGCAGTTGCTCGGCCACTATGAGCAGGTGCGAACCGCCAAGGTCCGGAACTAGGCAAATTCCGTTCCGGGTAGCGCAAAAGGCGGAAAGTTTTCACTTTCCGCCTTTTGGCAAATGTGGAGCCTAGGAGAATCGAACTCCTGACATTCTGCTTGCAAAGCAGACGCTCTACCAACTGAGCTAAGGCCCCGTATTTAGTTTTGAAGCTTCCGCTCCGCGATCAGTTCTTTCGAACCAATCAAAAAGAATTAGCGGAAAGTTTTCACTTTCCGCCGATTTCTTTTGTGGAGCCTAGGAGAATCGAACTCCTGACATTCTGCTTGCAAAGCAGACGCTCTACCAACTGAGCTAAGGCCCCAAAAGCTTTAGGAAACTTTATCGGCTACCTGATGCCAGGTTTCCTTTGTTTCCGACGAAGCCTTCGCCTTCTTGATCAAGACTACTGCAGCAGTCGCGATCGATGCGAGAACTAGGAACTTTTTCATTTCTCCTCTTTCTCTCCAGCAAGGATTCTGTGGGCGTACCAAGACTTGAACTTGGGACCTCTTCGTTATCAGCGAAGCGCTCTAACCGCCTGAGCTATACGCCCTTGCTTTTGTTTTTGTTCCCTTCGGAACGAAATAAAACTTTACCGGTGTTTTTCTAAAGATACAAATCGAGCCCGGGTGTCATGCATCACAGCATGAATCCCGGGCTCGACATGGGGTGTTTTTAGTCGTCGGTGAGGGTCACACCGGCGCCGCCAACCAGCGAAGCTGCGATGTTGTACAGCACCGCGCCAAGCATGGAAACCACGGAAATCACCACGACGTTCACTACGGCGATGATCGTTGCGTAGGAAGCTACCTGGCCAAGCGACATGGAGTCGCGCAGGTCGAAGTTGCCGTCCGCGCCGATAGCATCACGCATCAGCTGGTTGAACGAGTCGAAAGTTCCGGTCAGGTCCAGAACTGCCCAGATGCCGACGGCGGCGACCACGGTGATCACACCGAAGGCTACCGAGAGCAGGAAGGCGAGCTTGAGTACCGAGAACGGCTCAACCTTGGAAACCAGCAGGCGGGCCTTGCGGACCTTTGCCTTGGGCGCCGGACGAACCAGGCGTTCCTGGCCGTTAGCCGGACGCTGCTGGCTGGTTGGACGCTGCGGTGCTCCAGTTGGGCGCTGTCCGGCTGGACGAGCACCGGCTGGGCGCTGCTGGCCTGCAGCTGGTCGTGCTCCGGCGTTAGCCGGACGGTCACCGGTGCCGGTTGGAGCCGGACGCTTTACCTGGGTAGGTCGCGGCGCGGCGCTCTTCGGGGCACTGCCGCTGGGGCGTGGCGTCGAGGGCGTGCTCATGCGTTACCTCCGTTAGTGTCGTCATCGTTTTCCGCGCCGGATTCGGTTTCTGGCGCAGCCGATGACTCATCGATCGTGTTTTCTGCGTCCAACGTTACGGCATCTTCCTCCAAGTTCTCTTCGAGCTCAGTCTCGGAGTTCTTGGCAACCGCAATGATGTGGTCCTTCTTATCGGGCTTGGCGAAGATGACGCCCATGGTGTCTCGTCCCTTGGATGGAACCTGCGATACGGCCGAGCGGACTACCTTGCCCGAACCCATCACGACCAGGACTTCGTCGGTCTCGTCAACGATGAGCGCACCGACCAGCTCGCCGCGTTCCTCGTTGAGCTTTGCCACCTTAATGCCCAAACCACCGCGGGATTGCACACGGTATTCGGCAACCGTGGTGCGCTTAGCGTAGCCCTCGTTGGTCACGGTGAACACGTAGGAGTCATCGCGGACTACGTCGGCTGCCAGCAGCTCATCGCCCTCGCGGAACTTCATGCCGGTAACACCGGAGGTCGCGCGGCCCATTGGGCGCAGCGCGGTATCGGTGGCGGTGAAGCGGACCGACTGGCCCTTGCGTGAGACCAGCATCACGTCATCTGATTCGCTGACCAGCTGCGCGGAGACCAGTTCATCGTCCTCGCGCAGGTTGATTGCAATCACGCCGGCGGTGCGGTTGGTGTCGTAATCTTCCAGGCGGGTCTTCTTCACCAGGCCGTTGCGGGTAGCGAGCATCAGGTATGCCGCATCCTGGTAGGTGCGCAGATCCAGCACCTGGGCGATGTGCTCATCAGGCTGGAAAGCCATCACGTTCGCCACGTGCTGGCCCTTGGCGTCACGACCGGCCTCAGCCAATTCGTAGCACTTGGTGCGGTACACGCGTCCGTGGTTGGTGAAGAACAGCAGCCAGTTGTGGGTCGAGGTGACGAAGAAGTGCTCGACCACGTCGTCCCCGCGCAGGTTTGCACCCTTGATGCCCTTGCCGCCGCGTGCCTGCGAACGGTAGTTGTCGATGCGGGTGCGCTTGACGTAGCCGCCGCGCGTGATGGTGACGACCATTTCCTCTTCAGGAATCAAGTCTTCGACGCTCATGTCGCCGTCGTAGCCCATCAAGACCTTGGTGCGGCGGTCATCGCCGTGCTTGGCGACGATTTCCTGCAGTTCCTCGGAAACGATCTGGCGCTGGCGGGCTGGATCAGCAATGATGGCCTTGAATTCGGCGATCATGCGCTCGAGCTCCGCATGGCGATCCTGGATCTTCTGTCGTTCCAGTGCGGCCAGGCGGCGCAGCTGCATATCCAGGATGGCGCGTGCCTGGTCCTCGTCGATATCCAGCAGCTCCATCAGCCCGTCGCGCGCTGCTTCGGTGGTGGCCGAACGGCGAATCAGGGCGATGACCTCGTCCAAAGCGTCCAGGGCCTTGAGCAGGCCACGCAGGATATGGGCTTCTTCTTCGGCCTTCTTCAGGCGGTATTCAGTGCGTCGGACGATCACTTCGATCTGGTGGGTGACCCAGTGGCGGATGAAGCCGTCCAGCGGCAGCGTGCGTGGCACGCCATCGACGATCGCGAGCATGTTGGCCGAGAAGTTGGACTGCAGCTCGGTGTGCTTGTACAGGTTGTTCAGCACTACCTTGGCCACGGCGTCGCGCTTGAGCACGATCACCAGGCGCTGGCCGGTGCGGCCCGAGGTCTCATCGCGCATATCGGCGATGCCCGAGATCTTGCCATCGCGCACCAGTTCGGCGATCTTCACCGCGAGGTTATCCGGGTTGGCCATGTATGGCAGTTCGGTGACCACCAGGCAGGTGCGTCCCTGGATTTCCTCCACGTTGACCACTGCACGCATGGTGATCGAGCCGCGGCCGGTGCGGTAGGCATCGGAGATGCCCTTGGTGCCCAGGATCATGGCGCCCGATGGGAAGTCCGGGCCCTTGACGCGCAGCATCAGCTCGGCGAGCAGTTCCTCGCGGGAAGCTTCCGGGTTCTGCAGGTACCACTGCACGCCTTCGGCGACTTCGCGCAGGTTGTGCGGTGGAATGTTGGTGGCCATGCCCACGGCGATGCCGGAGGAGCCGTTGACCAAGAGGTTCGGGAAACGGGCCGGAAGAACGGTTGGTTCCTGGTTCTTGCCGTCGTAGTTGTCCTGGAAATCAACGGTGTTCTCGTTGATGTCGCGGACCATTTCCATGGCCAGCGGGGCCATCTTGGTTTCGGTGTAACGCTGGGCGGCGGCGCCATCGTTGCCCGGGGAGCCGAAGTTGCCCTGGCCCAGGGCCAGCGGGTAGCGCATGACCCAGTCCTGGATCAGGCGCACCAGCGCATCGTAGATCGCGGTGTCGCCGTGCGGGTGGTACTGGCCCATGACTTCGCCGACCACGCGGGCGCACTTGTTGTACGAACGCTCCGGGCGGTAGCCGCCGTCGTACATCGCGTACAGCACGCGGCGGTGCACTGGCTTCAGGCCATCGCGCACGTCCGGCAGCGCACGGCCGACGATCACGGCCATGGCGTAGTCAAGGTACGAACGCTGCATTTCGGTCTGCAGGTCGATCTGGTCAACGCGACCACCTTCATGGATCGGCTCGATGATCTCGCCGTCCATTGGTGCGTTTTCCGGGGTTTGCTCGTCGCTCAATTTCTTCCCTTACAAGTCAAAAAAGTCTTCGGTGGATATCTGTGGTGGCTGGGACCGGTTAGATATCCAGGAAGCGCACGTCCTTGGCGTTCTGCTGGATGAAGTTACGTCGGGACTCGACGTCCTCGCCCATCAGCACGGAGAAAACCTCATCCGCAGCTGCGGCGTCATCCATGGTGACCTGGCGCAGGGTGCGGCGCTCGGGATCCATGGTGGTGTCCCACAGTTCCGAGTAGTCCATCTCGCCCAGACCCTTGTAGCGCTGGATGCCGTTGTCCTTGGGCAGGCGCTTGTTCGATGCCTGGCCGGCGAGCAGCGCATCATCGCGTTCCTTATCGGAGAACACGTAGTCATGCGCTGCGTTGGACCACTTGATGCGGTACAGCGGAGGGGCTGCCAGGTAGACGTAGCCGTGCTCGATCAGCGGACGCATGAAGCGGAAGATCAAGGTCAGCAGCAGCGTGGTGATGTGCTGGCCGTCAACGTCAGCATCGGCCATCAGCACGATCTTGTGGTAGCGCAGCTTGGCCATGTCGAATTCTTCGCCGATGCCGGTGCCGAAGGCAGTGATCATCGCCTGTACTTCGGCATTGCCCAGCGCACGGTCCAGGCGGGCACGCTCCACGTTCAGGATCTTGCCGCGCAGCGGCAAGATGGCCTGGGTGTGCGGGTCGCGTCCGCGCTTGGCCGAGCCGCCTGCGGAGTCGCCCTCCACGATGAATACTTCGCACTCGGCCGGGTTCTTCGAGGAGCAGTCAGAGAGCTTGCCCGGCATGCCGAAGGATTCCATCGGCGACTTGCGGCGGGCGTTGTCGCGGGCCTTGCGGGCAGCCATGCGGGCCTGAGAGGCCAGCTGTGCCTTGCGGATGATGTCGCGGGCGACATTCGGGTTGCGTTCGAACCAGTCGCCCAGCTCCTCGTTGACCACGCCCTGCACGAAGCCGCGGGCCATCGAGTTGCCCAGCTTGGTCTTGGTCTGGCCTTCGAACTGCGGCTCGGAGAGCTTGACCGAGATGACCGCGGTCAAGCCCTCACGGGCGTCTTCACCGGTGAGGTTGTCATCCTTTTCGCGCAGGATCTTGTTATCGCGTGCATAGCGGTTGAGCAGGCCGGTCAGTGCCGCGCGGAAGCCCTCTTCGTGGGTACCGCCCTCATGGGTGTTGATGGTGTTCGCGTAGGTGTGCACGGACTCGGCGTACGCGTTGGTCCACTGCATTGCGATTTCCAGGCTGATGCCGCGCTTCGAATCTTCGGATTCAAAGGCGATGACCTCATCGTGGACCAGTTCGATCTTCTTGGCGGCGTTCAGGTGCTTGACGTAGTCCAGCAGGCCGTCCTTGTACAGGTAGTCCACGGTGCGTGGCTTGACTACCTGGTTCTCAATTTCCTCTTCGACCTCGGCCTCAGGCTCTGCATTGTCCTGGGGACGCTCATCGGTGAGGGTGATGCGCAGGCCCTTGTTCAGGAAGGCCATCTGCTGGAAGCGGGCGCGCAGTGTCTCGAAGTCGAACTCGACGGTCTCGAAGATCTCCGGATCCGGGTAGAACGTCTGGCTGGTGCCGGTGCGATCGGTTTCTTCGCCCTTGGTCAGCTGCTGGGTCGTGTGCCCACCGTTGCCGAAGCCAATGCGCCAAGCGTGGCCCTGGCGGCGCACGATGGTGTTGACCTTCTCGGACAGTGCGTTCACTACGGAGATGCCCACGCCGTGCAGGCCGCCGGAGACCGCGTAGCCGCCTCCGCCGAACTTGCCGCCGGCGTGCAGGATGGTCATGACAACCTCTACGGTTGGCTTGCCCTCGGTTGGGTGGACATCCACTGGGATGCCGCGGCCATTGTCCTCGCAACGCACGCCGCCGTCGGCCTGCAGGGTGACATTGATGGTGTCGCAGTACCCAGCCAGCGCCTCATCGACGGAGTTGTCGACAACTTCGTAGACCAAGTGGTGCAGGCCGCGGGGGCCGGTGGAACCGATGTACATGCCCGGACGCTTGCGTACCGCTTCAAGCCCTTCGAGGACGGTAATATCCTGGGCGCCGTAAGTGTGTTCGACTTTAGAAGTCATCGATTCCGCTGCGGCTTGGCTTTCAGCCGGTTCCTGCGGTGAAGCATTTTCGGTAGACACGGGTGCTACGAACTCCTCGAATTTGGCGCGCGATTGCCCTCTGCGTCGGATTCAGCGCGTCAAGCAATCATGGTCTGGAGGGACGATGCAGCGGGTTTGCCCGCGACAAAGTCATTTCACTACCTCTAATTCTACCGCGTAGAGCAAAATAAACGATGACTTTGAGGCCTAAATCGCCCACCAATAGCAAGCAATTGATGTTCTGAGGCGGCTGTGGCGTTCAAGTGTGGGGGGATCCACCCTCCGGGTCCGTGAGTGCGCCATATGCCGTGCTAGCAATTTTTACCCGTAGGTGTCGCGCGGCCCTCTTCCGGCAACCGAGCGCATGCCATGTCGCCAAGAGGGAGCATTTGGTCCCAGAACCTTGAGCACGGTGACGATTCCGGGGCCCAATTCGGCATCGAATTTCTTGAGAATATCGTGGCTCATTAGGCGCATCTGCGCAGCTCGAGCAGTTGTATCGCAGCGCATCACCACGACCGTATCCTCAAAGGATTCCGGTTGGCAGTGCTTTGCATTGTCGGCCCCAATGATCTCCGCCCAGCGTCCAAGCACGGAACCGACGGCAACTTGGGTGTTCCAGCCACGGGCCTTGGACAGGCGGGAGACCACGTCACCGATGGCACGCGGATCGCGAATAGCGCCTTCGGCCGATTCTGGCTTTTCAGCCGCGAATCCACGGCGGGAGGCCTTTCGCTTGCGCACTTTTTCCATGCGGGCAGCGTCTACCCGTGTCTCGCCGCGTTCTTCAGCCAGCTTTCGCATGCGGTTGAGCAGCGCTTTTGCCGCATCGATCTCCGGATCGAAGCGGTGTTCATCGCGTTCTGATGGCTCATGCATCGACAACCTGGCCAGGGGAGACCTGGAAGAAATGTCCCTTCAGCGCTTCGGGAACATCTTCAACAACAGCGGCAGTGACCAGAACCTGTTCGGCACCGGCAACGATATGGGCCAACCGATCGCGACGTGTGGTATCCAATTCAGCAAACACATCATCCAGGATCAGGATCGGACCTGAACCTGGGCGCGGATCATCATCACCGAAAACACGGTAGGCAGCCAGACGTAGGGCCAGTGCGAAGGACCAGGTTTCGCCATGCGAAGCATAGCCCTTGGCTGCAGCGGGGCCCAGGATCAGGGTCAGATCATCGCGGTGCGGACCAAAAAGGGAAATCCCTCGATCAACTTCGCGGCTGCGATTAGCTTCAATGGCTGTGAGCAGGAGTTCTTGGATTTCTTCTTGTTCCAAGGATTCCAGGTCTTCGGCCGGCAGGCTGTTTTCATCTAGTTCGCCCTCGAGCGATGAACGGTACACGGCGCGTGCGTCCTTGGCGCCATCAGCTAAATCAGCGTAGGCGGCCTGCATATACGGCCGGATCAATGCCAAAACATCAAGTCGCCCGCGAATCAGCCGGGCACCGGTCATTGCCAGCTGCAGATCCCAAGCCTTGAGGGTGTTCTCCTGCGAAGTGCTCAGCTTGGATTTGCCGCGAATGGACTTGAGCAGGGCATTGCGCTGCTTGACGATGCGGTCGTAGTCATTTTTTGTGCCGGATTCAATCGGGCGCAAAGCAACCAGTAATTCATCCAAGAACTTTCGCCGGTTGGATGGATCGCCCTTGATCAGAGCCAAGTCTTCGGGGGCGAAAAGCACGGTGCGAACCATTCCCAGAATTTCGCGAGCGCGTACCGGGTTGGCCCTGTTGATGCGGGCCCGGTTGATCTTGCCGCTGGTGATTTCGACCTCGAGCGTCGTAGTTTGCGGACCACGATGGACAGTGCCGCGGATCAGTGCGCGATCCGATTCGAAATTCAGCAGTGGAGCGTCATTGCTTACGCGATGCGATGACAGATTGGCCAGATAACCAATGGATTCAACAATATTTGTCTTGCCGACGCCGTTAGGGCCGATCAAGACGTTAATTCCAGGGGCTAGGTGCACGTCGGCCTGCGCATACGAGCGGAAGCCCGTGAGTGAAAGCTGCGAGATATACACCGGAATCCTGACGGAAACGAGGTGGTGGATGGCTCACGCCATCCACCACGAAATTTGATTAGTTCGAGTTTGGCAATCGAACCGGCATTACCAGGTAGCGATACTGGTCCTGATCGTCTTCATCCAATTTCTTCTGGCCGGTCAGCATGGCTGGCTTTGGCGCGCTGGTAAAGGAGAAGCGAACGAAATCAGTGTTGAAGGAGTTCAGGCCTTCGGACAAGAACGTTGGGTTGAAGGCAACCACGATGTCTTCGCCGCGAAGGGCAGCAACAATGGCTTCTTCTGCCTGTGCGTCTTCGCCGGTGCCAGCGTCCAAGGTCAGCTGGCCATCGGTGAAGGCCATGCGAACAGGCGTATTGCGCTCGGCAACAACCGATACACGGCGCACAGCTTCCATCAGCTCGCTGGTGCGAACGGTGGCATGGATTGGAGTGTCGCTTGGGAATAGCGAACGGATCTTTGGGTATTCGCCATTGATCAGCAAGGAGGTGGTGCGGCGGTTGGAGCTTTCGAAGCCCACCATTTCGCCGTTTTCGCCCAAGGCGAGCTTCAGTTCACCGGAGTTTGAGAGAGTCTTGGCAACTTCGCTCAGGGTCTTTGCCTTGATCAGGAATGAAGTCGAGATCTCTGACTTGTTTGGCGACCAGTTCAATTCACGCAGTGCCAGACGGTAGCGGTCCGTGGCAAGGAAGGTGATCAGATCATTTTCGATTTCAACCTTGATGCCAGTGAGCACTGGCAAGGTGTCGTCCTTCGAAGCGGCGACAATAACCTGGGAAACAGCTTCGGAGAATGCCTGGCCATCGATGGTGCCGGCGATAGCTGGAAGTTCAGGCAGGGTTGGATATTCATCTACTGGCATGGTGGCCAAGTGGAAACGTGAACGACCGCAGTTCAGCGAGATCTTCGTACCGTCAGTTTCGATGGTGACTGTCGAGTTAGGCAGTGACCGGGTAATTTCAGCCAAGAGCTTGCCAGAAACCAAGATTGAGCCCTGCTCTGAAATATCTGCAGGGATCTCGATATGCGAGGAAATCTCATAGTCAAAGCCCTCGAGGCGAACTAGGCCTTCGTGGGAGGTGATGAGAATGCCAGCCAAAACAGGTGATGGTGGGCGCTGCGCCAGGGACCGAGCAGTCCAGGATACGGCGTCTGCCAATACATCCTTTTCAACGCTGAACTTCACGAAAAATCCGCCTTTCGGAACCCATAAGTCTTAAGTCAGGCCAAGAAGGTTTTTCCCTCGCCAAGTTCTTAAGCATAGAGCAGGTAGTTGCACGTTTTATCCATCTAATCTTGCCACGCCCTGATAGCGCAACGTCAGCTCAGCGAATGAAGTGTGGACGAAGCAACATAAATTTTGTTCTGCACAGGTTTTTGGCTTGGGGAGGGAATGGACTCGTTATTTGGATGAATAAGTGTTTAAAGGAGAAGTGTTAATAACCCTTGTGGATACTGTGGATAAGCCTCATATCCCCTGACCCGACCACGATTGTGCATGTGAACAATCTGTGGTTGAACATGACACTCAGTTCCATCAACCTGTTGACACTGAGTTTCATGGTTTTTAACGTCCACATGGGACCCCATACTTATCCGCAGGTCGTCACCAGATCATCCACAGCCTTATCCACACCTGTGATTTCTTGGCTTTAATGCTCTCGCTGGCTCTGCTTAATCCGGTTGGTTAGCTCTGTGACCTGATTAAAGATCGCGCGACGCTCAGCCATGAGCTCACGGATCTTACGATCTGCGTGAATTACGGTGGTGTGGTCGCGGCCGCCGAGTTCGGCACCAATTTTTGGCAACGACATGTCGGTAAGCTCACGTAGCAAGTACATGGCGATCTGTCGCGCGGTGACCAAAGTACGAGTACGAGATTTGCTGTTCAGCTCATCGATAGACAGCCCGAAGTACTCTGCAGTCTGCTTGATGATGGTCGACGGCGTGATTTCCTGGGCGCCATCTTCACTGATCAAGTCCTTGAGCACAGTTTCAGCCAAGGCAAGGTCCACCGGCTGGTTGTTCAACGAGGCGAAAGCGGTGACGCGGATGAGCGCACCTTCGAGTTCACGGATATTCGTTGAAATGCGTGAAGCGATGTATTCCATGACATCGCCTGGAGCCGAAAGATTCTCAGCATCGGCCTTTTTACGCAGAATTGCGATACGGGTCTCGAGCTCAGGCGGCTGAATATCAGTTAGCAGACCCCATTCGAACCGTGAACGCATGCGGTCTTCAAAGCCCTGCAACTGCTTTGGCGGCAGATCCGAGGTGATGACAACCTGCTTGTTGTGGTTGTGCAACGCATTGAAAGTATGGAAGAACTCTTCCTGCGTAGCGTCCTTATTAGCCAAGAACTGAATATCGTCAATCAGCAGGATGTCGACATTGCGGTAGGTCTGCTTGAAGCTTGCACCCTCATCGTCACGGATTGAGTTGATGAAGTCGTTGGTGAATTCTTCGGAGTTTACGTAGCGAACACGGATGCCCTTGTAGAGGTGGCGTGCGTAGTGGCCGATGGCATGCAGCAAGTGAGTCTTGCCGAGGCCCGAGTCACCGTAGATGAACAACGGGTTGTAAGCCTTGGCTGGAGCTTCGGCGACAGCAACTGCTGCGGCATGGGCAAAGCGGTTAGATGAGCCGATCACGAAAGTATCGAAAATGTACTTCGGGTTCAGCCGGCCGAACTCCTGGGAGTTCGACGGCGGTGTTGGCTGTGGTGCAGGCTGCGGGCGCGGGCCCGGAGTTTCAACGACGGCAGGCGCAGCTGGTGGTGCCGGCTTGGTTTCCTGCTCATCTTCTTCGAGCTCGTCCGACAACGAGAGGTCGACACTGACCGCGCAGCGGATATCGTCCTGGAAGACTTCGCGCAATGCTTCATCCAGCGGCTCGCGCAGCTGGGTCTGCAAAATATCGCGCGTGAGATCATTGGGAACAGCAACCAGAAGCGTCGTACCAATCAGACCCTGCGGCTTGGCGAGCGATACGAAGGCACGGTAACGCGCCTTGACCCGATCATCATCCTCGATCTTTCGGATGACCTGGCGCCAAGAGCTACCAATGCTATTGGTTTCGTCGCTGCTCACTAAGGGCGCCCCACTTCCGTTTAAATGCAATCTTGGTCACAAGAAACCCGTTTCCAGGCTCTCGAAACGTTGTTTTTTGGACAACGTCTGCGCCAATTCTATCCATCATCCACACAGTTATGCACAGTCCGGTGGAAAAACAGGGTGTTAATACTGTGGAAAACGGGTTTTCCCTTGATATCAAGCCTTTTTCACGGTGAGATGACCTGTACTTTCCCTCCGTGATGTGAAATTTCTTTCGTTATGCACAGCCGTAATCCACAACTTTGGGGTAGATTATTCACAGGCAGGCTCTCGAAGCGAGGGTTAGGCCAGTACTCGTGCGCCAATTTGACCTTGCGCTCATATTTTTCTATTGTTATTCAGTCCTATGCGCATCTTTTTCGCGACTTGCTCATTTTTAGAAGAGCCCGTGAGAAAAGCGCATTTTTATAAGAAATCTCGAGCGCCATCCTGTTGTTATCCAGCTAGCTAGTAACGGGTAAAGCGCCTCATCTAAAACGTTTTGGAGTGTCACCGTGAGCAAGCGGACTTTTCAGCCTAACAACCGTCGTCGTTCGAAGAAGCATGGCTTCCGCCTTCGCATGCGTACCCGTGCAGGCCGTGCCATCCTTTCGGCACGCCGTGGCAAGAACCGTGCCGAGCTGTCCGCATAAATTTGCGAACCAGCTCTTGGCAGCATAATTTCATCGAGCTCGACTAAAGAGCTACATAAAAGCCATGTTGCCTAAGAACCAGCGATTGCGCCTAGCGCAAGACCTTACAGCCACTGTACGTTCCGGCGTCCGAAGCGGACGCCGGAACGTCGTGCTATATGCACGACACCGCGAAACCGAAGAGTTCCAAGGTGACAGGTTTGGATTCATTGTTTCCAAGGCTGTAGGTATTGCCGTTAAAAGGAACCTCACTAAACGACGAATGCGAGAGATCGCCCGGGTGCTGCGGCGCGTGGATGGCGATGTCGATTTTGTCGTTCGTGCGCTTCCAGGTGCCGCCGAACTCTCCTGGGAAGAACTGAACTCCCAGATCAATTCAGCGTTAGCCGCTGTTTTGCGCAAGATTGAGGCGCGCTGATGCGTAAAGACTTAGCCCCGCGTACTGGTTTGCTGTGGTTCATCATTGACATCCCACGCAATATCGTTATCGGGTTGCTGAAGGCTTACCGCAAACTCATCTCGCCCCTATATGGCGATGTATGCCGATACTTTCCTAGCTGTTCTGCCTATGGGCTCGAAGCAGTGACTCAGCATGGCGTTGTTAAAGGCGCTGGACTGACCACTTGGCGGATCCTGCGGTGCAATCCGTGGTCCGACGGAGGCGTCGACCACGTTCCCGAGGGACCGAGGATTTGGCCAGAAGGCAAACTGCCGAGGATCATAGTTCTGAATCATCCTGTGATTCCCGACGATGAAGACGCCGCGGATAGCGGCCGCAAGGAGCTCGACCACTGATGAACAACTTCCTAGACACGATACTGACTCCGTTTACATACGTAGTCTCGTGGGTTCTGTGGGCATTCCACGAACTGTTCACCACGATTGGAATGAACGCGGATTCGGGTGTTACCTGGACCTTGTCGATCATCTTCCTCGTGCTGCTGATCCGTACTTTGCTGATCCCAGTCTTCGTCAAGCAGATCAAGTCCCAGCGTGCGATGCAGGCATTGCAGCCGGACCTGCGCAAGCTCCAGGCCAAGTACAAGGGCAAGACCGACCAGATGTCGCGTCAGGCTATGGTTCAGGAACAGCAGGCGCTGTTCAAGAAGCATAAGACCAACCCGCTGTCTTCCTGCTTGCCCCTGCTCGTGCAGATGCCATTCTTCTTCGCACTGTTCCGAGTTCTCAACGAAGCTTCGCGCGCCAGTGATGACGGCCGTTCGATCGGTGCCCTCTCCGCTGAACATATCCGCAGCTTCGACCAGTCTTCGATTCTCGGTGCTCCACTGTCCGAGACCTTCTTGGGCACCATCAACTCCGGTGCCGTCAACTGGGCAGTAATCATCGTTGCCGTGGTCATGATCCTTGCCATGACCGCGTCGCAGTTCTTCACCCAGCGCCAGCTGATGACCAAGAACATGAGCGCCGAAGCCCTGCAGGGCCCATTCATGCAGCAGCAGAAGATGATGCTTTACATCCTGCCTCTGGTCTTCGGTATCGGTGGCATCAACTTCCCAATCGGTGTGCTGATTTACTGGACCGCTTCGAACCTCTGGACCTTGGGCCAGCAGTTCTGGGTTATCCGCAACAACCCAACCCCTGGTTCTGAAGCAGAGCGCGAACTGAACGCCCGCCGTGCAGCCAAGGGTCTGCCTCCGGTAGGCGTAAAGAAGGAAGACGCTGAAGCAGCAGAGCAGGCCGCAGCAGAGCAGGCCGCCAAGGGCCAGCGTACACAGCCACAGCGCAAGAACCGTCGAAAGAAGAAGTAGCCATGACTGCAACGGAGAACATCGACATCCCAGAGCTGGAAAACCAGATCGATGACGATCAGGAAGTTCTAGATGAGGGTGACGTCGCTGCCGACTACCTTGAAGAACTTCTGGATATCGCTGATCTCGATGGCGACATTGACATCGAAATCCGCGGCGGACGCACCTACATCTCGATCCTTACCGAGGACGATGACGCCTCGCTCGAAAGCCTTGTAGGCAAGGACGGTGAAGTTCTGGATGCATTGCAGGAACTCACCCGCCTGGCGGTACTCACGGCCACTGGTGAACGCTCACGCCTGATCCTGGATATCGGCGGCTACCGCGCAGACCGCGCTGAGGAGCTTCGCAAGATCGCTGAAGATGCTGTGGCCACCGTTCGTGAAACCGGCGAGAAGGTCCATTTGGATCCAATGAGCGCCTACGAGCGTAAGCTCGTCCACGACGTAATCGCCGATGCAGGATTGCACTCGGAATCCGAGGGCGAATCGACCCGACGCCATATCGTCATTTCGGTACTGGACAGCTAAGACCCATCACGCGAAAGCGTGCTGATCGACCTAAGGACCAACGCCATGACTGAGGACCTCAGCCTTACTGCAGAAGAGACCCTAGCCGCCGAAAAGATCTTCGGCGATCGCCTGGATCTCGCCAAGCGCTATGTAGAGCACCTGGCGACCTCCGGTATCGAACGCGGCCTGCTCGGGCCACGTGAAGTACCGCGTCTGTGGTCCCGTCACGTTCTGAATTGCGCCGTGATTGAAGAAGTCATGGAAAAGGACGCCGAGGTAGCCGACGTAGGCTCCGGAGCGGGCCTCCCAGGGCTTTGCTTGGCCATCGCTCGCGCTGACCTCAAGCTGACCCTGATTGAGCCTCTGGAGCGCCGTTGCATCTGGCTCTCCGAGGTTATCGATGACCTGGGACTGACCAACGTCACCGTAATGCGCGGACGCGCAGAGCAGATGGTTGATGTGGTCAATGCACGCTATGTCACTGCCCGTGTAGTCTCAGCGCTGACTAACCTGGCCGGTTTAACCATTCCTCTGCTGCATGGCCACGGCGAGCTCATCGCTATCAAGGGCCGCTCCGCTGCCGAAGAGATTTCGAAGGCAACCAAGGCCATCCGCAAGCTTGGCGGTAAGGAAACCGAGGTGCTTACTGTGGGCGAAAGCATCCTGGCAGAGCCGACTACGGTGGTTCGCATCAAGGTTGGCTAAGGCTGACACGATAGTCTATTAAAGAGTTATAGAAGCGAAATGGCTCTCATCCTTAGAAGTTTCAAGGGTGAAGCCATTTCGCAGTCTATATGACTTGTTTTGAATGTTTCACGTGAAACATTGTCGGTGCACGTCACGTTCGAAGAGTGCATCAAGTCACGAGGAGGAGTTTTACCTTTGTCTAAGACTAAGGATTCATCGAATAGCGCGTTTGATTTCAACGACTCGTCCTCGCCTTTGGCTACTCAGATAGCTAGTGAACATCGTCGTCGTGAAGCTTTGGAGGCCCGCAAGGTGCCCGCGCCTGAGAAGACCCGCTATTTCACCATTTCCAATCAGAAGGGTGGAGTCGGCAAGACCACGACCACCGTGAACCTTGCAGCCGCTCTGGCGAAGGGTGGACTGAATGTTCTGGTTATCGACATCGACCCGCAGGGAAACGCATCCACTGCATTGGGCATTGAACACCACGCTGAAGTGGACAGTATTTACGACGTGCTAATCAATGACCTGCCGTTGGCTGACGTAGTTGCTACGTGCCCAGACTTGCCATCTTTGGAAGTTGCTCCGGCGACCATTCACTTGGCCGGCGCAGAAATCGAACTAGTCTCCCTGGTAGCCCGCGAACAGCGTTTGCAACGCGCCTTGGACGACTACGCGCGCACCCGCCAACGCAAGGGATTGCCGCGCCTAGACTATGTCTTCATTGACTGTCCACCGAGCTTGGGACTGCTCACTGTCAACGCATTCGTTGCCGCACGTGAAGTCCTCATCCCGATCCAGTGTGAGTACTACGCGCTTGAAGGACTTAGCCAGCTGCTGAAGAACATTGAAATGATTCAGAAGCACCTGAACTCCAAGCTGACTGTATCGACGATACTACTGACCATGTACGACGGCCGCACGAATTTGGCTGCACAGGTAGCTAATGAAGTTCGCGAACACTTCCCAGAGCAAGTTCTTAAGGCTGTTATTCCACGTTCGGTGCGTATCTCCGAAGCGCCGAGCTACCAGCAGACCGTAATCACATACGATCCGAATTCGACTGGCGCACTTTCGTACTCGGAAGCAGCACTAGAGATGGCTGAACGCGGCGTATAAAGATGTAGTCGTTGTTCGCCCGGTCGGTGGCTACGATTTATCGTTCAGTGGCGCTTCTTTTGCTTCCGCTAATTATCTTGGGATCCAGTCGGTGAAGCGTGGTGCGAGTTGACTGCCAGGGACAACTGAACCGTTTCTATCATTTGTAGCTCCAGACATGCATCAAGCGTGCGCCGCCTGCCGCTGGTAATGGGTTCGTTTCGTTCGCAGTCATTGAAAATATGTAGCGGGGGATGGCTGGATGGCATCCGTATAGTTCCTGACGTTTTCCGCTTGACGCAGCTATGATCGGTAGGCGAGCGGACAGTAGCGTTCTGTCGAGTGTTTTTTTGAATTGCCACGAAGAGTGGTGTGAAACAGACTGGTGATGAATACTCACTAGAGCAGGCATAGAACGAAGTCTGTAGACCCGATGGGGACCCTCATAAGTAGCAGGAGATGTAGTAGAGGTCTACTGAAAGCGATTTACACGTATTTTTCCCTAAAACTATTATTTTAGATTGTTTAAAGCATCTCTATGCATCAAATCTTCGTTTCATGTATTGAACACCTTAGGATGTCGAGCTGTTCGCGTCCCCGGTTCGATGGTAATAAACAGTAGACTAGTCTCGGGCTGAGATTTCTGATGAAAGGGTGTGCGTAGACAATGGCAGACAAGAAGAGGGGCCTAGGCAGAGGACTGGGAGCCCTGATTTCCAGTTCGCCATCTGCGGCTGTTCCTGAGGAAAAGCAAGATGTTTCACGTGAAACAAAGCCAATAGAATCTGCCGCAGAAGCGTCAAAAACACGCGCTACTCGTCCCGTCGACATGTTCTTTGAGCCAGGGCGTAAGTCTTCTGCTCCGAAGGCACCGGTTGCACCGAGCAAGCCAACTAAACGAGCTCGGGCAACTATGCCGGGACTGAGCACCACCCTGGGAAGCAAGAGCGCTACTGTTCAGCACGATGATTTGCAGACGGAGAAGCAGGCTATAGAGAAGGCTGACTCGCAGGAGGTGGCTGCTACCTCTCCTGAACTGGTAGAAGTTCCAGGCGCGCAGTTCGCTGAGCTCGATGTAACGCTGATCCATCCTAATCGCAAGCAACCGCGTTCTAACTTTGATCAGGAACATATGGATGAGCTCATCCATTCGATCCGAGAAATCGGGCTGCTACAGCCTATCGTCGTTCGTCCGTCTCGTGAGAAGGACGACGTTCCATACGAACTGGTCATGGGTGAACGCCGTTGGCGTGCGACACAAGCGGCCGGTCTATCCACGATCCCAGCGATCATCCGCGATACCCAAGACACGGATCTGTTGCGCGATGCCTTGCTTGAAAACCTGCATCGCTCGCAACTGAACCCTTTGGAAGAGGCTGCTGCATACCAGCAGCTCTTAGAAGAGTTCGAATGTACTCAAGAAGTACTGTCCGACAGAATTGGTCGGTCACGATCGCAGATTTCGAATACAATCCGCTTGATGAAGCTACCACCGCTAGTTCAGCGTCGTGTTGCCGCGGGTGTTCTCTCTGCAGGACATGCCAGAGCATTGCTTGGACTGTCCAACAATGAGGCCATTGAACAGCTTGCGCAGCGAATCATCAACGAGGGATTGTCGGTCCGTGCAACCGAAGAAGCAGTTGCGCTCAGTGATGACAAACCACGCAAGCCAGCCAAGAAGGCACGTGAAACTCAGCGGAATGAGAGACTAGACTTCTTGGCAACCTCGCTGTCTGATCGGTTGGACACCAACGTGAAGATACAGCTGGGGAGCCGTAAGGGCAAAGTCAGCATCGAATTTGCATCAGTTGACGACCTGAACAGGATCATGCAAGTCATTGATCCAACGATGAATTCCTAAATCCGGGACTAGGCGCATGTTTCACGTGAAACATGCGCCTTTCTCATATCCAAAATTATGTTTCACGTGAAACAGCTGGGGAGAATCAAGGGTTAGCTCACGTAATTTGCGAGCCGTATAAGAACGTGCCCGGAAAGATGCGATAGCAGTGAAACCACTTTGAACCAAAGAATGATCTAAGGGGATGTCCACGTAGCTGTCCAGGCAGCACGAGAGCGGGGCCATAGGTATAGAAACGATGCAAGGATTTGAACTCGCACGAACAACAGGGGGGGCATCATGTTTTGCGCGAGAAACAAGGCCCCATGTGTCCTGCATGCCTCCCTGAAGACTTAGGTGTGGACGAGACGCCATCTATGCACTCAGAAGGCCATGGGCAAGCCTGAGGCGTTCTGAGCGCCTATCATGAGCCGACTTATTGCCCGTGGCGGATAGACGCACTTCAGGTGGAGCTGGAGCCATTACGACAGCGTTTCAAGACGACCAGAGTCTCCCGTCGAAAGCAGAGCATCGGGCAGAGTGTATCGATTAATCGAAATGGAATGTCCGCTGGACAATGCCGCGGGGACAATCCTTAGCAGGAAGACTGACAAACAACTTGCTGCGGGCATCCGCATCCACAGCTACAAGTAAACTGCTAAGTCACTTCCCTTGATCTGGCAGTGGATTAGTAGGCCCTAAAAATCCATGCTCCTGGTGTCGCCCTTGGCCGTGTCTGGCTGCGACAGAGCTGCTGAGCATCAGGTCATTTCATAATGAAAGAGAGAATCTCATCCCAGCAGCAAGACCGTTGGGCTTGGGACGATTCCAGGGATTCGTAATTCCATAGTCGTCACCCTCAACATGATTGGCTAGGCAGCGACGCGAGTTCCAGAACTAATTGATACATCGATCCGGGGGAGTG
Source organism: Glutamicibacter sp. MCAF14 (assembly GCF_052114325.1). Taxonomy (NCBI): domain Bacteria; kingdom Bacillati; phylum Actinomycetota; class Actinomycetes; order Micrococcales; family Micrococcaceae; genus Glutamicibacter; species Glutamicibacter sp. MCAF14. The sequence continues at coordinate 95,647 of NZ_JBFREO010000001.1, forward strand.
TCCTGCCATTGAATTTAAGGTGAAGCATGAGATCGAATGCTCCTTGAACATTTGACTCTATTAGAGCCACCGATATTCTCTGGGAAACCACCGAATATTGTCGTTCAGAGAGACCATCGATTGTGGTCTTAAAGGGCCGCTGCAAACAGCTGATCAGCGCTGGTAGGAGTTGCAGAACCGGTCGTAGCCCATTAATGCGGCCCCTGTCAGTTGGTCGTTGTCGGCGTGCATCAGCTTGAAGTTCGTAACGACTGTTGCCAGTTTCTTTTTGGGGCGAGCCAACCTGGCCACGGCCCAGAGTTCGCCGCGTCAGGGGAACAACAATTGGTAAACCTGCTCTTCGTTCAGACCTTTCAGCTAGATTTAGGTGTGGGATAGTTTGTCTCCTGCTCCATTATCCAGTCAGGCCCTATCTCGGGCCGGATCGTCCACAACATCATTTGGATCGAGTCCGGAAGCTCATATATACGCGTGAAGATCGGCGCCGTTCAGGAATAGTTGCATCACTTGGAGGCTAGTCATTCCCACTTGGAGACGTACTGGATCCCAATGACAATATTTATGGTCCGCAATGACCATTTCTGGTGGTAACCGGATCCACGAATAAGCGCTGTTGCGGTAGACGCCTTGCATCGACGCGATGGCGTGTGCAATGAAATCGTCGGAGAGAGACTGGAGTTTTCGCTTCGTTTTGAACTTTCGCATCACTGAAAATGGCTCAGTCCACCGCACAAGCTGATGCATGCTGGGAGGAGCTTAGGCGGAGTGGCTCTGAAAGAGAATATCCGGTGGATCTGTTCGAGAATATTACTGTTTGCCCGAGGTTAGCTCTGAACCGAAATTTTGGTGGCTCTGAATGAGTCAATTATTTATTCTGATACGACAGTTGAACATCCATGCAGCATTTTCATCGATGATTGGTTTCGGCGCAGAAGAGGAGAAACCACGGTATCCTTCTGCGACGGCACCTTTGATCCTAAGAAGATTCTCGGATAACTGGTTTAGTGATGACTTGGATGCTGGTAGATACCGGTAATGAAGTGCAACAGCGCTTACCCGGTTATGGAAGCCCAACAAAGAAATGGGGCAAAGTGTGCGGAAGTTAAGAATGAAACGCGAACTTATCTTGAATACATCGAGATAAAGTACACGAAGCACCTCAATGCCTAGGCACTCAAATTAATATAGTTGTACGTCGCTTTAGGATGACTGCAATTCTTATCGCCCGACTGGGCTACAACGATCATTTTTAATCTTGGTGAACTCGCACTGGTACGAACGTCCAACAAGCAACTATGAGTCCAACTCCTGATAAAAATTACGGTAGAGCTTGTCATAGGTTTGCCGAGCATGAGGACCTCGAAGTGGAACATATGATGTCATTGCATCTGTTCCACACGTGTTGTTGGAAGATCGCCGGCGACCTTCAGGACAACCATCGTCCTTGTATGCGGGGGAGTGTAGCTAACCCCGTTTCGCTGAAAGGAAGATGGTGGACATCGTTTGTCTATTCCAGTCTCGTTACTCTGAAGTTGATTCATATGTTCACGTTGCCGCGCAATGGATTAATTGAGCCATGTGCTCTGTGGAGGAAGGTTGCGTACTTCTGGATTTCTTTTTCGGCATTGACCCCGTATAAGGGCAATAGTAGCCAATATAGTTTTTACCGGATTATACGGCCAAGACCGCGAAGCGGGAATCGAGAGTCTAATGTTTCACGTGAAACGTCTCGTCTACTGTCATTGCGACCGCCATATACGTATATAAAGCTCCCCCTCTCGTAAGCCACAGTTACCGAGAACGAATACCTCGTATCCAGTTTCAAGGGTTTAGTAGGAGCGTTCTACATATCTTGGTGCAATAGGTCGTTGGTGCCTAGTTTGTGGATAGTAATGGTTTGAGGCCGGAGCTCATAGCGGTTGATGCGGGAATCTTGTAATCGGACTTCTGCCGAACGACACATTTGTGTATAGCCCTACGGCACCATATGCCTGAAGGTGCGCTAGCCCGCCATTGACGTAAGACGGAGGACCAGGAGGTCGACGTCTTGTCGTCAATCGTTCGACAACAGACGTCAAAAAATTGAACACGGACTGTTTGCTGTTTACTGATTACCCGCTTCAGAATTGGCAGAACGTCTCTAGTCTTTCTTTGGCTGCGATCATTTGTTTAGCCGACGAAGGTTGGTCTCCTGGGTTCGAACTAGTGCGAACATGGCCGACAAATGTGTACCGACGTATTGTTCTCCATGTCGTTCGTGATTCTGCCGGGTCCAAAAGACCGAAGGAAGAAGACACCTGAATTCGTTCTGATGTACCTAACGCTTCCTAGACTTGGTCAACCATTAATAGGTATAAAGCAATAACCTCGAACTTACTCTCCCTTGAACTTGGTTAGTAGCTTCGTTTCACGTGAAACATTAGTCCGCTCAGCGACGCATCATTGAACGAAAGATGATTCGATCCTTGTTTCACGTGAAACAAACTGATCGTTTGCAAAGATACTGAAATTTATCCCCGCGAAGGTTCGAACGTAGATTAGGCGTCAGGCTTGTCGGTTTGACCTTGAAGTAGACGGCAAATTCTAGAACCTACCCCGAAACATAGTTAGTGAAGCTGAGACCATGGAAAAAAGGGGAGCGGTGGACAACTTCGCGAGTCAGAATAAGAACAGATCCTAGTAGCCGCAGGTTCACTGGGAAGACTGAGATCTAGAAAATGCCATTGGGTGAGCGCTCAAGGAATCAGATACTCATGTAACCGACCAGGGTGACTGGAGTAGTCTGGAGCGTCGAGAACCGAGCACCCCCAAGCGTTGATGAGCCGTCAGTAGGCCAACAAACCACAGGCTAATGACCCCGAAGCTTGCTAGAAACCTCACAAGGGCCTGGAATGCGTACCTGAACGGCCTCCGGAGTGACATCGGGCATTTCGGACTCTGATAGGTCGCCTCAGGGGGCGTAGAGGTCGCCTACCTCAGTTCGCACAGTTGTCAGCTTCCCCCACGTTAATGGAGCGGCTATTTCCAAGCGCACGATGCGAACTGTCGCTGCCTAGATACAGACCTTTATGCAGGCTGCCGTAGGTCTACTGGGGGACTAGAGGATGTAGCTGGTTTGTCGATAACTCCCAGAAGGAATTAGCTATGACGGGTGTTCAGTGCAACCAGTGCGGGTCGTGAAGCTGGATTGAGGAACCAAGCTTATTGACAGGGGTTTATGAGCGATACGTTTTTAGACGCAATACGAACTTTCAGAAGTGTCATTTACAAGAGCATCTACTCTGCAAATGGCTTCGTGGAAGCTCGCACGTCGGGTTTTCCAGGGGAATGCTGCCTTAAGGGTGTTAGCTCGCAGGAACCAGATCTCATAGAAACACTCCACTGCGAGATAGAACGCAGGTACTTTAGGGGTGCTCATCGAATGAAATGGATCAACATGTTTAGTTTTCTACCAGGGTCGCATGTTGCCGGTGAATCGTTAGATATACGCGAAGGATAGTACTCATACTCAGATTTTGGTTCTTCATGCGCACCATCGTGTTCCGGGCAGTCTGAGTAACCTATGCTGGACCGTATTGCCGACAGGAAATCGTCATGAGGAAACCACCTACATTGTCCAGGGATGATGGGAACTTCCCGGTGTGTTCAGCATTGTCAGAGATCTATGGATTCTGAGGTTCAAGGAAAGGACGAATCAAATCCTTGCAGCCACTCAAATCCGAGATTCGGAGTTTTAGCCTGCAATGTGGGACCGATCGTGGCCGTTCCTGAATCGTCAGTTCAATCATTAGTGAAGTTGCAGAGTATGGTCCAGTGGATTCTTCACGCTGACGACCGATAAGTGTCCTGGGCTCCAGGTGAGGGTCCGTGGGACAACTTTGAACCGCTGATTCTATGCGTCGAGATGGAGGAGAGAGCCTTGGACAGGCCACACGATCAAGGCGAAGAATATTAGGGAAGATATACATTCTCTCGGCATCGCAGCTTGGGAACTCTGATTCAATGTACCCTCGCATGGACCTGGACACTGAATGCCGGGGAAAAGTGGGCAGTAAAATCCGCAGGTATCGGCGTACGCAAAGATGATCGATTCCTGCAATATCTCTTAGAATCGCCACCATAGGAAGAGCGTCTACCACCACGAGCAGCTGGTAGCTCTCTCAAGAGACATACTCTGGCAATCATTGGCTGAGTAAAAAATCTTGTGTTCGACCTAGGAAACATGGAGCCGGCGGCCACCGCTTGTAGCGTCGAAACTGAGTTACTTGGAACTGAACAACAAGAAGCTATCGTAGGGCCTTTTCAAAACAAGAGACGCTTGCCGTTTAGACTCATGGCATCAGAACAACGAAATTCTTGATCTTAAGGAACACGGTAAATCAGAAACCCAGAATTAGTGATGGATCGACGTGAGTATGATTCTTGCTCGAGAAGAAACGAAGACGTGCAACCATACATGCGTGAGGCTCGAAACTAGGGAACGGGTTGGGGGACCAAAAATATCTGATCTTGGGAGCTTTATAGCTTTTTCATCGTGAATTAATTCAAAAACAAAGTCTTTAATTTGTATAGTTGCTGCCAGTTGCCAAGACAGCCTTCGAATCAGAAACTGCCTAACCTGGACTGGGGTAAGGGTGTAAAAGGGCCCGCGTTAAGCCACTGCTGAAAATATTTGGTTAAAAAAGAAGTGAGGATCAACCGCTAGGTCGATCCTCACTTCAATCAGTTCTTCGACTTAGAGGTATTCGGCGAAGTCCTTCTCGATAACTGCCTTTGGCTTAGCACCGATCGAGGTCGCGACGTGCTCGCCACCCTTGAATACGTATACAGCAGGAATGCTGGTGATTCCGTACTTTGCGGCGATGGCCTGGTTCTCATCAACGTTGACCTTCACGACGTCAACCTTCGCAGCGTGCTCTTCTGCGATCTGATCCAGGATTGGACCGAGCTGGCGGCAAGGGCCGCACCATTCAGCCCAGAAATCGACGATGACTGGCTTGTCGGCATCCAGGACTTCAGCCTGGAAGGTTGCTTCAGTTACTGCTTTTGCGTTGCTCATGAGAGACAACCCCTTTCTGAGAAAACTATTAGGCGGTAGCGAGGGTTTCGGACACGTTGGCCAGGTAGTGCTCCACGTCCTGGGCTGCGGCGCAGCCCGAGCCTGCCGCGGTGATGGCCTGGCGGTAGGTGGAATCGATGACGTCTCCGGCAGCGAATACGCCAGGAAGCGAGGTTTTCGAGGTACGTCCATCGACGGCGATGGTGCCTTCGGCAGTGAGCTCCAGTTGGTCCTTGACCAGATCCACGCGTGGGTCATTGCCGATGGCTACGAAGATGCCGGTGACATTTACAGTGGTTTCTTCGCCGCTGTTGCGGTTCTTCACGACCAGGCCGTCGACCTTGTCGGCGCCGTTGATGCCGATAACTTCGGAGTCCCAGATGAACTCAATTTTCTCGTGGGCCAGGGCGCGGTCTGCCATGATCTTCGAGGCGCGCAGCTCATTGCGGCGGTGCACCACGATGACCTTGGCAGCGAATTTGGTCAGGAAGAGGGCTTCTTCCATGGCTGAGTCGCCACCACCGATCACAGCAATGGTCTGCTCGCGGAAGAAGAAACCGTCGCAAGTCGCGCACCACGAGACGCCGTGTCCGGAGAGGCGCTTCTCGTCTTCCAGGCCGAGCTCGCGGTAGGCGGAGCCGGTCGAGACGATGATGGAGCGCGCGCGGTAGACAGTACCATCTGCGAGGGATAGGGTCTTGATCTCGCCTTCGAGGTTCATCTCGGTGACATCATCGAAGAGAATTTCAGCGCCGAAGCGTTCTGCCTGCTTCTGCATGTTGTCCATGAGATCTGGACCCATGATGCCTTCAGGGAATCCAGGGAAGTTTTCCACATCGGTGGTATTCATCAGTTCGCCGCCAGCAGTGACGGAGCCAGCGATAACCAGCGGGTTCAGATTTGCACGGGCGGTGTAAATCGCGGCGGTGTAACCGGCAGGACCCGAGCCGACAATGATGACATCGCGGATTTCTTCGTTCTGTGCTGAAGTCACGGGGGTAGAACCCTTTCGTTCTAATAATGCGAGGTGGATAGCAAGGTCTTACCTCACTATCCACCTCAACGCATTGCTTTCGTAAAAAATTCCGCTTCTATTACTTGGCGGAGAATTCACCGATCTGGAGACCGAATGGACGCGAATCATTGCCACCGGATGCCTTGCGAGGCAGCTCGGTGATGTTCAGGAACACGTGGTTCCCTTCCATATGATCCTTGTCGTCGCCCTTGACGGTGACCGAGACCGAAGGGCCGGAGAACGAACCCTTGGCTACGGACTTGGCGTCGCCTAGATCATCGGATTCGCCTACGAGGATTTCGTAGTCTCCGCCGGTGCCGTTCAGGCCTTCGAGATTGACCTCGGAGATCTTTGACTTCTCTTCCAACTCCAAAATGAAGACCATGTTTGAAGCGAAGCCGCCGAAGTCAGCGGTGGTGAAGGAGTAGGTGGCGTAGGCGCTCGAGGCATTGCCGTCGATCATCTTGCTCAACCTGTCATCGGTTTCGGAATTCAGCTGCTGATTTCCAGGAACCAGACGGGATACGTCAGCGATCTCAGGGGCAGGCAAAGACGGCTCAGAGGATTCTTTTTCCTTGTCCGACTCAGATGGCTTTTCCGAGGATTCCACGGAAGTTGGCGAAGTGCTATCGGCAGTGGTGTTCTTGTCGCCACCAAGGAAGTTGAAGGCGAAGACTACGGCAACTACCAGCACGATGAGCAATACGGCACCTACCAGCAGGCGGGTACCCTTCGAACCGCTCTCTTCCTCGTCCTGCTCATCCACCTGTGGATCCTGGGCAGGAGCATTCTTGGCAGCAGCTGGGAATGTGGAAGCCTTTGGAGCGGCAGCTGCAGCACCCGCAGCAGCGCCAGTGGCGGCACCGGCAACAGCGGCGCCCTTCTTCTTGGCTGGCTTCTCTTCTTCCTGCGCAGCCTTATTGGCTTCAGCAGGCTCCTTTGAAGGCTTAGCCGGCGAATTGCCCTTGGACTGGGCCGCAGCCGCCAAAGCTGCAGTTGCCGTGACATTTGGTTCGTCCTCGTCTTCCAGACGGGAGACCTTTGGCTTGTCTTGTGGCTTTGGCTTTTCTACAGGTGCAACCGGTGTAGCCACGGTTGCAGGAACCTGCTCATTAGGTGCGGTCTGGTCGAACTGCTCTTCTTCGCCAGGCTGTTCCTGATTCTTCTTGCCGAAGCGGTTCTTCAGACCAGCGAAGCCGCCAGCCAAGGCCGAACCGATCTTGCCCTGGTGTTCCGGCTCGTCATCGTACTGAAGCTGTTCGTAGTACTCGTTGTCGTCTTCGTAGGTCTCTGGGACGGCCTGACGGGACTCGCCGAAGATCTCGGTGCCCAAGGTGTCGGTGAAGAACGGTTCTACGTATGGAGCGTCGTCGGTTTCCAACACCAGATCCAATAGATCTGAGGAACGCGCGGTGTTGGCCACGAGGTAGGTCTGGTTGGAGTCAGTGATGCCCAGATCCAGAACCTGTACGTTGGAAGCACGCTCGCCCATGGCGATTTCACGTGCGCTCGTTGCCAACTGCGAAGAGTTCTCCACGGAAGCCACCATGATGCTGACCGTGCGGTTCAGTACCTGATCCACGCCACCGAGTACCAAGTCTCCTTCAGCTGATGAAAGGACGCTCTCGGTGACCTGGTAGCGACCGCTGAGGACTGAGCCGACATCAATTGGCTGCGACACGTGCATCTCCAAGGGGTTGGTTTTGGTTCGGTGGCAGTCCGCAGACTACCACCTGCCATGTTACCGGTCGGAACAGGCTATTTGGTGCCCATTTGCCCAGAATCACTGGCAAGTTTCCGTGGATTATTTGCCTTTGAGCCCTGGGATTCTGCGAAGGATCGGACCGAGGAAGCCACGGAGCTCGGGAACCTTGGTTTTGTAGAGCAGGCCAATGAAGACAATACCCATTACAAAGGCCACGATAGCCACCGAAATCAGAGCGGTAAACACCGAGTCGTAGGCGAATCCGAAGTTGAATCCACCCAGCAGCCAAAGCGCCACAACGCCAATGCCGGCGGAGAGCGTGGCCATCCATCCAACGCGGATATAGGTGTCGATAACCGAGGAAACACCGTAGTTTCCGTAGCGACGCTTGATCAGATAGTGGGTGCCGATGCAGGTTAGAACGTTGGTCAACCCGTAGATGAAGGCAATCGCGGCGGCGATATGAAGCGGATCGATCAAGGCAGCAGCTAGGAATGCCAGGACCAGTCCCACAGCCGCTGTGGCCGACTGGATCAGCATCGGGGTGCGCGTGTCTTCCTCTGCATAGAAAACACGCAGCATGAAGAACTGCAGGGACTTGAATGGCAGGCCAAGCGCGGTGAGCACCAGCAATTGGCCAAGGGCTCCGGCCGCCTGTGCTGCATTTTCGGAACTGCCTGCGAACAACCGCCCCAGTGGACCAGCGAGCACGATGAAGACCAGGGTGCAGAACACGATAGGAATGGCGGTGGAGCGCATGCCCTGATTCAGCAGCTTGCCAACGTCTTTGCGGCGGTTCTCAGTGAAAGCACGGGCGAAGTCATTGAACAGCACGGTGGCAACGGTCAGCGCGAACAGCGAATGCGGCAGCACCGTGATCAGCTGCGAGGTATTCAACGCATACTCGCCGGCCACCGAGGCAGCCTGTTCGGCCGGCAGGTGCGTTCGAGCGGCAGTAGCTCCAGAAACGATCTTGGAATAGACCAGTGAGGAGAGGTTGCCGATCACCATGGCCGCCAGGGTCCAGATGGCCAGCTTGCCCACGTGGCGCAGCCCCATGCCGCGCCATTGGAAGTCCAAGGTGAGCTTCAGCCCGGTCTTCTTCAATGGCCAGAACAGTACTACGGATTGCAATACGATTCCCAAGGTGGCGCCGCCGGCCAGCCACATGGTTTTGACGCTGCTCCAGTCCTGCATCGGATCACCCGAAGAATAAGCTCCGAAGGTCAGGATGAAGGCGCCAATGACGATCAGCTGAATGACGTTGTTGACCGCAGGAGCCCACAAGAACGCGGCAAAACGGCCATTGGCATTCAGTACCTGGCCCAGCACAGCATAGAGCCCATAGAAGAAGATCTGCGGCAGCGACCAGTAGGCGAAGGCCGTTCCCAACGCGATCATCGGCTCGGTCCAGTTATTGGTGAGCACCGTAATCAATGGCTTGGCGCAGAGGGTGAGAATCAATGTCAGGATTCCCATGCCCACCACGGTCAGCGTGACTAATTTGGAGGTGTACGCGGCACCGCGGTCTTTGGCTTTGGAAGCCTTGATCAACTGCGGGATGAGCACGACATTGAAAATGCCGCCAGCCAAGAGCATGTAGATGATGGTTGGAATGACATTGGCTTTTTCAAAGATGTCCGCAACCGAAGTCACCGAGCCAATGGCCATTGCCAGGAAGGCAGTTCGCACGAAGCCCAGTACGCGGGAAACCATCGTGCCGGAGGCCATCAGGGCATAAATTTTGGAGCGCGAACCCGCTGGCTGCGCTGTGTGCTGTTGCTGTGGAGGTTCGGCGACTACGTCCGTGGCTCCGGTGTGTGGCTGATCGGAGCCGGCAGATGAATTAGGAACCTGAGACATGCTTTGTAAGGACCTCGCGTGCCAGATCAGCGATCCGGCGCTCATTAGGGAAGGACAGGCGCTTGCCCAGGGAGCCCAGAGGCACCCAGGCAACATCGACGGCCTCATGATCGGGATCATTCTCGATCGTCAGATGTCCGCCGGTAGCTTCCAGTAGAAAATGGTGCACGGTCTTGTGCACACGGTAATTCGTCACGGTGAACCAGTAGTCAACCGAGCCCAGCGGGGCGAGGATGCGCCCGGCGATGCCGGTTTCTTCCTCGATTTCGCGGATTGCCGCTTCCTCATTGGTTTCCACGCCCTCCGGGTGGCCCTTGGGCAGGCACCATTCCAATCGTCCGCCACGGTTGTACCGGGCAATAATTGCCACGGGGAAACTTGGGTCATTGAAGTCGATCACGATGCCACCGGAGGAGACCTCTTCCACGGTGGGAAGGCTCGTGTGGCCGCCGGTTGCCTGCGCATGAGCCATTGACGCAGTCAATGGGGTGCGCTTTGGGGCAGACGGGATCGGACGTTTCATGGAACCACTCTATCGAGAAAGTACCGTTCCTCGCCTGATCGACGTGGATGAGTAAGTTATCTCGCAGGGGATTTCGCCGAAATTTCAAGCATTCTTCCCAGATTTCTGGCACGCTTAAGTAACTATGCATGCACTTCCCTCACCTGACGCGTTGCGTCAAATCCTGCCCTCGGTCATTTTCGACTTGGCCGACCGTTTTGTTCGGGCGGGTCATGAGTTGTCTCTAGTCGGTGGACCGGTTCGCGACCTGTACTTGGGACGGGTATCCCCGGACCTGGACTTCACTACTAGCGCACGTCCGGAAGAAACCATCAAGGTGATCTCAGGGTGGGCCGATAACATTTGGGATGTGGGACGCGAGTTTGGAACTATCGCTTTCAAAAAGGGCGAACACACCTTAGAAGTCACGACCTACCGCGCTGATGCCTATGACAAGGAATCACGTAAGCCGATCGTCGCTTTTGGCGATAACTTGCATGACGATCTGTTCCGTCGTGACTTCACCATGAACTCCATGGCACTTCGCTTGCCGCTGCTCGAGCTGGTAGATCCCTTTGACGGAGTGAGTTCCCTGGAAGATGGATCCATCCGCACTCCTGGAGCTCCGGATATCTCCTTCTCTGATGATCCGCTGCGCATGATGCGAGCTGCTCGATTCGCTTCGCAGCTGAAAATCGAAGTAAGCCCAGAAGTTCGCAAAGCCATGAGCGAAATGACCGATCGCATCGACATCATTTCCGCTGAACGTGTCCGTGATGAGCTGATCAAGCTGATTAACGGCGCCGACCCGCGAGCTGGCATTAATCTGCTGGTGGAATCGGGTCTGGCGGACAAGGTGCTGCCCGAAGTTTCGGCACTGCGCTTGGAAATCGATGAGCACCACCGCCATAAGGATGTCTACCAGCACTCGCTGACCGTGCTGGAACAGGCGATCGCCTTGGAAACCGATGACGACGGGCCGGTCCCCGGTCCGAACTTCATTTTGCGCTTCGCTGCGCTGATGCATGACATCGGCAAGCCTGCGACCCGAAAATTTGAACCAAGCGGCGCAGTGTCCTTCCGCCATCACGACATGGTGGGCTCCAAGCTCACCAAGGCACGGATGCGCGCACTGCGTTTCGACAAGGACACCACCAAGGCCGTAGCACGCCTGGTGGAGCTTCATATGCGCTTCTATGGCTACGGCGAGGCTGGCTGGACTGACTCCGCAGTACGCCGTTACGTCACTGATGCGGGAGATCTGCTCGAGCACCTGCACCGCTTGACCCGTTCGGATGTCACCACGCGCAATCGTAAGAAGGCTGACCGCCTGGGGTTTGCCTACGATGACCTCGAGGCGCGCATCGCGAAGATCGCCGAGCAAGAAGAACTGCAGTCCATTCGTCCTGACCTCGATGGCGAGCAGATCATGCGCCTGCTGGATATCAAGCCGAGCAAGGTCGTTGGCCGCGCGTACAAGTTCCTCTTGGAACTGCGTTTGGATGAAGGCCCACTGGGTGAAGAAATTGCCATCGAGCGCTTGCGGAACTGGTGGAAAGAGCAGCCTGAAGCTCAAAATCTGACTACCGAAGAGTAATCTTTGACCTGACCGTCAAGGCAAAAGCACCTGAAATCCGGAAGGATTCAGGTGCTTTTCTCGTCCCGGGAAAAGTTCTTAAATATTTTGCGCTAATTTGTAGCACGGACAGCTAAATCCATGTATGCTGAATACTGTGATTGGGAAGTCTCAATGAGACTTGCGGATCGAGAAATTATTCCAAAGAGGCCCCATGGAATACATGGTTAGGCCGAGAACAGATTTTAGGAGGTGGCGAAATGATTAATACCAATTGGTACACAGAGACTCATCGCGGAGCGCGATTTAATGGCTTCTCTCGTATGACTCGTCTTTGCAAGTACATTTCCCCAACCTCCGGACTAGCGGATTTTTAACCCAAGGTAAATCCCGCCTAAGTTCCTGAGGTTGCAGGTCAGTATTCGACTCTCTCCCTTAGGAACTTTTTTCATGTCCAGCCCACTGTTCACCTCGTCCGCTCAACGGGCAGTTCGCACCTCGGAATTAATCTTCGCAGGTCCAGAAAGCCTGAAAGCTCGCGCAATTTCAACTACGCGCCAAGATCTTCCCGCCCCTTCGACACTGACCGAAGGGAGGGAGAATAAATGAAAAAGCGTCAAAGCAAGCGCAAGTTCACCAATCTCGATAGCACTGAATTCCATCGCAGCATGCGTCAGCGTGAGCTGAAGAACCACGTGCCAGCAGAAATGTACTTCCGGATTCGCTGAGGCTGACAACGCCATTACCGTTGTCAGCTAACTAGAATTTGAGGTACACAAGATGAACTCGCTAGGTATTTCCAAGAGGCCCGCCGGCCTTCAAGCCGGCGGGCTTTCCGCATCCACGGCAAGGTTGGATGCAACAATGGCCAGGACCTTTCGGTCCTGGCCATCGCTTTGCCTATTGCTAAGGCTTAGCGCTCGATGTCACCGCGGATGAAGGCTTCCACCTTGTTGCGTGCGCTCTCATCGTCGTACTGCTCTGGTGGCGACTTCATGAAGTAACTCGATGCCGACAGGATCGGACCACCGATGCCGCGGTCCAGAGCGATCTTCGCTGCACGAACAGCGTCAATGATCACGCCGGCCGAGTTTGGCGAGTCCCAAACTTCCAGCTTGTATTCCAGGTTCACTGGAGCGTCGCCGAAGTTGCGGCCTTCCAGGCGAACGAAGGCCCACTTGCGGTCATCCAGCCAAGCAACGTAGTCGCTTGGACCGATGTGAACATCGTCTTCGCCCAGGGCGGCCGAGGTGTTCGAGGTGACTGCCTGGGTCTTGGAGATCTTCTTGGATTCCAAGCGCTCGCGCTCGAGCATGTTCTTGAAGTCCATGTTGCCGCCGACGTTCAGCTGGTAGGTGCGGTCCAGGACCACGCCGCGGTCTTCGAACAGCTTCGCCATCACACGGTGGGTGATGGTTGCGCCGATCTGGCTCTTGATGTCATCGCCAACGATTGGCACACCGGCATCGGTGAACTTCTGGGCCCACTCCGGGGTTCCGGCAATGAATACTGGCAGTGCATTGACGAAAGCAACGCCGGCGTCGATGGCGCACTGCGCGTAGAACTTGGCAGCCTTCTCGGAGCCAACTGGCAGGTAGCAGACCAGAACGTCGACCTTGTTGTCCTTGAGGGACTGCACGATATCTACTGGAGCCGCGTCGGACTCTTCGATGGTCTCGCGGTAATACTTGCCCAGTCCGTCAAAGGTGTGGCCGCGCTGAACGGTCACGCCGGTGGTTGGAACGTCGGCAATCTTGATGGTGTTGTTCTCGCTGGCCAGAATGGCTTCCGAGAGGTCGAGGCCGACCTTCTTGGCGTCGACATCGTAGGCAGCAACGAACTGAACGTCGCCAACGTGGTACTGGCCGAACTGCACGTGCATGAGACCGGGAACGGTGGCATCAGCATCGGCGTTTCGGTAGTACTCGACACCTTGGATAAGGGAAGTGGCGCAGTTGCCTACGCCTACGATGGCAACGCGAATCGGGTTCGCCGACACATGAACTCCTTATTGAAATGTATAAATCCTTTGGACATTCGGGCGCGCGAAAGCGTGTCCCGCAAAATGACCCATATTGATCGTAAGTCTTAATGGAGCCCAAACATTCCCAATCGTGCCCGTTATCACCGAATAACTCTCGGGAAACTGTGCTTGGATAGGGCAAAGTGGCAGGGCTCTTACTTCGGTTCACTGCCGAAGTTTGCAAAAACGTACGAGAGCTAGATGCAATACACTCATGACTGATTGTGCTGCAGCACGTTAGAATGCCCTTCATGAATAAAGTGAGTTTTACTCATGACAATGAATTTGCACCATTTCTGCGTGCTTGCCTGAAATAGCGTCGCAACTTCACCAATACTTTGACTAGAGGCGAAGGCAAAGTGGTTCTCAGTCGATGGCGCAATGGCTGGCGACGGATAAAAGCCAGCATCTGCAGATCAGTTTGCAGTTTCCCGGCTCGAGCTCGCTGCGCGAGCACCTCGAGGGCATGGATGAAACTGTGGTCAACCCTGTGGAAGTAATTTTCCCTTAACCATGCTTTGTTGGGTTCGCCGAAGTTCAGGCCCACGACATCATCCAAGGTGCCGATCACGCCCGAAGCGGTAAAGACCGTATTGATCATCTGAGCGCTGACACCAAAGTCCGAGAGAATCAGAGTCGGCAGACCTCGATCCAGGGATTCGAGTGCAGCAGTTGAGGATACCGTGACCAGAGCACTGCCAGCTGCCAGTGCTTCACTCATTGAACCGGTATCAAAGCGAAGCTGCGAGTCCTTGCTGATTCGATGCTCTGACTGCAGCTTGGTGAACAGCGAGTCGTAGGGAAAGGCCTCAAGATGAGTCTGTGGTTCGCCAGCCTTGGCGCGCAGCTTGATTACCACCTCGAGCTCTGGATTCAGTTTGCTGGCCTGCTCGAGAGCCAGCAAGATTGATTCGCGTTCACTCTGTTCAGCGGGCACCTTCGCCTGCGGGGCGAACACCAAGCGGTCGACCACGTGGTTTTGTTCTGGAGGAAAGCCTGCAGAATGCAAGAACGGCAGCTTGCTGACCATGATTGTCGGCTGGTGCCCGGGCTGGCCCTCGGTCATGAATGAGAAATCCCGCGCTTCAGCATGCGAGTGGCAGATGAAAGCATCGCCGGCTCGACGATAATTCCAACCCTTCTGCGTTGCGGGAAAGGCAACGCCAGGCAGTGCCGAGATCAGTGCGGTGCAGCGGCCATCTGTCGGTTCGGTACGCAGCATGCGCGAGTAGATCTCGGCAACAACTGGACCGGTGGCCGAGGCAAAAATAATATCTTCATCGACGGAGTCAGCTTCCAACTGCGATACCGAAACCACCTGCAAGGCGGCAGGATCAAGATCGGTGCCTTCAAAGGCAGCGGCGATCTGCTGGGCAGTTGGCATCACCGGGGTGCGCGCCAGATACACCTTGCGGTCCCAACCAGGACCTAAGCGGTGCAAGAAACTTGTTGCCAGTTTCAGATAGGAATCCGAGTCGGCGATGGCAAGAATTGAAGGCTTCATCAGGGCAGTCACACCTTCAGTGAACTAGATAGGTGCTCGCGCAGCTCAATGGGAGTACTTGCAGTCCACCAGCCATCGGGAACGGCCTGGGGATAGAGGAAACGGGAATCAGGACCCAGCAACAGGCGCAGGGAAGGAATTACCGTGGAGGGCAAGGCGCGGATCTCCTGGCCCGGGCGCAAAACTCGCAAACGCATCTCAATGGGAATGGTGTGCTCCTTGAGCACCACCTGGTCAATGGTGGAAATCTTCGCCAATAATTCGGGAGTTTCACGGCGATGCGGGAAGTAGGCAACCGGACCTTCTGCAGCGATCTCTTCGATCCACTGCAAATACGGCTGCTCATGAATCAGGTTGTCGGCGACCATGGCAGAACCAATGAGCAAGGTAGGTTCGGTGAACTTCTCAGCCACCGGCTGCGTCGCGAGCCACTCGAACTTGTGCTGCGCGAATTTGATGCCCAGATCAGCCATCCTCTGCCGGGATTCGAGGTCGACATATAGCGCTGAAACGATCAGCAAACGATCTTCGCGGGCCAACTGGCGCAAACGATGCCAAGCGGCCAACCCCATGGCCGTTCGCGCAGCAGAATTCTTGGTTCGGGCACGCACCAACGGAGTCGGATCAGCGGAAATCAGCTGCTTGATCAGTGCCAGCGTAGCCATGCCATCATCGATGATCACTATTTCTTTGGCGCGTACTCCGGCGAGCAAGGCACGTTGGATCTTGCCTGAGTAGGCGTCGCCGGTGACGTACCGTTCGGCAGCACTTTTGGGCTGTGGTGGTTTACGCGCCGCCGGCTCGAACTGCACCCCGGCAGGGGCATGACGCAGCATCGCTTCGGTCGTGGCTTCCAGTGGCATCCCATGACGGGGAATGATCCGGATGTCGGTGCCCAGCAGCCCGGCAGCGTGCGTTTCCACCGCAGAAAGCAGCTGCAATGGCGACTCGACCCAAACGTGTGCCGTGCCGAAACGGGGACGCGGGACCTCGTTGGTGTCATGTTGAGTCAGTTTCATCATGGTGAGGGTCATTTTGCCAGTCGGCCCAGGGATTTGGAAAGCGTATCAAGGCGTTTAGACCCATGGCGCAGTACACGACGCGATGCGCCACGAACCTTCGAAGGCAGTGAACGGCGTGAGCTGATGTGCGCCCAGCGCGGAGGCAGCTCGAGCTTGGTGATGCGGCGGCGCTTGAAATGGGCCGAGAACTCCGGGTAGTGCGCGGCCAGGAAGGATTCAGCCTGCTTACGCAGATGAGGCAGCTGGGCAGCCTGCATGCAGTAGGCGACGGCAAGCAGCAGGTCGGACAGGCGATCCTCCGCACCGCTGTGCTTGGGAACCGGCAAGTCCTGGACAAACAGCGCGTGGATGATGGACAGCGGGATGCGGTTTGAATTCTCATAGGGTGCCAGGGCCTGCAACAGCATGCCGGTACCCACCGCGTAGACCTCGGTGCCCAAGATGAATTTGGCGGTGGCCAATCCGGTGGAGAAGCAAGAGATCACCACAGCAGGGCGCACCGCGGCAATGACGGTTTCGGCCAGGTGGTCGGTGTTCAGCAGCCGGAAATCCAATCCCATGTCCTTCGCAGCGGCAGCCAGCCGGGCAGCCGAGGTGGCGCTGGCCGAAGGGTGGGCCTTGAATAAGACGGTGGAAATTTCGCGCCGCGATACTTCGTTGAGCATCTCCAAGTGCAGCTCGAATTCTTCCTCGGCATCCATCAAGCCCAAAGAGCCCAGATATTGCCCGAGGATCAGTGCGCTGGAAGAAGGCAGGTCGAATTCTGCTCCATGGGCCAGTTCGCTGAAGATCCCAGCCAGGTTCTCGGTGGACAGGACCTCGCGCCGTGGCTGAAGCTCGGCGAGCAGATGAGGCTGCAGTCCGGGAACCAGATCCACATGGATGGTACCCATGATGCGCTGGCGCAGTGGCATGGGAAGTCGGTTGCGTGTGGGGCCATAGGACATCAGACCGTCGGAATGAATCCACAGCTGGGCATCGAAGAAAATCCGTGCCAATGCCCGGGCCGGATTGACCTGGATTGATTCCAATACCAAGGTCAGCGGTTCATCATCCAGATCCCAGGCGCTGCGCAACAGGCGTTCGAAGATATGCAGTTCGTCTTCACGCGGGTTGAACTGTGCCGGGCGGCGCGGTGCGCTCAGCGCCGCGAAATCCACGACGCGGTCAAAACGGGCCGCAAGCTTGTCAAAGCCCGGCACTTCATCCAACGCGGTAGTCAGTTCCGGTACCTGCGAGCCGTTGGCCAGGACAAGGATCCGTTCATCTGCTTCGGGGAGCAGTCCTGCATCGGCCATGGCGGCCAGAGAAGCAAGCTGGAAGTAGCTGCTGGCTTCAATCAGTGCGATCACTTGGCAACCCCTATCTGGCCTGGCTGGAGGAAGGAGAGAATATGGCGGCGGCGGGCAACGTCCATCTCGAGGGCGACTTGGCGGGCCATCGGGGCATCAATGGTGGTGAAGACCTGGCGCAGCTTCTGCTTCATTTCCAGGCGGACCTCAGGCGGGTAGTTCTTCGCGCGCTTCTCGTGGTGGCACACGATGGCGAAGAACTGGCGCATCGCCTTGGGCAGGTGGCGATCTGCGTCCGGGTGCAGGCGCACTTCGGTGAGGATTTGCGAGTAGGCCTGAATGAATCCAAGCTGCCGATGGTCGAAGACCTGGGTCAGCGAGCCTGGCAGTCCACGGCGGTAGAACACCCCGGGCGAGGAGACCACGGCATAGCGTTCGGTATTCAGATGCAGCTTCCACAGCCACAGGCGATCCTCGGCACTGTGCAGCTGCGCATCGAAGTACATCAGCCCGCGGGCGCTCATCAGCTCGGTGCGGTACATCCCGGCCCAGACAAAGGCGTAGTCCACCATGGAGGGAGAATCGATCGGCTCAATGTCATCGGCCGGATGCAGGGGCATGCCGCGCAAGGCCTGCGGGGCGCGGTGGATGACCCGGTTGGTGCCGGTGACCCGCACATGATCGCAACGCACGAAGTCCACGTGCAGTTCCGTCAAGGATTCGGCCAGCGTTTCCAGGTGCTCGGGGGAGTACCAGTCATCTGGATCGAGGAAGGTGAAGTATTCGCCGGTGGCCTGCTCCAAGCCGGCGTTGCGGGCAGCCGAGACACCGGCATTCTCAGTCAGTGAAATCAGCTTCAGGCCAGGCAGCTGGTCCTGGTGGCTGCGGACCAGGGCCGCGGTCTGGTCATCAGAAGCGTCGTCGACGACGAGCACTTCAAGCTCCCAGCGTCCCAGCTTCTGCCGGACTAGTGATGACAGGGCGTCACAAATATATGCTTCTTGGTTATAGGCGGGGATAACCACGGAAATGCGCCCGGGGATCAAAGTCATTGTGCTCTTCACGGCCTTCCTCATGCAGACAAAAATAAACGGCGGTTGGACCCGTCGGTGAGTCCAACCGCCGGATACGTTGGCGTGCTTAGGCGTCGACGCGGCGCAGGCGGCTCAGCGGTGCCAGCTCGCCTGGGAAGACCTTCTTCACGCCGTCACCCATGGCCTGCTCCAGGATGCGGATGTCGCGGATCAGCGACTCGAAGCCCTTTGGCTCCAGGGACGATGCCTGGTCCGAGCCCCACATGGTGCGGTCCAGGGTGATGTGGCGCTCGACGGTCACTGCGCCCAGGGCGACAGCAGCCAGCGAGATCTGCAGGCCGCGCTCGTGGCCCGAGTAGCCCACTGGGACCTGGTAGCGGTCGCGCAGGGTCTCGACCATGCGCAGGTTGGCCTCCTCAGGAGGCAGCGGGTAGGTGGAAGTTGCGTGCATCATCACCAGGTTGGAGGTGCCCAGGGTTTCCACGGCCTTGTCGATCTGCTCGATGGTGGACATTCCGGTGGACAAGATGATTGGCTTGCCGGTCTGGGCCAGAGCCTTGAGCAGCTCGATGTCGGTGACCGATGCGGAAGCGACCTTGTGGGTGACTGCGCCCTGTTCTTCCATGAACTCAACCGATGGAACGTCCCATGGCGAAGCGAAGGCGTGCAGGCCCTTGGAAGCTGCGTAGGAGATGAGTTCCTTGTACTGGGCCTGGTCGAACTCGACGCGGTAGCGGTAGTCCAGGTAGGTCATGTCGCCCCATGGGGTGGAGCGGATCTTGTCGCGCATGTCCATCGGGGTGGAGATCTCCGGGGTGCGCTTCTGGAACTTCACTGCGTTGGCGCCGGCAGCAGCCGAAACGTCGATCAGCTGCTTGGCAATCTCGATGTCGCCATTGTGGTTGATGCCGATCTCGCCGATGACGTAGACCTGCTGGCCTGCGCCGAGCAGCGATTCGCCGATTGCAACTGGCTTGATGTCAGTAGTCATGGAGGTCATGGTTATTGCCTTTCAGTGGGTGAAACTTGGAGAAATTTTGGTAGCTGAGCGGGCGGCGAGAACTAGTTCGGCTAGTTCGCGTACCGCGCCATGCCCGCCTTTGCGGGTCAGCCGGTGGCGTGCAGCCCGGTGTACTTGGTCTTGGGCGTCGGCCACGGTGATCGGCCAGCCAACCAGTGCCATCGCACCCAGGTCGTTGATGTCGTTGCCTACGTAGGCAACACGAGCCGGGTTGATGGATTCGTCGGCAAGCCAGCGCGCCAGATATTCGGCTTTGTTCTCGATGCCGTGGGCCACTTCCACCTTCAGCTTGGCGGCGCGGGCAGCGACAACAGGGTTGGTTTCCTTGGAGAGAATCAGGAACTTCACTCCGGCGGCCCGTAGCCGGGCCACTCCCATTCCATCGGAGCGGGAGACGCGCACGGTTTCTGTCCCGTGCTCATCGACATACGCGGTGTCCGGGGTGTGCACCCCGTCGAAATCAGTGATGACCGCATCCACTTCAATTGGTTCCTGGCTGGCGGGAACGGTCAGTTCTGCCAGCTGCAGGTCGGCTTCGGTATCAATGTCGATGCCGTGCTCTGCGGGAACTTCTTGAATCCGGACCTGTCCGAAGAAGCGATGCCCTGCTTCACGGAACCCGGTGGTTTCCATGGCATAGAAGGCTCCGGTTTCGCGGAAGCGGGGTTCGCGGTCCTGGCGGCGCGGGCGGTGCATTTTGTCATGCCCCACGGCGGCCGCTTCGCCCTGGGCATCGAGTGCCCAATGGAAACCGTGATCGGCAACCGCTGCGAAGCACACATCTGCTCGCCCGGAAGACACGGTTGCGATAGCTGCGTCCAGGTCCTTCGGATCGATCATCGGGCTGGTGCACTGGATGAATACGGTGACCTCTAGCTGGGTTGGCGCATTGTCCAATGCGTGAAGCAGAACCGATTCGCTGCTGGCCGTATCGCCGGCGATCTCTGCCGGTCGATCAATGACGGTAGCTCCGTAGCGCAGTGCTTCGGCCTTGATTTGCTCATGGTCGGTGCTGACTACGACGTCGCTGACTGCCGTCGCGGCCTTGGCTGATTCGATTGCGCGTCCCAGCAGCGACTTGCCGCCGATCTCACGCAGGTTCTTGAGCCGGATGCCCTTGGATCCTCCCCGAGCGGGGATGATGGCCATGGCTTTTGGCTGATTGGTTTTGCTCACGAGTAAGACGCTATGGGCACAAGTTAACCAAGAGGGGGTATCTGGGTGAACGCACGGTGAAGTGCCGATGTAATCACCTGACTATTTGCTGAATGTGAGGTCAGCAAGCGTTTTACGTTAGTGTTCGGGGGATTGGAACAGGGTTCAGGTGAACCGGAAGTGCGTAAATGATCAAAGCGAATAATGAAACATGAGCGTGTAAGACGGTGCTCGGGGGCAGAACATTTAGGCTGGGAGGTATGAACGAGCCAAACCAGCCCCAGCCGGCGCGTGGACCTGTGCGGATTACCGTGCCATCACGCGCTGACGGGTTCCTTCGACAGTTCACTGCACTGATCGGCGGACCTTTGGGCCGGCATAGCGAACCGGGTCGAATCGACCCGGGATTCTTCAGCGTTGAACGCGTCATCATCTTGATGACTACCGTCGGTGCACTGCTGATGCTGTTGGCAAAGAACCCGTGCCGGATCAACGGGTGGACTGGTAACAACCCTTACGCCTACGCCTGCTATAGCGACTGGGTCCCGCTCTTTTCCGCTCGTGGTTTCGCGGAAAACCCGTGGGCGCCTTTCAGCGCCGCGGCCCAGTTCGAATATCCGGTGTTGATGAGCACGGTCGCCTCGGCTGTCGCTTCGATCATCCCCACCGGGATCGAGAACCGTTCCCTGCTGTACTTCGATATCAATCTCTTGCTGGTAGCGATCTTGTGGATGGTCACGGTCATCGCCACCCTGCGCATGACTGGGCGGCGCCCCTGGGATGCGGCGATGGTAGCAATCGCACCGGGCATCATCCTGGCCGGCAGCATCAACTGGGATATGTGGGCTGTGGCCTTGCTGGCCCTGGGCATGTTGGCCTTCGCCCGCAAGCACACCGTTTTAGCCGGAGTGCTGATCGGTTTGGGCGCCGCGATGAAGATCTATCCGTTCTTCATCCTCGGCGCGGTGCTGGTCTTGGCTATCCGCACCGGAAAGTTCAAGACCTTCTGGGTCACCGCCGGTACTGCCGCGGCAACCTGGGTACTGGTGAACCTTCCCTATGCGCTGGCGTTCCCCACATCCTTCATGCACTTCTTCAACTTTTCCTCTGAACGCGGGGCAGGCTTCTCCAGCTTCTGGCACGCATTCAATGTCATTGCCGATAACCGGGAGGGCATCGCGCAATTTGAAGCGGAACAGATTTCCCGTTACGGCCTGATTCTCTTCTTCCTGTGCTGCGTGGGTGTAGCGGTGCTGGGGCTGACGGCTAAACGCACCCCGCGACTGGCTTCCATGGCCTTCTTGATCATCGCCTCATTTGTCATGGTCAATAAGGTGTATTCGCCGCAGTTCATCGTCTGGTTGATTCCGCTATTTGCCCTGGCCTTGCCGCGATGGCGTGAATTCGTGATCTGGATGCTGGTGGAGGTGGCGCACTTCTACGGTGTTTGGTTCTATCTTGATTCCCTGTCTGCCGAAGAAGCGCAGAAAGCCTTCCCGGAGACCGGCTACGTAGTGCTGGTGCTGGCGCATATGGTGATGCTGGGATACCTGATGTTCCTGGTTGCACGTTCCATCCTTGACCCGCGCCACGATCCGATTCGGGCAGTGGGCCAAGACGATCCATTGGCCGGACCGTACGCCGGTGCACCCGATCGCTGGACCCTGCGAGGTCTGCTGGCTGGATCCAAGAACACGAACGAAGTGGCGGAAAATAAATCATGATTGACGTTGCCGTTGTCGGAGCAGGACCCAACGGGCTGGCGGCCGCAGCAGTAGCTGCCCGTGCCGGATTGGAAGTCACGGTTTACGAGGCCAATGACAGCATTGGCGGGGCCGCGCGTACGCAAATGCTCAACGGTTCCCAGGCGAAGTTTGATTTGGGCAGTGCGGTGCATCCAATGGCGATGCAATCCCAGGCCATGCATGAACTGGGCGTCCACGACAAGGTGGATTTCATCGTTCCGGAGATTTCCTTTGCTCACGTGCTGGATCGCAGAACGGCCTATGCCTATAAGGACCTGGAACGCACCGGAGAAGAACTTGGCGGGGCAGACGGTGAAATGTACACGCGGCTGCTCGGTCCACTGGTCAAGCAGATCGACGGGGTCAGCCAGACCCTGCTCAATCCCCTGCTCAAGGTCCCTTCGAACCCGTTAGCCTTGGCGACTTTTGCTTTGGGTACGGTAGCCGGGATGGGTCTCAAAAACCTCTTTTCTGGAAAATTTGAGCGCGCTGCCGCGCTATATGCAGGCTGCGCCGCGCACGTCGCAGGCGGTTCGCGCGGCCCGGCTAATGCCGGGGCAGGCTTGTTCCTCGCGGCAACCGCACATGGCAAGGGATGGGCTATTCCGCGTCGCGGCTCCCAAGCCATCAGCAACGCATTGGCCGAAGAGGCAATGGCTTACGGAGCAAAAATCCACACCGGGGTTCGCATCAACCATATTGATGAGCTCTCTGCGCAGAACGTCCTGTTTGATACGTCGGCAGAAGACGCCGCCAAGCTCTCTAAGGGCCATCTGCCAGCACAGCTTTCCCACGCAATGCTCAATACCCGGCGCTCGCCGGGAAGCTGCTTGGTGCACTATGTGCTTTCCGAACCGGTGCCGTGGCGCGATGCGACGCTGGGCAAGGCCGGGACGGTGCACCTGGGCGGCACAGCCCTCCAGGTGGGGAAGGCCGAACGCACCGCGATACGCAGGGGATCGGCTAAGCCGTACATGATCGTGGCCCAGCCATCGCAATTCGATAATTCAAGGGCACCGCGGGGCCAGCATGTGATCTGGGCTTACTGCCACGTGCCACTGGATTCTCCGGTCAACATGAGCCGGGAAATCAAGGACATGATTGAACAGGCGGCCCCGGGGTTCAGCGATGCCATCCTTGAAGCACATGTAGTGACTGCCAAGGAATTGGAAGCACAGAACTCGGCGCTGGTCGGAGGGGACCTTTCCGGGGGAACCATGGACCTGCTGGGCAGCATCAAACGCCCGCGGATCTCCACCGATCCGTGGTACCTGCAGTCCAAGGGGCTGTACCTGGTTTCCTCAGCTGCTCCTCCGGGCCCATCGGTGCATGGCATGGGCGGATTCCTCGGGGCTCAATCGATGCTGAAACGAGAATACGGAATTACAAACTGGAAATCGGTGAACTGAGAAACAATGGAAGCAGCATTAGCGCAGCTTGTCGGCTGGATCTTTTTGGCAGCGCTCTGGTGGGTTTTTGTCCGGCAATACCGCAAGGACCCGCGACGCTTGATCCTGGCGGTGCTGCTATTGCCGTTGGTGCTGTTTTCCATTTCGGCGATTGTTGATCTGCTAACTGCGGTGCTTCCCGGATTCGGGTTCCTGTTCTCCATTCTCTTGGTCCTTACCCCGCTGATGGTCGTGGTGTTCGGCGCGGCCCTGGTCTACAACGGGATCTTGATGTGCCGGCGTGAAGGAGCTAAACCCGCAAATCTGTTGTCCTTGGTCGCCGGGCTCGCGGTCTTTGCCTTGCCGGTCATCGCCGTACTGCTGATCCGCATCGAATCCTGGTGGACCTATGCGCTGGCATTCATCTTGTTCATGGCCTCGCTCTTTACCGCGAGCCTATTTGCGATGCTGCTGCTGTATGCGTGGGTGCACGGCAGATTCCCGTCGAAAGCTGACAGCGCAGCTGTGGTGGTCCTAGGCGCTCGAACCATCAAAGGCAAGGTCACCCCGTTGCTGCGCGGTCGCTTGGATAAGGGCATTGAGCTGCAGCAGCTTCAGCACTCGCCTCGTCCCTTCATGGTTCCCACTGGGGGACAAGGCCATGATGAGGTGGAGCCAGAAGGCGTGAGCATGGCTAAGTACCTGCAAGAGCAAGGGATCGACGAGGCGCAGATCCTGATCGAAGACCGGGCCAAGGACACTATGGAGAACCTGAGGTTCTCCAACGCCCTGATCCGCGAACAGCGCCCGGATGGCCAGCTGTGGCTGGTCACCAGCGACTATCACGCGCTGCGGGTAGCGATGGCTTCCCGCCAGCTGGGCCTGGACGCCCGTGCTTTCGGTGGGAAGACCGCTGCGTACTACCGGCCCAGTGCTTTCCTGCGAGAATGCGTAGCGATCGTGCGGGATCAAAAGAAACTGATGATCTTGCTGGCCTTGCCCTTCGCCTTGGCCATCGCAGGGATGATGCTTGTACTGCCCGCAGTATTGATCTAACGCGCTTGGACGCCGGGGCCCATGCACCATCTGGTGCATGGGCCCCGGCGTCTTTTGCCTGCTATCACTCTTTTGGTTGAGCAATAAATCAGCACTGGGGGCGGTGAGCTGGGAACCGGAATTCTCTAGGCTGGAAACATGATCCAGGCACAGCAGTTGACGAAGAAATACGGTGGAAAGACCGTGGTCGATAATGCATCGTTCGCAGTCCAAGAAGGAATGGTGACCGGATTCCTGGGCCCGAATGGCGCCGGTAAATCCACCACCATGCGCATGATCGTAGGGCTGGCCAAACCTACCAGTGGCGAGGTTCTGGTCAACGGAAGCGATTTCAGGAAATCGCGCCACCCGCTGACCCAGGTTGGCACCTTGCTGGAAGCCAAATCGGTCCATAAGTCACTGACTCCGCTGGCGCATTTGCGGGCAATGGCTGCAACTGCAGGACTGCCGGCAGCCAGGGTGGATGAAGTACTCGAGCTCACCGGTCTGAGTAGCGTGCGGCGTAAGAAAGTCGGAGGTTTCTCTCTGGGCATGGGACAGCGCTTGGGCATCGCGACAGCCCTGTTAGGAGATCCGCAGGTGCTGATCCTCGATGAGCCGGTCAACGGCCTGGATCCTGAAGGCGTGGCATGGGTCCGCCACCTGGCCCGCCAGCAGGCAGCTGCAGGTAAAACCGTGTTCATTTCTTCGCACTTGATGAGCGAAATGGCTCAGACCGCTGATCACCTGATCGTGATTGGCCGCGGCCGGATCATGGCCGACGCACCAATCAGCGAATTCATCGATAACGGTCTGGACCAAACGATTGTGCGAGCAGCAGACATCGAAGTTCTGATGAATGTGCTCAGCGCCGACGGTGTTCAGCTGCGGCGGATTGATGAGCACGCCCTGGAAGTTACCGGTCCCGATTCTGCGGCCATTGGCCGTCGTGCCTTGGAGCACGGGGTGGCACTGAGCGAATTACGTCCGTTGCAGCGCACCTTGGAAGACGCCTATATGGAGCTGACCCGTGATGCCGTTGAATATCACTCGACTATCGTTGCCGAACCAAGCGGCGGGAAGTAAGGACATGACTACCCATCTCGCAACCGCACCTGCCGGCAAAGTCACCCTCTGGGGCGTGCTGCGCAGTGAAGCCATCCGTTTCTTCGCACTGAACTCCACGCGTATCTTGATCGCTGTCGCCTTCGTGGTCTACCTGGGCATCGCAGCCATTGCGACCTGGGGAGTCGGGTCGTTGAATAACAGCGACATGGCCGGCATGGGGGAAGTGCAAGGGATGGAGATGATGACAGACCCCAACATGGCCGCCCAGCTGATCGGCTCAGGGCTGGTCTTCAGCCAGCTGATCCTCGGCGTGCTCGGCGTGCTGCTTTTCAGTGGTGAATTCACCACTGGCTCCGCAGTGAGCACCTTCTTGGCCAGCCCGCAGCGCTTCCGCGTGCTGGCGGCCAAGACGATCCTGATTACGCTGCTGACCGGTATCGTCCAGATTGCCGCCACCCTGGCCGCCTTCGCGCTTTGCAAGCCGATTTCCGATGCATACAACTTAGGTCTGGAATTCGGCAGCGAGTCCTTCCAGAAGGTGCTCTGGTTCGGGGCACTGGCCGTGATCATGGCGGCATTGATCGGATTGGCGCTCGGGGTGTTGCTGCGCAATTCTGCCGGCGGAATCACCAGCCTGGCAGGCTTGTTCTTCGTACTGCCGATCATCGTTGCCCTGCTGACTGCTTTCACCGACTGGGCACAGTACGTTGCCAAGTTCATGCCAGATCAGCTGGGTATCGGCTTGGCCACTCCAGCCAGCGTTTCCACGGATCTGGAGCAATGGCAGCAGCTGTTGGGCGTGGCAGGCTGGATAGTGCTTCCCCTGGCACTGGGAGCTGTCTTGCTGGCCAAGCGGGACATCAAATAGCTCGCCGAGTGCACGAGAAACCTAGACTGGGAATATGAGTCAACCGACGCTGCAGGAAACCGTGGTTTCCTTCGATGAACTGGCCGCCAAGCGAATGGGCCGGGTACGGCGCTATTTGCGTACCCACCCCCGCTTGGTGGTCATCGGCGCGGTGGTCATCTACCTGCTGCTGACCTTGCCCGGTGTATTGGTGTTCGCCGCAATGCCAGATGCCAACGCCACCGGACTGCTGGTAGTCACTCTCGCCATCAGCGCTGCCCTGTTGTACCGGCGCAGGGCCCCGATGACGGTGATTATCCTGGTCTTCATTTTTGAATGCCTGGCTTTGGTGATCGCCGGTTCGCAAGGCGGCCTTGGCGGGGTGGGGATGGTCATCGCCCTGTATACGGTTGCCACCAGCTACTCGGCCAAACGCACCATCCCATTGGCAATCCTGGCCGGTAGTTTCCAAACCGTCTTGATGGTTCTCATGGGCTTCCCCGATATGGACGGCATGGAATTCGATCCGCAAGATGGCATTGACGAAATGATCTTCACCCGCGTCATCATTGCCGTTTCGGGAAGCTTCGTCATCGGGTTCTACATTGCCGCAGCGGCCGTAGGCATGAACGTGCGCAATTCGCGCATCCACGAAGCTGAACTCAATCACTGGGCGTCGCAGGTATCCAGACTCGCCCAGGTGCAAGAACGCAACCGCATTGCCCGCGAAATGCACGATGTAGTGGCCCACTCGCTCTCGGTGATGATCGCCTTGTCCGAGGGCGCGCGGGTGGTGGCTAAGCGTGATCAGGCCCGTGCAGATGAAGTGCTCAACGAACTGTCTGGAACTGGCCGTGCCGCCTTGGCCGATATGCGCCGCATGCTTGGGGTGCTGCGGCAAGAAGAATCCGGAGACCTGGCCCCGCAGCCAACTGGCGGCAACGTGGAGCAGTTGCTTGAAGGGTTCCGCACCGCAGGCCTTCCGGTTTCCTTCACGCATACCGGCGACCCGTTGCCAGAAGACACCACCTTCCAACTGACTGTCTTCCGTATTATTCAAGAGTCCCTGACGAATTCCCTGCGCTATGCCCGTAACGTAAGTGATGTGCAGGTCCGTCTGGAACGGCGCCGGGATGAACTTCGCATGGAAATTATGGATAACGGCGATGCGACCAGAGTTCCGAGTATCGGCAGTGGGCGGGGACTGCGTGGCATGCGCGAACGAGCCGCACTCTTTGACGGAACCGTTGACGCCGGGCCGCTGGCCAGCGGCGGGTGGATCGTCAAAGCGGTTCTGAAACTTCCCGAATGCAGCTTGCAGAACGAAACTAAGAAGGCAGTGAACGAATGAGCGTGGACGATAAAATCAAGGTCCTGCTGGTCGATGACCAGCCCCTCTTACGCATGGGATTCCGCCTCATCCTCGAAGGCGAAGACGATATTGTCATCGCCGGTGAAGCAGCTGACGGTCTCGACGCCCTGGCGCAGACCGCCGCCCTGAAGCCAGACGTGGTGCTGATGGACGTGCGCATGCCCAAGATGGACGGTCTTGAAGCGACCGAACGCATCGCCAAAGAGCATCCGGAAACCAAGATCATCATCCTGACCACCTTTGACCTGGACGAGTACGCATTCTCCGGCCTCCAGGCCGGAGCCAGCGCGTTCCTGCTCAAAGATGTGGCCCCGGAGGAACTGGTCCACGCGGTGCGCTTGGTCGCTTCCGGTGATGCGGTCGTGGCGCCGCGCGTAACCGCGCGACTGCTGGAAACCTACGTGCGCAACGCAGGACATGGTGTTCCGGGCCAAGCTGCCGAACCCAAGCGAGACCCGTTGCTCGATGATCTGACCCCACGAGAACAAGAAGTGCTGCGTGCGCTCGCCGAGGGCTTGTCCAATGCTGAGATTGCGCACCGTTTCTTCCTTTCTGAGGCGACGGTGAAAACCCATGTACGGCGGATCCTGACCAAATTGCATCTGCGCGATCGAGTGCAAGCGGTGGTGTACGCCTACGAGACCGGACTGGTGATCCCGTCCCAAGGCTTGGACTACTAGGAACCATAAACGCAAAAATGGCCACCGCAGGAAACTTGGAGGTTTCCTGCGGCGGCCATGAATTCTTTTAGCGCTTGTTGGCCTTGCGCCGTTTCTTGGCAGTAGCGCGCAGCTGGATTACGCGGGCCACTCCGGCGATCGCAACCACCAGGGCACCGCCAACGGCGGCAAAGAATAACGCCAGTCCAAGGTTGACCTGTCCCTGATAAGCGAAGTAGTTCAGCGTCACCTGATCCTGGTTCTGGGCGATGAAGACAATCAGTAAGATCAGGACGACCAGGCCGAAGATCGTAGCGGTCCAGATGCGCCCCAGCTTTGTGGCTGGAAGCTTGTTTGTGCCGGCAGGTCCGGACTGCTGGACCTTGGAATCCATCGGCAAGGTAGTCTCCAGCTCGCCTGCGGGTGAGTTTGCTGGAATCTCGTTTTGTTCTGGTGTTCGATCGGCTGTAGCCATGATGAACTCGCTTTCCTTGTCTCCGGGACTGCTTTCAGCATCCTCGAGAGCTAGGCCCCAAGTCAAGCTAAAGATATGGGTATATCTCAGGTTGCCAGAGAGCTCCGAGGTTCAGCAGGACACCGGGAAATGTGCTTTGGGCTACTAAGCTGGAGGGCAACTCGACTTTTCAGGCGGGAACCGAAACCTGGAAAACCGTCTGACAAATATCTCTTGACAGAAAGAAGTGAGTAACCAGCTATGGCACAAGCCGCAGCAATGGCCCACATTGCAGACCTGGCCGAATACGTCGCAACCTCGCCATCGAGCTACCACGCTGCAGCCTCGGCCGCGAAACGCCTGGATGCCGTTGGATTCAACGCTTTGGACGAAAAGCAGGCCTGGAACTTGGGTCCCGGCTCTTACTACGTCATCCGCGACGGAGCGATCATTGCCTGGGTGCAGCCAGAAGCAGCTACCGCGACCAGCGGCTTCCATATCCTTGGTGCCCACACCGATTCCCCCGGTTTCAAGCTCAAGCCAAAGCCAACCATCGGTTCCAACGGCTGGTGGCAAGCAGGCGTTGAAGTTTACGGCGGACCTCTGCTCAATTCCTGGTTGGACCGCGAACTGGTGCTCGCCGGCCGTTTGGTTCTCAAGGACGGTTCCGAACATCTAGCCCAGACCGAACCGATCCTGCGCATCCCGCAGTTGGCTATTCACCTTGACCGCCAAGTCAACGAAGGGTTGGCCCTGGACAAACAGACCCACACCAACCCAGTCTTCGGCGCAGGCGATTTGGCGGATGCTGACATTCTGGCGATCCTAGCGAAATCTGCAGGGGTCAACCCGGCGCAGGTAGCTGGCTACGACATCCTGACCGCTCCTGCCCAGCGTGGCGAAGTCTTCGGCGAAGGCAAGAACTTCTTCGCCAGCTCGCGATTGGACAACCTTTCTTCGGTGCACGCGGGCCTGATCGCATTGGCTGATCATTCCCGCAAGCCAGCAGGCAATCACATTGCGATGCTGGCGGCTTTTGATCATGAAGAACTAGGTTCATCGTCGCGATCGGGTGCCTGCGGACCGTTCTTGGAAGAGCTGATCAACCGCATCCAGGCATCCCTGGGCGGCAATGTTGAAGACAATGCCCGTGCGCTGTCGAACTCGGTGTGCTTGTCTGCAGATGCCGGCCATGCCGTGCACCCGAACTACCCCGAGCGCCACGACCCAGCCAACCGTCCGCAGTTGAACGCAGGCCCGTTGCTGAAGATCAACGCCAACCAGCGCTATGCCACCGACGCTGTCGGTGCCGCCGCATTCGCCAACTGGTGCGAGGCTGCCGGTGTTCCGTACCAGGAATTCGTTTCCAACAACCGCGTGCCTTGCGGCTCAACCATCGGTCCGCTGACCGCGACCCGAATCGGCATTCGCACCCTGGACGTGGGCGTAGCGCTGCTGTCCATGCACTCCGCTCGCGAGATGTGCGGCGTGGATGATCCTTGGTACCTGTCCAAGGTTTCGCGCGAATTCTTCGGAGCCTAGTTAGGCCAACGCGAAGAGCCAGCCGCTAGGCTGGCTCTTCGCTTTCCCCAGGCGTCGGCTCCGGATACGCCCAAACGGTGGCATAATCGGCACCATGACGATCTTCAACCAGGACATGTTGATTTTCCAGCAGACGAAGAATTTCTCCAAGAACGACTTCGCGATCCGTGATCAGACCGGACAGCAGATTGCCCATGTGGATACCGGCGGAAGTACGTTGGGTCGCATGTTTGCGGGAGCCAGAGAGCTTACGGTCTTTGACGGACCAGGCAATCCGGTCATCATTGTCAAAGATACGATGACCGTCGGCCGCGATCGTTTTGAGATCCTCGATGGCAACGCGGGCCCATTAGCCAGCTTGGTCAAGAAAATCACCTTCTTCAAGACCCGGGTCGCCATCTCGATGCTGGGGGAAGAGCTCGAATTATTGGGAAGCATCTGGGACTTCGACTTTCAGATCACTGGCCCCGGCGGAGTTCTGGGAACCGTGACCCGGGAGTGGTCCGGGATGGGCAACGCCTTGCTCGGCAAATCAACCTACGCCCTGCGATTGGCGGAAAATCTCACCATACAGCAACGCCAAGCGGTGATCGGCTCGGTGCTGGCACTGGACTTGATCCGTGAGAAGCAGCAGCGGAACTCGTAACACCCTGGAATAGTCGTCGCTGGTAATACTTCTCCACAGCAGGTCAAGCGGTCTCTCGGCTGTCTGACGTGCTGTTGTCGGGTAACTGTCGCCTGGATGTCGTGGTGCTTTCGGTGTGCTATTGGCTAGCGTGAGGAGCATGAATGAATCACGGATTGCAGAACTTCGTCGTGTTAAGGGCTGGACGCAAGAACGACTGGCCACGGAAAGCGGCATTACTGTCAGGACGGTCCAACGCCTTGAAGCAGGCAACGACGCGAGCTTGGAAACTATCTCGCTGGTCGCCAAAGCCTTGGATGTGCAGGTTGGTGATCTTTTCAAAAGCGTTCAAACTCCAAAATTCTCCGAGGCCGTAGATGGACTCGAAGCCAGAACCCAAGCGGACCAGGAACGCCGGGATTCAGCAATCAAGGGGATCCTGCTAGTGTTCCGCGGGCTGGGCATCCTGGTCACCTTCGGCACAATCATCCTGGCAACCACCGGCAACTTTGGCTGGTACATCTGGCTGCTGATCCCGGCATACTGGGGCGTCGGGAACCTGTTGCTCGAAGCAGTTTTCCGGTTGAGTCTCGATTCCAAACTTGATGCCAAATATCCACTGTCCACGCCAAATAGGAAACTACTGGGTTAGAGCCCAAGTCGCGAAGCCCTAGCCGTGGGACCACTCATGAGGTTCCCACGGGTCGTTAGACCGCCAGTTGCTCATTTATAACCTGCTGTTTACCCCGTGCTGGTCTGATCAATGACTATGAGTTCGAATTCCCCGCAGGTCAAGAATTTCCGTCCGGAGATCCAGGCCCTCCGTGCCCTGGCGGTGCTGCTGGTCGTTGCCTATCACCTCGAACCGTCGGTAGTTCCCGGCGGCTACATCGGCGTCGATATCTTCTTCGTCATTTCCGGTTTCCTGATTACCTCGCACCTGCTGCGAGAAGCCGAACGCACCGGTCGGGTCAAGCTCGCGGCCTTTTTTGCCGGGAGAGCGCGAAGAATCCTTCCTGCTGCCATGCTAGTGATCCTGGTGGTTGTCGCGGCAAGCTTCTTGATCCTGCCCAAAACGCAATGGGAAACTCTGGGTACCCAAGCGATTGCTTCGGCATTCTCGGTGCAGAACTGGGTGCTCGCCGCGGACTCGGTCGATTACCTGGCTGCAGATCAAGTTCCGGGGCCGTTGCAGCACTTCTGGTCGCTGGGTGTTGAGGAGCAGTTCTATCTGTTTTGGCCGTTGCTGGTTCTAGCAGTGTGCTTGATGGCCAAGCCGAATGCTGATCCTCGTGGCGATGGGTTCGCCTCTCGGCGCCGCATGCTCTGGATGATCTTCGCCGGCATCGCAGTGGTTTCGCTGTGTTACTCGGCGTATGCCGGCTACTCCGGAAATGCCGCCGGATACTTCATTACCACCACCCGTGTTTGGGAATTGGCAGTCGGCGGACTTCTCGCCTTGGCGGTTCAGGCGCACGCCAATGGCTCCTTGGCGCTGCCAGCGTGGGCGATGAGCTGGCAGCTGAGGAATCTGGCGGTGCTTGCAGCGTTAGCGGCGATCTGCTTCGCGGCGTTCAGCTACAACGCCCAAACCGTCTTCCCCGGCATTGCGGCGGCCATTCCGGTTCTTGGCTGCGCCGTGGTGATTGCTGCAGGCAGCACTCGCGGGCCCGGATCCTTGCATCCATTGGTGAACTGGGCTCCGGTTCAGTGGGTTGGCCTGGCCTCGTATTCGCTGTACCTGTGGCATTGGCCGTTGATCGTGTTCTTCATTGAGCTTGCTGGCGGCGAGCCTTCGCCGTGGCAGTCAGTAGCGTTGCTGGCTGGGTCGCTGCTGCTGGCCTGGGCCAGCCTGAAGTGGGTTGAAGCTCCTTTGCGCAGTTTCCGCCCGCTGGCCAGTTCCCCTGCCCGGTCCTTGGTTGCCGGGGCGGTAATGGTCGGGCTCGCGGCTTCGCTCGCGACGCTGCCAGGCACCATGCAAAAACGGCTTGTTGACCAGGAGCGGCAAGAGCTGACCACGATGATGCAAAGCCCTCCCGTTGGTTTTGGTGCTGCGTCCGTTGCCCAGGGTGCCCCCGCTTTTGTAGCAGGCCATCAGCAGGTCGTCCCGTTGCCTGCCACGGCAGCTGAGGACCAGCCGGATCTGGGTGACTGCGTCCAGGAACCAAAGTCCATGCAGATCAAGGAATGCGAATTCGGCAGCAAGGACGCCACCTATACCGTGGCGCTGGTGGGAGATTCACATGCGGCGCATTGGTTTGAAGCCGTGCATGGATACGCCCAAAGCAAGGGCTGGAAAGTAGTGACTTATCTGAAAAATTCCTGTCCATTCTCAGCGGCTCAGCGCAAAGCGGATCAAGATGGCAGCATCAACTGCGAAGAAGCAATCGGTCAGAGCCTCCAGGCCTTGAAGACGCGCGATGACATCAACGCGGTGATCACAGCGAACTGGGGTGGAGCCACCTTCACCACTGACGCAGCGAAGGGCCAAGCCGCGATCTGGTCCGAACTCGAAGACGCCGGCCTTCCGGTCTATGCCATTGTGGACACCCCGCGGCCTCCACAGGACTCCTATGCACGTGATTGCGTGGAAGAAAACGCGCAAGACCCGGAGAAATGCGCGTTCCCGGAAAAGGGTGCTTTCGAAAAGGGCGATGCCACCGAGCGTGCTGCCGAACTGGAACCGCGCGTCGAGGTACTCGACTTCAGCGACCACTTCTGCATGGAGGGAACCTGCCCTGCCGTGGTGGGAAACGTCCTGGTCTACCGCGACAAGCACCACATCAGCGACACCTATATGGGCACCTTGGCGCCGGTCTTCGGCCAAAGGATCGAAAAGGCGCTCGCTGCCAACTAGCCCGGCATGATTTAGGACACCTAGGCTTATGCAACTTGGGGTCTCTCGGGTAGGATTGGAAGGTCTGTGCTACTGCACGCCCGAAACTTGGGTGCCGCGGAGCATGGATAACGCAAGAACCTCCTGTTGCGGAAATACCGCGACCGTTTAGCCCAAAGGAGGTGGGTTCACATGCGTGCTTATGAACTTATGGTCCTCATCGATCCAGAGGTCGATGACCGCACCGTAGAGCCAACTCTCGAGAAGTACCTCGAAGTTGTTCGCTCAAATGGTGGAACGATCGACAAGGTTGATATCTGGGGACGTCGCAAGATGTCTTACGAGATCCAGAAGAAGGCAGAAGCCACTTACGTAGTGGTGAACTACACCGCAGAACCAGCTGCTTCGGCTGAACTTGAGCGTCAGCTGAAGATCAACGAACTGATCCTGCGCCACAAGGTCACCCGTCCGGAAGAGGCACGCGTTTAATTACGCGCAACCTTCCGTCGTAGGAATTAACGTTCAATCTTTCTAAGGAGAGTCAATGGCAGGCGAGACTGTTATTACCGTTATCGGCAACCTGACCGCCGATCCGGAGCTGCGTTTCACGCCATCCGGTTCAGCCGTAGCGAACTTTACGATCGCTTCGACTCCTCGCACCTTTGATCGCCAGTCCAATGAGTGGAAGGACGGGGAAGCCCTGTTCTTGCGCGCATCGGTTTGGCGTGAGGCTGCAGAGAACGTTGCTGAAACGCTGACCAAGGGCATGCGTGTCATTGCCCAGGGTCGGTTGCGTTCACGTTCTTACGACACCAAGGAAGGCGAACGTCGCACCGTCATGGAGCTTGAAGTCGATGAAATCGGCCCATCGCTCCGTTTCGCGTCCGCCAAGGTCACCCGTACCCAGCGCTCCGGCGGTGGCAACGGTGGCTTCGGCAATGGTGGTGGAGGCTTCTCCAACGCACCACAGCAAAGTGCTCCAGCTCAGGCGCCGCGTCAGCAGCAGCCTCAGCAGGGTGGCGGATGGAATGCTCCAGCCGCAGACCCATGGAGCACCGGCGGAAACAACGGTGGCGGCTGGGGCAACCCAGGCGCAGACGAACCACCTTTCTAAACAATATTTATTCACCATCCCGCAGATCATTCTGCGGGCTCCAAAACTAAGGAGCTCCACGATGGCTAAGGCTGAAATCCGTAAGCCCAAACCAAAGTCCAACCCATTGAAGGCCGCTGACATCACTGTCATCGACTACAAGGACACCGCACTGCTGCGCAAGTTCATCTCCGACCGCGGTAAGATCCGCGCTCGTCGCGTGACCGGCGTTTCCGTTCAGGAACAGCGCAAGATCGCACAGGCAATCAAGAACGCACGTGAAGTAGCCCTGCTGCCTTACTCCGGCGCTGGCCGCGGCTAAGGAAGAGGGGATATAACAACATGGCAAAGATCATTTTGACTCACGAAGTATCCGGTCTCGGTGCTGCTGGCGATATTGTCGAGGTAAAGAACGGCTACGCCCGTAACTACCTGCTGCCACGCGGCTTCGCAATCGTCTGGACCCAGGGCGGTGAGAAGCAGGTGGAGTCGATCAAGGCTGCACGTGCTGCTCGCGCCGTTGCAAACCTTGAGGATGCTCAGGCACTTGCAGCTAAGCTGAAGTCCCAGCCGGTGAAGATCACCATGAAGGCTGGCTCGAACGGTCGCCTGTTCGGCACCGTCAAGACCACCGAAATTGCTGCTGCCGTAGAGGCTGCCGGTCTGGGTAAGATCGACAAGCGCAACATCGAGGTCAACGACCAGATCAAGTCGACTGGCAACTACACCGCAACCGTTCGCGTTCACGCTGACGTTGTTGCAAACCTGCGTCTGCAGGTTGTAGCTGCTGCAAAGAAGTAAGTCTTCTAGACACAGCTTCTGACCAAGAGGTGGCGTGCACTCCGCAAGGAGAGCACGCCACCTCTTGGTGATTAAACGGATTTCTTTGGGCCGCCGGATCAACGAGCGCGCAGACTCCAAGGCGATTCCGTCTGGCCCTTCATGGCGTAACCGGGACTTGGCCCATAATTCACCAGATCGTCTTGCATCCAATGCGTCATAATCATTGGCTTGGCCACTTTGCAGCAATAGCCTCAAAGAAGAGAATGTGCTCAGCCAGAACGATCGAGAGAAACGGTGGAACAAATGGGTTTTGCGTATGCCGATCCGGAAGTATTGACGCAGCAGCAACGCGAGGCCGTTGCCGAGCATCGACGCCATGTGCAGCATGAGTCGCGCAGGCTCTCGCTGCGCGCACTGCGCGAAGAAGCAGAGCTGAGCCAGGTGCAAGTTGCAAGCGTCATGAAGCTGAGCGTGGACCGCATCGCCCGCATGGAGACCGGGGACCTTGACCGCGTCCAGCTGTCCACCCTGCGTCGCTATGCAGAATCGCTGGGCGCGCGCTTGCAGGTCAAGGCGATCCGCGACGATTCTCATGCGGAACTAGGCTAACTGCGCTGCGGCAGTTATTTGAAGGCTAAATCCTACGCCAATAGCATTCCTGACCGACCGGTCAGCGCAAATAGAACCCACCTCATCGAGAAATGCGCCACCTATCGCGCAGACGTGCACAGTGAGGTCTGACTCACGCCAATGACCGGCTAAAGTGTTCCGATGAGATGCAGGTTACAGGCCCGTGTCACAAGGAAGTCTAGAAGGGGTTATTTTGCACGAGCGTATTCACCACCGGGCCTTTACCGATCGTTTGATGAGTGCCGAGCAGGCAGCAGAATTCATCAAGCCGGGCATGACCGTCGCAATGAGCGGCTTCACCGGTGCCGGATACCCGAAGTCCGTTCCCGGGGCATTGGCCGCCCAGATGGAACGCCAGCATGCAGCAGGCAAAGACTTCAAGATCAACGTGCTCACCGGTGCATCCACCGCCCCTGAGCTGGACGGCGTGCTGGCCAAGGCCGAAGGCATGAACCTGCGCCTGCCGTACATGTCCGACCCTGAGCTGCGCCGCCGCATCAACGAGGGCAACATGGAATACATGGACATCCACCTGTCCCATGTCGCCCAGCACGCCTGGTTCGGCTTCTACGGCAAGATCGACGTGGCCATCGTGGAAGTTGTCGGCGTGACCGCCGAGGGCGACCTGATCCCTTCCAGCTCGGTAGGCAACAACAAGACCTGGCTGGAGATGGCCGACAAGATCATCATCGAGGTCAACTCCCAGCAGTCCGCCGCCATGGACGGCATGCACGATATCTACTACGGCACCGCCCTGCCGCCGCACCGCAAGCCAATCGACCTGACCACGGTGCGCGACCGCATCGGCCAGAAGTACCTGGACGTCGACGTGAACAAGATCGTCGCGGTCGTGGAAACCGACGCACCGGACCGGTTGAGCCCCTTCGCACCAGTAGACGAGACCAGCGAGAAGATCGCCGATCACCTGCTGGGCTTCCTGGACTCCGAGATCCGCGCCGGCCGCCTGTCCGAGAAGCTGCTGCCGCTGCAGTCGGGCGTCGGCAACATCGCCAATGCCGTGCTCGCTGGCCTGGCCCGCGGCGGCTACAAGGGCCTGACCGCCTACACCGAAGTCATCCAGGACGGCATGCTTCAGCTGATCAAGGACGGCACCATCGAGTTCGCCTCCGCCACCAGCTTCTCGCTGTCCTCCGAAGGCATCGAGGAATTCAACCGCAACGTGGAGCATTACCGCGAACGCATCCTGCTACGTGCCCAGGAAATCTCCAACCACCCGGAGATCATCCGCCGGCTGGGCTGCATTGCCCTGAACGGCATGATCGAGGCGGATATCTACGGCAACGTGAATTCCACCAACGTGCTGGGATCGCACGTGATGAACGGCATCGGCGGTTCGGGCGACTTTGCCCGCAATGGCTACCTGTCGGTGTTCATGTCCCCGTCCACCGCCAAGGGCGGCAAGATCTCGGGCATCGTTCCTTTTGCCTCGCACGTGGACCACACCGAGCACGACACCATGATCCTGATTACTGAACAGGGTCTGGCCGACCTGCGCGGCCTCTCGCCTAAGCAGCGTGCGCAGATTGTCATCGACAACTGCGCCCACCCGGACTACCGCCCGATGCTGCAGGATTACTTCGATCGTGCACGCAAGGAAAGCTACGGCAAGCACACCCCGCACCTGCTGGGCGAAGCCCTGAGGTGGCACCAGCGCTTCCAGGAGACCGGAGACATGCGCCCGGCCAGCTAGCCGCCGGCCTGGCCCGGCGCGATGCGCACGATGCGGTCATCGCCGGTTGCCGGCTGGCCGCGCCCGTCGGTGTTGTTGGTCAGCACCAGCAGCCCGCCGCCAGGATCCACCATTACGTCGCGCAGCCGGCCGAGCCGGCCATCGAGCAGTTCATGCTCGGTGGCCGGCTTTTCCAGTTCCACCGCGCGCAGCACTTCACCGCGCAGATTCGCCAGGTAGGCCGTGCCATCGAGGATGGCGATGCCGCTGGGGCTGGCCTCGGAGGGGGACCACTGCGCAATCGGATCGATGTACGACTGGCTTCCGCCGCTTTTCCCTTCGGTTTCGGGCCAGCCGTAGTTCCCGCCGGCCTCGATGATGTTCAGCTCGTCGAAGGTGTTCTGCCCGAACTCGCTGGCGTACATGGTGCCATCATCACTCCACGCCAGGCCCTGCGCATTGCGGTGCCCATAGCTGTAGACATGGGAATTCTCGAACGGATTATCGCCCGGCACGCTTCCATCAGGTGCCATGCGCAGGATCTTGCCGCCCAGCTGCTGCAGATCCTGGGCTTGCCGGGGGTTGCCCGCATCGCCCACGGTGGCATAGAGCATCCCGTCGGGGCCGATGGCCAGCCGCCCGCCGTTGTGGATGCTGGCCGAGGGCAACCCGTCAATCAGGGTGCGCGGCGCCGACAGCGAGAGATTCCCGGCGCTGCCTTGCAACGTGAACCGCTGGATGCGGTTGCCGGATTCAGCGGTGGAATACGCAAAAAGCTGGTCTGGGGCGAGGAAGGCCAAGCCCAGCAGTCCGCCTTCTCCCGTCGCCACCAGATCATCGAGCCGGGCTAATTCGCGCAGTTCTCCGGACTCCGAAACCTCCACGATTCGCCCGGAATCACGTTCGCTGACCAGCAAGCTGCCCTGCGCGTAGGCCATGGACCAGGGGGCTTCGAGTCCGGTGGCCAGTGGTGCTGGAACAGCTTGCGATTCGGTAGCCGTGATTGGAGGAGGCGTTGGCGTGGAGCATCCGGCGAGGACCAAAGCGCTGAGCAGGACGCCGGAACCCAGAAGGCGGTTCATCGCTTGCTATGCGTGGGCCGGATGATGGCGCGTCGGGCGATAGGTCAGTTCCTGGGTCCGG
The DNA here is from genome assembly GCF_052114325.1 of Glutamicibacter sp. MCAF14. Taxonomy (NCBI): domain Bacteria; kingdom Bacillati; phylum Actinomycetota; class Actinomycetes; order Micrococcales; family Micrococcaceae; genus Glutamicibacter; species Glutamicibacter sp. MCAF14. The sequence goes on from NZ_JBFREO010000001.1 coordinate 135,328, forward strand.
CCGTCCAGCAGCTTGGCGTCGACCAATTCAAGATCGTAGTCATCGACCCCGCCAAATACCGGTGCGGAGCCGCTATGCCCGGTCAGGACCGGGAAGATGGTCACCTGGATGAAGTCCACCAGACCCGCTGCCAGCAGGGAATGATTCATTGCCAAGCAGCCGTGAGAGCGCAGCGGAACATCTGAAGTTTCCTTGAGCTGTGCGACGACTTCCAACGCATCTGCGCGTTCCAGTGCGGGATTCGGCCAGGACAGCGGCTCTTCCAAAGTGGTTGAGATGACGGTGGCGGGCTTGTCGTGCAGGGCAACGCCCCAGGCATCTTCTACCTCGGGATTATTCTCGATTTCCGCCCAGAATCGGCTGAAGAGCCGGAAGGTGTTGGCTCCGAAAACCATGCGGCACGCCGGAGTGTAGAGATCGAGGCGGCGGGACAGCAGCTCTGGCCCCTGCTTTCCCCAGTAACCGCCCCAATCGCCACCGGCGCTGCCGAAGCCATCGAGGCTGCTGAACACATCGAATGTATAGGTCGCACTCATGGCCAATCTCCTGGAGCCTGGGCGTTAGATGCCACCTACCGTACGCCTCCGCCCGCAGTGTGGAAACCCGTTAGGCCCGATTCTCAGGCAAATCCACATTTTGGGTACGCAGCTGGCCGCGGGACATCTGCTTGCCGGTGGATTCATCGGTGATGATGACCTCCCAGAGCTGTTGGGTGCGCCCTTGGAACAATGCGGTGGCGAGAACCAGGACCCTGGCGCCGGTGGAAGGACGAAGGAAGTCGGTGGCGTTGTGCACGCCCACGGCGAATTGCCCGCGTTCGGCCACCGCGTAGCTGGCGCCCACTGATCCTGCACTCTCGATGATCGAGGTGTATACGCCGCCATGCACTACGTCCCAAGGGGTGTGGTGGTTCTCGTCCAGCTGCGCGTGGCCGCGTACTTCCGTGGCCGTGATTTCGTCGAATTCCAAACCGATGCTTTCGGTGAAGCGGCTGGTCTTGTTGGGAATCCGCGGTGCAGTGTTTTCCAATTGGTGATCCTCGGGCTAGTTCGACGTGCTGTCTTCGAGCACCTGGGCGCGCAAGACATTCTTCTGCACCTTACCAGTGGAAGTGCGCGGCAGATCCTGCGGGAACAGAATGGTTCTTGGCACCTTGAAACCGGCCAGCTTTTCGCGGGCGAATTCAATCAGCGTTTGGGCATCCAGGGTGGATCCGCTGGCGCGGATGACATAAGCCACCGGACGTTCGCCCCACTTCTCGTCGGCAATGCCGATTACTGCCAGATCCAGCACGTCCGGGTGCGAGGCCAGCGCCTGCTCCACCTCGATGGTGGAGATGTTCTCGCCGCCGGAAATGATGATGTCCTTGGCACGGTCGCGCACCTGGATGTAGCCATCCGGGTGCATGACGCCCAGATCTCCGGTGTGGAACCAGCCGCCATGGAAAGCTTGGGCGGTGGCGGCTTCGTCGCGGTAGTAGCCGATCATGACATTATTGCCGCGCAGCACGATTTCACCCATGCTCTGCCCATCGGCCGGAACATCGTTCATGTTCTCATCAACAATGCGCGCGGACTCGGCGGTGATCATGCCAACGCCTTGGCGTGCCAGTTTCGCGGCCCGGCCCGGGCCATCGAGCTCATCCCATTCATCCTGGTACTCGCAGACCGTGTACGGGCCGTAGACCTCGGTGAGCCCATAGACGTGGACGACCTCGATGCCCAGCTTTTGCAGCTTGGAGATGATTGCCGGTGACGGGGGAGCGCCTGCGGTGGTGATGCGCAGCGGGGAATCGAGCTGGTGGGCGCGGGTGGAGTCGGCGATGATGGAGCAGACGGTCGGGGCGCCGCACAGGTGGGTGGTCCCCAGATTCTCGATGGCATCCCAAACAGCATCTTCTCGCAACCCGCGCAGGCTCAGGTGGGTGCCACCGGCCGCCGTGACCGCCCACGGGGTGCACCAGCCATTGCAGTGGAACATCGGCAGAGTCCACAAGTAGCGGGTTTGTGCGGTGAAGCCCTGGTGGTGCGCTTCGCCCAAGGAGTTCAGGTAGCTGCCGCGGTGCGAGTAGAGCACGCCCTTGGGCTTGCCGGTGGTGCCCGAGGTGTAGTTCAGGGTGATCGGGGCCCGTTCGTCAGCGATCGCGTAGGGAAGCTTTTCATCGGAGGCTTCGGCCAGCAGCTCATCCAGGGTGGCATCGACCTGGACGTTTGGGCGTGCTCCGTCATATTGGTCATCGGTGATCTCGATGAGGGCATCCAGCGTCGGGTTCTCCCGGCGCAGGGTCTTGGCGTTTTCCAGCAGTTCGGTATCGGCGAGCATCAGCTTCGCCTCAGAATGATCAACGATGTACTGCAGTTCGTGGGCCGAAAGCCGGGTGTTCAGGGCAATGAGCACGCCACCGGCCAGCGGCACGGCGTAGTGCGCCATGAGCATCTCTGGAGTGTTCGGCGCCAGGACGGCGACGCGGTCACCGGGCTCAATGCGTGCTTTGAGCGCTTGGGCAAAGCGGTGCACTCGTGCTTCGAACTCGTTATAGGAATAGCTGCGGGTTCCATGGATGACGGCGCTTTTATTCGGGTAGACCTCGGCGGTGCGTTCCAGGAAGCGCAGTGGGGTCAATTCTGAATGGTTGGCCTGAATCTCTACCATGGTGTGGCTATTCCTCAATCGTCATCGCGGGTACGGTCAACATTAAGCAGGAGTGTGACTCAACGCACTCTGTGACCAATAATGGCATGAACCTCGGCGTCATGCGGAGAAACCAAGTTTCATTACGGTGGGCGGTAGGGAATTCGCGGCAGGGCTCTAGTTTCCGGAAGAATGCTGATCTCATGCCGATTCGGCGGTCGCGGGGCCTTGCTGCGCTCGTCGGCCGGAAGGTTCTAGCGACAACGTCATTCAACGAATAAAAGACTGCCAAATGCGCGCTAGTGATGGGTTGAATCGAACATTTCTTTAAATATTGCGATTTGCGAAGTGAAATGTTTGACGCTTCTTCGTCATGGGCCATATCGTTTTAATCAGAATCAAGAGCATCAGCTATAAGCCCTGGCTTGCTGATCGGCAACCCTCTCAACGGTAGTGGGGTGCTCCAGGTGAGGATTCGGTTCCACACAAAATGTGCTGGAACAAGTACCGCACACGGCGCGGGATATCAGCTCAAGCGGCTTCGGGTAACAAGAAGCCTTAGCTTACGAGCTACTGCGCGGTGGGCAAGACCGAAGGAATCGAGCCATGTCATTGAATCTTGAACTTGACCCGTTGACCCTACGCAAGGTGTTCGCTCAGCATCCCTCGGGCGTAGCCGCCCTTTGTGCTGAATTGGACGGCGAGAAGACCGGCATTGTCGCTTCATCGTTTACCGTTGGCGTTTCCCTTGAACCTGCATTGGTAATGTTCGCGGTGCAGAAATCCTCGAACACCTGGCCCAAGCTGCGCGACGCTGGTCGCATTGGTGTCTCGGTGCTCAGTGAACGCAATGAAGGTGTTTGCGCGCAGATTGCTTCGAAGAATGGCGATCGATTCCGCGGTATCGAAACCACCGGCACAGATCAGGGTGCGCTCTTTGTTGACGATTCCACGCTTTGGCTGGAGACCTCAATCTACAACGAAGTCGAAGCAGGCGATCACTGGGTAGTTCTTTTGGAAGTTCATGGGCACCGCACCTCAGGGCACCTGCCACAGATCTTCCATGATTCGCAGTTCCACTCGCTGCCAGTTCCTGAACTGGTATAAAACTCTCTTAGCTTTCAGCGCCGGCTGGTTCATTTAGTTGATCCAGTCGGCGCTGTTTGTTTTAAGCGCGCGCCTGTTCGCCTCATCGTTACGCACAATAAGTTATCCACCGGACCCTGGGATACGAGGGCCGCCGATTGTGGACTATTCACGGTTTTGACGTATTCGGATGAATTTAATCCGGGATGACTAAGGGTTTTGTGAAACTTCGAGTATCCACAAGGATATCCACAGAACTGTGGACTGGGGGTGGGGAAATGTGCACAAGGAGCGAAAAACCCCGGAAACTGGGTGATTTTGGGTGTTGATAACTCTGGGCGTGATGCCGTGACCTTCAATGAATATACTTTCTGTCCACAGGTGTGTAAACCGAAAAAGCCTAGTCAAATCTATTTTGATGGGTGCAAAGTGGGGTAATCCACAGAGTTCTCCCCAGACAGTGAACAGGGACGTCCACAGGTACAGCGTGGTTATCCACATATTCTGTGGATAATGAGGTTTACGCCTGTTAATAACACCCCTACTGTTGGCTTTGGGAGAGAAATATCCACAGGCGCTTAATATCCAAATGTCCGTGTCGACTGACATGATGGAGCGTTGCCATGAGGCAGGGAGAATTTTTCTCAGCGGGTCAATAGGGATGGAAGTGTCTGCAATGAGTGCTGAGCCGGTTTATGAAGGACGAGAATCCGACGCAGGGCGTAAGCCGCCACAGGATGTTGAGGCCGAAATGTCGGTCCTCGGCGGCATGATGCTCTCCAAGGACGCCATTGCTGATGTGGTCGAAGCCATCCGTGGCACCGACTTCTATCGCCCGGCCCACGAATCCATCTATGAGGCGATTGTTGACCTCTATGGTCGCGGCGAACCAGCTGATGCGGTGACAGTTGCCGACTTGCTGACCAAGCGCGGAGAGATTTCACGCATTGGCGGTGCAGCATACCTGCATAACCTCATCCAGCAGGTTCCAACTGCAGCCAACGCAGGGTACTACGCAGAAATCGTGCGTGAACGTGCTGTGCTGCGCCGATTGGTCGACGCAGGTACCCGCATTGTCCAGATGGGTTATTCGCCAGATGGTGAAGTTGACGCCATCGTCAACGAAGCCCAGGCAGAGGTTTACAAGGTTGCCGAAAACCGCAACAGTGAAGACTACGTGCGCCTCTCGGACATCATCGAAGATACGGTCGATGAAATTGAGAATGCGGCGAATGCTGGTGACGGCATTACCGGCGTACCTACCGGATTCTACGAATTCGATGAACTGACCCAGGGACTCAAGGGCGGCCAGATGATCATCATCGCCGCACGTCCTGCAGTGGGCAAGTCGACCTTCGCCTTGGACTTCGCCCGTTCGGCTGCCATCAGGCACAATATGGCTACCGTCTTCTTCTCCTTGGAAATGGGCCGCAATGAAATTGCGATGCGCTTGCTCTCCGCCGAAGCATCTATCCAGCTCCAAGATCTGCGCAAGGGTTCTGTCGAGGATGCCCAGTGGACCAAAATTGCCACCACGATGGGTCGATTGAACGAAGCCCCGTTGTTCATCGATGATTCTCCGAATATGTCCATGATGGAAATCCGCGCCAAGTGCCGTCGCCTGAAGCAGCGCAATGAGTTGCGCATGATTGTCTTGGACTACTTGCAGCTGATGAGCTCGGGCAAGCGCGTGGAATCACGCCAGCAGGAAGTTTCCGAATTCTCGCGTAACCTCAAGCTGCTGGCCAAGGAACTCGACGTTCCGCTGATTGCACTTTCGCAGCTGAACCGTGGCTCGGAACAGCGTACTGATAAGAAGCCGATGATCTCGGACCTTCGTGAATCGGGCTCGATCGAGCAGGACGCCGACATGGTGATCTTGCTGCACCGCGACGACGTCTACGACAAGGAAAACCGTCCGGGCGAAGCAGACGTAATTATCGCTAAGCACCGTGCAGGTCCGACTAAGACCATTACGGTGGCCTTCCAGGGCCACTACTCGCGCTTCAACAACATGTCCAACGAGGGTTAATCCCAGTCAGGACTTGCATGGCACCCACTATAGCCAGCTGATTGCTGGCTATAGTGGGTGCCATGTTCGATTCTATGCAGGCTTTGCTGTGGGGAACGGTGGCCGGCTCGGCCCTGTTGCTGGGCTCGGCGGCGGCGTGGTGGCTGAAGATTCCCAAGATCTGGGTCAGCGCCATCATGGCTTTCGGCGCAGGCGTGCTAATCAGCGCGTTGACCTTCGAGCTGGTGCTGGAGGCCTATACGACCGGTGGCCTGGCCGCTACGCTCATCGGAGTCATCGCTGGTGCCCTGCTGTACTTCGGGGCCAACCGGCTCCTTGACTGGCGGACCAAGCGGCGCCGGGCAAAGAAGGGCACGGGCGGTGCGGATGAATCCGCTGGAAGCGATCTGGCTGTCGGTGCGCTGATTGACGGGATTCCTGAATCGGTAGCGTTGGGCTTGACCGTGGTGGCCAGCTCGGCGATCAACCCGGCCATGCTCATCGCGATCTTCATTTCAAACGTCCCGGAAGGACTAGCCAGCACCGCGCAGATGAAAGGCGCGGGGCGAAAAGGCTCCTCGGTGGCGGCCCTGTGGGGATCGATCGCGATCTGCTGCGGCATCTCTGCGTTCCTTGGCGCGCTGCTGCTCGAATCCATGCCCGGAGAGGTTCTGGCTTTCGCCACCGCCGTGGCCGCCGGCGGCATCTTGACGATGATTGCCGACACCATGATTCCCGAAGCCTATGCCGCGGAGCACGACTACACCGGACTGCTGGTCACCACGGGATTCCTCGCCGCCTTCAGCCTGCACGTTACCGGAGGCTGAGCAAACCTGAGATCATGGTTCAATGCCACTGAAAAGCAGCAGCTCTTCTGCGTCTGAAACCCAGACAATCTACGCACCGCCATACCTTGCCACCACCCTTGGCATGTTCGTGCTCGTATTCCTAGTTGCCTTTGAATCCATGGCTGTTACCACCGTGATGCCAATGGTCAGCGAACTGCTGGAGGGTGAACGCTACTTCGCCTTGGCCTTCGCAGCGCCCATTGCCAGTGGCATGCTGGGCATGGTCGCTGCAGGTGAGATCACCGACCGCTGGGGGCCTAAGCATCTGCTGCACATTGCGGTAGCCGTGTTCTGCATCGGTTTGGTGATCTGCGGTTCAGCGATGACTATGCAGATGCTGATTGGCGGGCGGATCTTGCAGGGAGTCGGCGGCGGTGCAATTACCGTGGCCCTCTATGTGCTCATTGCCCGCGCGTACCCTGGGCACCTGCATTCAAAAATCTTTGCCCTCTTTGCTACCGCCTGGGTTATTCCGGCCATGGTCGGTCCGTGGCTGGCCGGGCTGATTGCCGTGCATATCGGCTGGCGCTGGGTCTTTTCCGGTGTGGCCATCCTGGTGATCGCTGCTTTCGCCGGAATCATCCCCAGCCTCAGATCCATGAGCTCTGAACGCGATCCCGAATTGGGTCCGATTTCAGTGAAGCGCCTGGCGCTGGCCGGGCTCACCGGCCTGGCCGTTATTTCCATGAACTTGTTGGGCAATTTGCATAGCAGCTGGTCGCTGGCAGGCTTGCTGCTTGCCTTGGTCGTGGCGCTGGTAGCGATCCGACCGCTGCTGCCCAAAGGCACGTTCACCATTCGCAAGGGCCTGCCGGCTACGATGATGACTCGAATCTTCGTGACCGGCGCATTCTTCGGGGTGGAGGTCTATCTTCCCTACCTGCTGCGCGAGGATTACCAGCTGACTCCGGACCGTGCTGGCCTGATCCTGACAGCATCCGCGTTGTGCTGGTCCATCGGCTCCTGGCTGCAAGGAAAGCTGGGGGAGAAGGTCTCTAACTCGCGGTGCATCACCGTGGGTGCGCTCGCCGGCAGCGTGGCAATTGGCACTGCGCTGGCCACCGCTATCTTCCACCCTCCGGTGATCGTTCTGGTGTGCGGCTGGGCTGTGGGCGGGTTCGGCATGGGCATGATCTTCCCGCGCCAGAACGTGAACATGCTGGCCCTGTCGGCCAAGAGCGAGCAGGGGTTCAATTCCTCGGCCATGACGGTGGCGGACTCGTTGGGAAATGCCGGCGCCACCGCCATCGGCGGAGTGATTTTTGCAATGGCAGCCACGGGGATGGGATTCATCTCGGTCTTCGGCTTCAGCATGATCCTGATCCTGATACTGATCGTGATCTCGCCGCGAACCAAGGGAATCGCGCCCGCGGTGCAGGATTAGCCTCGCGGCAGGATCTCCAGATGGGCCTTGGTTGGCTGTACAAGGTGCTGGTCGTATTCGGTGTGCTTGGCAACGTAGGACTTCACGTACGGGCAGACCGGAACAATCTTGGCGCCGCTGGCAATGGTGTTCTCCAAAGCGAACTTCACCATGATGCCTGCTAGGCCCTGTCCGCCATATTCTTCATCCACGGTGGTGTGGAAGAAGATGCGTTCGGTACCAGCAGCGCCATCGAAGTCGTGGAAATGCGCTGCACCGATGATTTTTCCCTCGTCATCCAGGGCGAAGCGCTGTCGTTCTGGCAGGAAAACTGGCTTGATCTCGCTCATTGTCTTTACCTTGCTTTCTAGGATGGGTTCACGCGCGGGCGCAGGCGAACAGTAGGAAGTGCTGGAGCGGGCAAGGCCGCGGGAGTATTCGGCGGGAAGGGGCCAAACCGATCCTCGGAAGCATCCCCGGGTTCCGCTCCGATCTCGGCCTGCCACTGAGCACGGAAAGCGAGGACTTCTTCGTGGGTGCGGCCCACGAAGTTCCACCACATCAGGATTTCTTCATTCAGCGGTTCACCGCCAATCAACAGCGCCAGCACCGGCTCATCGCCTGCTGACAGCCGCAAAGTTTTGCAACCGGCACGCACGAAGCCGAGATCCCGGGCAGAGAGCTGGTGTTCGTTCACACTCAAGCTTCCAGAATCCACCAAGATGCCGTGTTCATGATGTGCCGGGACGGCAATCTCAATTTCGGTATTCGGTTCCAGGCGCAGTTCAGCACCGCCAAGCTCGGTCTGGGTCTTTACCGGCGAGGTGGAACTCTGCCCGGAAATCCCATAGGTTCCCATGAATACGGCCATGCGCCAGCCTGCTCCGGCCAGCGGCTCGGGGCGGTAATTCTCAAAAGTATGTTCCATGTCGCGGGCGTGATCCGGTAGCGCGGTCCAAAGCTGCGCTCCGTGCAGGATCGTGGTGTCTTCGGTCAGGATTTCCGAGTGGCTGATACCGTGCCCGGCGGTCATCAGATTAACCTCGCCGGGACGCACTGTTGCCTTGAATCCTGCCGAATCCATATGGTCGATCTGGCCGGTGAAAAGCCATGAGACAGTCTGCAGCCCAGTATGCGGGTGGCGCGGAACATTCATTCCTCCGGTGACCTTGACGTCATCGGGCCCATAATGATCCAAGAAGCACCAGGCGCCGATCAGACTGCGTTGCTTCTGGGGCAGGGTGCGGAAGACGGTCATGGCTCGCGGGCCGCCCAGCGGCACTTCGCGTGGCTCCAGGATCTCGACCTCGCCCTGGGACTGTTCAGACCTGCAATCAATTTCTGCAGGCGTGTGCTCAAGATTGCTCATGGCCTAAGGTTATTCATGTTCGAGGGCTGTGACCACTCCCGTTAGCCCACCGGAATACGCCAGATTCACCCGGGGTACGATCGTTAAAGCGTTATCGGCGTCTTTCAAGGAGTTTGCAGCAACGTGGACAGGACTATTCTTCGCGACGAAGATCTTCTCAAGCTGGAAAAACAGGTTTGCTTTGGGCTGGCTGTGGCCTCGCGCTCGGTGATTTCCGCGTACAAGCCAGTGCTGGATCCGTTGGGCCTGACGCATCCCCAGTACCTGGTGATGCTTGCCCTGTGGGACAAGGGCCCGATGGGTGCGCGAGAACTCAGCGGCCACCTGCATCTTGACCCTGGTACGCTCTCCCCTCTGGTCAAACGCCTTGAAGGTGCCGGCCTGGTGGCGAAGACGAAAAACCCGGCCGATGAACGCGCTGTAGTCATCCAGCCCACCCCCAAGGGCCAGGAATTGAGATCAAAGGCAATGGCGGTGCCGCGCGAAATGATGGAACGTTTGGCTTTATCGGAAAACGACGTTTTGGAATTGCGCAGCATCCTTGACCGGATGATCGCCTCGGGTGCAAATGCACCGAAAGAGTAGCGGCAGATTTAGTTGGTGCACCAACTAATGACGTATGATGGAACCGTAGATGACCGCAAGCAGCTGTGACCGCAGAGGACGACGATCATGGATGAATCCCCATTACCTATCATTTCAGATACCACAGGCCTGAGCGCTCGCTATCGTGCCTTCTGGCGATTGAAGTACCTTGGGCTGAGCATCTTCGGTCCTGCCGAGCGCCGCGTCCTTGCCAGTCCGCGCGAGCGCATTAAGTGGGACCGTGCAGTAAAGGTGATGCGCGCGCATGAGGCTGCCGGCACGCAGCCTGATGACCAAACCCTGTACACCGTGAGCCGCATGGAGCCTCGCCGTCCTTCGCGGTAGCCAATCTCACGTAGGTTGCCAAGGGGAGTCGCGATAATATTGAACCCATGGATTCCATGACTGAGCTCGTAGTCGCCCGACAATTTTCAGCGCCGAAGACCGCCGTGTGGGCTGCCTTTGTTGAACCGGAAATTATCGCCCAATGGTGGGGTCCGCACGGCTGGAATGTCCCAGAGGATTCCGTAGTCCTTGAACCGAAGATCGGTGGACGCCACGAGCTGCACATGGTCCAGGACGCGAATCCCGAATCGGTTGTTCCGCTCAAGGCAGTGTTCACCACCTTCGATGAGTACGAGTGCTTGGCCAGTGCCGACGGGCCGCATGAAATGACCTTGGACCTGGTCATTGAAACCCGCATTGAATTCAAGGAATTCGCCGGCCAGACCATGCTCACCCTTACCCAGAGCCCGCTGCCTCACGATGTCATCGAAACAAGCACCAAGGCCTGGAACTCCGCTTTCGCCAAGCTCGAAACCCTGCTCGCCGAGTTCTTCTAAATAACTGCTGCTAGGAAGCAGCTGGGATGAAGTAGCTGCGCACTGCCTTCAGCTTTGCGTTCTTGCCAGCTGAAGCGAACTGGAAGACGTGGCTGAAATGCGTCGAGGCTCCCGAATCATCGGTGGAAATCCCGTCGACGCTGCCTTCCTTGCCGTGGGTAAGGACGCTGGAGAACTTCAGGGAATCGGTTGCCGTTCCTGACTTTGCCCACTGCGCAATGGCTTCGAAACCGGTAATCTTGCCTGAACCGGCAATCTCCCACCGGACGTCCTCAGCGCATCGCTCGTGCAGCGCTTGGAGGTCCTTGGCGTGGAGGGCTTCGATGATCCCAATGATGATCTGGTGGCGAGGAGCATTTCCGCAATTCCCCGGGATATCTACCTGCATGGCGTTCCCTCCTTCCGGTGTACGACCAGTCTAGCCACGGCCGATGTACGGCATGCCTCCTGCGGTGATGGTGAGCTGGTTGACCGAAGCTGACAAGGGAACCCCTGCGATATAGGCAATGGCTTCGGCTGCCTGCTGAAGCGGGAAGGTCGGCTCGACCATCCGTTCGCCATTAGGCTGCAGCGCACCTTGCGTGGCGCCGAAATCATTGAGCAGGTCGCTGGCGGTATTTCCGATATCCAGCTGGGTGGCGCGGATCCGGTAGGGGCGGCCATCGAGTTCCAAGCATTTGGTCAGCCCGGCGATGCCATGCTTGGTGACGGTGTATGCCACCGAGTTCACCCGAGGAGTTTGGGCGGAAATTGACCCGTTGTTGATGATGCGCCCGCCGCCGTGGACCTTGAAATGCGCGAAGGCAGCGCGGGCGGCATTGATGGCACCGGTGAGGTTGATCCGGCAGACCTCGTCCCACTGCTGGGGCGTCAGCTCGTCGATCGCCACCGAAGGCCCGAAAATCCCTGCATTATTGAACAGGACATCTACCGAACCGAAGTGCGACTGGGCTGCGAGGAATACCTGCTGGACAGCCTCGGGATCCGAAACATCTGCGGTCACCACCAAGGCGCGGCTGTGCTCCTGCGCGGTTTCCAGCAAGCTTGCCTCTGTGCGTCCGGCAAGCACTACATTCCATCCCTGCGCCAGCAGCAACCGGGTTGCGGCACGGCCAATTCCCGAACCGGCCCCGGTAACCACGATGGTAGGTGTGCTGGCAGGAACTTCGGATGCGTGGGACATTAATTCTCCTCGGAAAATTCTGGGGCAAAAGGAAATGAGGCGCGTGGTCCCATCCTAGGAAGCTGGGGGAGTAAACCCCAGTTTTCTTCTGGATGTTGCGCCCCAGCAGACAACGGATTTACTGGTTACTAGGCGCAAACTACTAGTCTTGAAGAGCTCGTCCTTCGACTGGGACCAGCGACTTGATAAGGAGTCTTGTGTTCCTCGACGTGTTCTACGGTGTGCTGCCGCTGTTTTTCGTCATGCTCATCGGCTACGCGGCGAGCTATGCGCCCAAGTTCCCGCCCGGTGTGGAGCCGGCGCTCAACGTGTTCGTCTTCTATGTCGCACTGCCGGCCCTGCTTTACAAAGTAGTGGCACGCGCTGACATCAGCGACGGTATTCCAGGGTCCTTCTTGTGGATCAGCGTCGCCTCGACGTTGGCGTTCGCGGCGCTTTGCTGGTTGGGGTTCCGCTACCTGCTGCGTGTTGGCCGTGCGCGGGCGCTGGCAGGAATGCTCAGCACGAGCTTCGGCAACGTCTCCTATCTTGGGATTCCCATTATCCTGGGCGTGATGGGCCCGCAGGCTGGCTTCGCTGCCGGCATGGGCCAGGTGGTTCACAACGTCATCTTCATGCTCGGATTCCCTGTCCTGGCCCAAATCCTGCTGCCCAGTGGAGCTGGAGGCCAGCACCAATCAAGCCCAGCGCGCATTGCTCGAACCATCCGCAATGCGCTGATTCAAAGTCCGGTCACCTGGGCCATGCTCGCGGGCGCTGCGGTAGTCCTCTTTGCCGTTCCAGTACCCCAGCCGGTGGAGGACACCGTCGACTCGCTTTCGGCCGCCGCCGCCCCTGGTGCCCTCTTTGTGATCGGGATGTCGCTGAAGCGGACCATTGCGCGTTCTCGTGCCAAGCGGAATACGCCGGTTGATGCTGTCGGGGTGGCAGGCACCGTGAAGTGGGCCAAGACATCAATCGCGGTCATGGTGCTGGGAAAGCTGGTGGCATTGCCATTGCTCACGGTGGCCATGCTGCTTGCTTTCGCCCCGGATCTGGATCGCATCTGGTTCAACGCAGCGGTGCTCATGGCCGCCATGCCGGTCAGCGCGACTGCCTATATCATGGCGCAGAATGACACCGGCGACGGTGAGCCGACCGCGGTGGCCATTGTCATTACCTGCGTCCTGTCGGTCATCGCCCTGCCGGTGATCGCTCAGCTGGTGCTGAAGTAGCGCCCCAGTTTCCTTGACCTTTATGCCGGCTGCGGACAGTCTTGAAGCACCACATGCCATGCGGCCCGGAGCTTTTCACCGGGCCTGAGACGAGATGCAGGGATTCGATGAAGAAGTTTTCGCTGACCGCCATCGCCCGCGCCCAGCTGCGTGAGGCAGGCGAAACCGCCAACGGCCGAGCAGCTAGCACGGTTTTCGGCGGGCATGAGCACACGCTGCGCCAAACCGTCATTGGCCTGAAGGCCGGAACGCAGCTGCAGGAGCACCTGAACCCCGGCGAAGCGACACTGCTGGTTCTGCAAGGCCGGGTCACGGTTTCATCCAATGGGCAGCAGTGGGAGGGCCGCAACCAGGATCTCATTGCTCTTCCCGATGGACGGCTGCAGATCAGCGCCAATGAGGACTCCAGCGTGCTGCTTACGGTCGCCAAAATCGATCGCTAGCGGATGGGAAAATTGGGCGAAGGCCTGAGCGATGAAATGGCGCGGGCCTGGTTGTGCGCTGAACTCGCCGGGATCCCTCAGGTCGTACTGCGCTCGCGCGCCGTGATCCTCGGGCCGATGGTCCTGGGTATCTGCGCCCAGTACGAACGCATGGTTAATGATGATGCGCAGCAGGGCAATTGGGAATCACTGGGGTATTTCCTGGTGGATTCAATTGTCGGCATGCTCGCGGCGCCGAGCACCGCTCCTGTCGACTCCATGGATTTCAACGAGGGCTGGGCCCGGACAGTGGGCAGGTGAGTTGCATAGACGTAGAGGCCAAGTCCCGACGCCTCAGGGGGTTGGCCTCTACGCGGTCTAGGAAAGATCGCTCAGCGATCTGAATGCTGGCCGAAGAGCCGATTCCACAGCGAGGCTGAGCCGGTGGAAATCCGCGGCTGGCGGACGATATCCGGATCCAGGCCCTCGATGGACTGGAAAAGTCCGGTACGCAGGGCGTCCGTGGTGGCAATGAGGCGGTGTCCTTCCGGTGGACAGCTGTTTTTAGCCGGGTTCAGGGCAGTCATTGCGACCCTCCTTTGCAGTTCAAAGTTTTCGTATTGCGGAAGGAATCTTCTGCTTTGTGAAACCAGTATGAATGCCGGATGGTGATGTTGGCAATAGTAATGCGCAAAATTCTTTATCCGCGATACGGAATCCTGCCTAAAGTCACACTTGTTAAAAATTTTTCCAATTCCCCTTGACTACCATGCTGTGAGCTGGATTACAGTGGTGTCACAAGGTTCCACGAAACCAGCATCGAGTCGAAGCCGAAATGATTATTCGGTGGTTAAGGGTGTTCAGCCAAGGTCCGTGGAAAGAACGACCGTTTGAAAAGAGCTGATCACCCGATGCGCTTAGACGTATTCAATGAATTGCCCGCAGGCGAGGCCGCCAACTTCTTGCGCCCCTGCGTTGACGTCGATCGCTGGATCGACACACTTGTTTCTGCCCGCCCCTTCCACAGCCTTCACGCGCTGTCCTCATTCGCGCTCCAGCATGTTCCGGCCTTCAGCCCCGGCGAAATTTCCGCGGCACTGGCCCATCATCCGCGGATCGGAGAACGGGCCCCTGGAGCGAGCAGGGAGGCGGACCTCTCCCGTGGCGAGCAAGCCAGCCTCAAGCTGGACGGCGATGCCTCCGAACGCCTAGAAGCCGCTAACCGCGCTTACGAACAGCGCTTCAACAGAGTCTTCCTCATCCGAGCCGCCGGGCGAAGCACTGAAGAAATCCTGGCCGAATGCGAACGCCGTCTGGGGAATGACGAAGAAAATGAACTTCGCGAAGTAGGCGAGCAGTTGCGCCAGATTGCTGTCCTGCGCCTCAAGGACTCCGTTCAGGACTAGACCGGTGCCAAGACCATCCCCGTGCACGCCTCAATGCCCTCCAAAAATCTAGGAGATGAAATCATGCCAGCTGCCAACGAAGAACGCAGCCAGATCACTACCCATATTCTCGACACCGGGACCGGGAGGCCTGCCTCCGGTGTCAAGGCCATGCTGGAAGCCAAGAGCGCATCCGGCTGGCAAGAAATCGGTTCAGGTTCCACCGATGCGGACGGCCGCATCAAGAACCTCGGACCGGTGCAGGTTGAAGCCGGCCACTACCGGATTTCCTTTGAAACCGGAGCCTACTTCGGGAAGCAGGGAACGGAAACCTTCTTCCCCGCGGTAACAATCGACTTCTTCGTCAATGATGTCGCTGAGCATTACCACGTACCCCTTCTTATCAGCCCGTTCGCATATTCCACGTACCGAGGGAGTTAGAAAATGACTATCGAAACCACCGCCCCAACCGACACCAAGATCGTGCTCGGATCCAATCAATACGGCAAGGCTGAAGTCCGCCTGGTCAAGATCACCCGCGACACCCCTCGTCATCAGATCCAGGACCTGAACGTCACCAGCCAGCTGCATGGCGACTTCACCGCGGCCCACATCGATGGCGACAATTCACATGTCGTTGCCACCGACACCCAGAAAAACACCGTCTACGGACTGGCCCGCAATGGCGTTGGCACCGTGGAGGAATTCCTTCTCCAGCTCGGTGAGCACTTCACCGGCTCGTTCGATTGGGTCACCGGAGGCCGCTGGGCAGCCCAGCAGTTCTTCTGGGATCGCATCAACGACCATGACCATGCGTTCTCGCAGAACAAGTCGGAGGTCCGCACAGCGGTGCTGGAAATCGGCGACGACGGCAAAAAGTCCATTGTGGCCGGCTTGGAGGACCTCACCGTGCTCAAATCCACGGGCAGCGAATTCCACGGTTTCCCGGTGGACAAATATACGGTCCTGAAGGAAACCACAGACCGCATCCTGGCCACCGACGTGACTGCCCGCTGGCGCTACACCGATCAGGGCCTCGAAGCGGGCATCGACTTCGATGGAGTCTACGCCTCGGTGCGCAACCTCTTGCTCACGCGCTTCGCCAGCACCCATTCATACGCACTGCAGCAGAGCATGTTCCAGATGGGCAAGGCGGTACTCGAAGCACATACGGAAATAGCCGAGATCAGGATGTCACTGCCGAACAAGCACCATTTCCTCGTTGATTTGGACGCTTTCGGGCAGGATAACCCGAACGAAGTCTTCTTCGCCGCTGACCGCCCCTATGGGCTGATCGAAGCGACCATCACCCGCGAGGAGACCGAGTCGAATCACCCAATCTGGTCCAATATCCCGGCATTTGCCTAACCTGACGGCGTTGAAGTGATGCCGGCGCGGCAACGCCGGCATCACTTTGGCAGCGACTGACGTAGGAGGTCAGCCTTGAGCGCTACGCACAATGAATCTATCAAAAGCCCCCGGCCTGAAGACATGCGCCTTCCTTTTGGGAAGACCTTCGCCTATGGGCTGCAGCATGTATTGACCATGTACGGCGGCATCATTGCACCGCCGCTGATCATCGGCAACGCCGCGGGGATGGCGCCAGATGAAGTTGGACTGCTGGTCGCCTGCTGCCTATTTGTCGGCGGCTTGGCAACGATCCTGCAGACCATCGGCATCCCATTCTTCGGGGCCCAATTGCCGCTGGTCCAGGGCACCTCCTTTGCCTCGGTCGCCACCATGGTGGCAATCGTCAACGGCAGCGGGGGAATCCAGGCGGTGTTTGGCGCCGTGCTGGCCGCAGCGCTCATTGGATTCCTCATTGCTCCTTTCTTCGCCAGGATCATCCGATTCTTCCCGCCGGTTGTCACCGGCGTGGTGATTACCATGATCGGCATTTCGCTGACCCCGGTCGCCGCCAACTGGGCGATGGGCGGGGATGCGGCGGCCCCAGACTACGGGTCGCTGGCCAATATCGGCCTGGCCGCGGGTACGCTGCTGGTTGTGCTGCTGCTTTCCAAGGTCGGCAACGCGGCGATTTCACGGATGTCGATCTTGCTGGCCATCGTATTCGGCACCGTCGCGGCCGCACTGCTTGGCATGGCAGATTTCTCCCAGGTCGGGCATGGCGCCATCTTCGCGTTCCCGCAGCCGCTGGCTTTTGGCATGCCGGTTTTCGAGATCGGCGGCATCATCTCCATGACCATCGTGGTGCTGGTGATTCTCACCGAAACGACCGCAGATATTCTGGCAGTGGGAGAGATCGCCGGATCCAAGGTCGATTCCAAACGCATCGCGAACGGCCTTCGTGCTGATATGGCTTCTTCTGCGGTGGCCCCGATTTTCAACACCTTTACGCAGTCGGCGTTTGCGCAGAATGTCGGACTTGTGGCTATTACCGGGATTACCAGCCGTTTCGTCGTCGCTGCCGGCGGTGGCATCCTAGTGGTGCTCGGCCTGCTCCCGATCCTCGGACGGGTCGTGGCCGCCATCCCCACCCCGGTGCTCGGCGGTGCCGGTATCGTGCTCTTCGGTACGGTCGCGGCCTCTGGGATTCGCACGCTCTCCAAGGTCAAGTACGACGGCATGAACCTGGTCATTGTTGCGGCATCAATTGCCTTCGGATGCATTCCGATTGTGAAGCCTGACTTCTATGCCGGATTCCCAACCTGGTTTGAGACGATCTTCCACTCCGGAATCTCCTCGGCAGCCGTCATGGCGGTGCTGTTGAACCTGCTTTTCAATGAATTCCAATTCGGGAATACAAAGAACAGCTCGGTCTTCTCCGCCGCTCCACCGCGCATGGTCAAGACCGAAGAGATCTGCGGATTGCTCGAGGGCGACCACTACGTGGGCGGCAAGCTCATCGACAAGGAAGGCTACGAAATTCCGGTAGTCACACCCGATGAATTCGAGAAGATCCAGACCGGAGCCATTCAGATGCCGGTGCCCAAGCCGACCAACCTTTCCGGGCACTGAATGAGCCGAAGCGGTGCGCGGTGAACCCGAATCAGGGTGTGGAAGCGAGAGCTCCCAAAGGTGAAAAGTGTCGGCAGATTAAGGCTTGCCGGCACTTTCCCATATGGGCTGGCAAAGCAACCGGCATCGCGGGAAGCCCATCGATTAGCAGCGCTGCACTCTTCACCTGGTTAGCTGGCGGGATAGGCGATTTAGCAAGATTTTAGACCCTCGCTCCAGATGAACCATGCCCGCCTGATGGAAAGTGTTTGCAATAATGACGGTTGTGAACATTGCTCAGCCCGGTGAAGGGCGCCGAGGAAACCGACCACCGTCGATGGCAGACGTGGCGGTCATGGCAGGGGTGTCCCATCAGACGGTCTCCCGCGTGCTCAATGACCATCCAAATGTCAGGGCCCGAACCCGTGAACAGGTGATGGACGCGATCCGCCAACTCGGATACCGGCGCAATCGAGCCGCACGCGAACTGGCCACAGCGTCATCAAGCACTATCGGCATCCTGACTATCGGCAGCGAGTTCTTCGGACCGCAATCCACGGTGCTCGGTGTCGAGGCGGCGGCCCGGGCCGAGGGCTATTTCGTAACGGTAACCGCGATGGAAGATTATGACGTTCATTCCTCCGCCAAAGCCCTGAGCCATTTGATTGACCAAGGCGTTGACGGTGTGGTCGTGGTCGCTCCCTTCAACGAGGTCACAGACGCCTTGGATGCTGCGGCCTTGAAGATTCCGGTGGTGGTTGTTGCTGCCCGCACCGATGTTCCCGCTGATGACCCGGCGCATTATGTCTATGTTGATCAGCGTGCCGGCGCGCATCAGGCGGTAAACCACCTGTTGGAGCTGGGGCACCGGAAGATCGCCCATGTTTCGGGTCCCACCGGCTGGTTCGACGCCGCCGAACGCAAGGTGGGCTGGTTAGAGGCCATGGCCCACTTCGATGACTCTCCACTGGAGGTGCCAGGTGGTTCGTGGATGTCGCCAGGAGGCTACGAAGCCGGAAAGCGCCTGGTCGAGCACGTGCGTTCGGGCGAAGTTACTGCGGTCTTTGCCGCTAATGACTACCTTGCCATCGGTCTGATGCGCGCCTTCTGGGAGGCGGGATTGAAGATTCCGCAGGATGTGTCGGTCATTGGCTTTGATGACTTGCAGGTTGCTGAGTACTTGATTCCAACGCTCTCAACAGTGCGCCAGCCCTTCCAGGAAATTGGCCGGACCGCCCTGGCTGAATTGCTTGAGGGCAAACCTGGCCATACTCTGCCAAAGGTCATCGTCCCTGTGCTGGTGGTTCGGGACAGCACTGCCGCGCTGGAGTAGATAAAAACTCCACTGTGCCGTGGGGCAATGGCATGGGTGTTGCACATCGCATTTTGTTAGCGCTAACATTGAGTCGAAGTTCAGCCAGCTAATCGTGGTGAAGCCCTTGGCGATCGCTGGCAATGCAAAGACGCAGTCCGCAACAGGCGGGCTTCAGGACGGAGAATCCATGGAGAACGTGCACCCGACTGCACCCGCGGCCCAGTTGATTGCTGAAGGAAACGCCGTCCTTGGCATCGAATTGGGATCGACCAACATCAAGGCCAGCCTGATTGGCCCGGACTTCCAGCAACTCTCCAGCGGCAGCCATCAGTGGGAGAACCAGTTCTCCGACCAGCTGTGGACCTACTCGATCGAGTCCATCCACGCCGGCCTGCAGGACTGCTTCGCAGCCCTGCTTGCCGACTGCCGCCAGCGCTACGGCGTAACCCCCACCAGCTTCGCCTCGGTTGGCATCTCGGCCATGATGCACGGCTACATGGCCTTCGATGAATCCGGTGAACTGCTGGTGCCTTTCCGCACGTGGCGCAACACCAACACCTCGGCCGCCGCCGCGAAGCTCACCGAAGCCTTCGGGTTCAATATTCCGCTGCGCTGGTCGGTGGCCCACTACTTCCAAGCCATGCTGGACCGTGAAGCGCATGCGGCCAAGGTTGCGCACCTGACCACCCTGGCCGGGTACGTCCATGAACAGCTCACCGGCGAAAAGGTGCTGGGTGTAGGCGATGCCTCGGGCATGTTCCCGATCGACACTGCCACCGGCAATTACGATGCCGCAATGCTTGAAACCTTCGCGCAACTAGCTGCTTCCTACCCAGCCCGGCGTTCCTTGGAGGAACTGCTTCCTGCCGTGCTGCCAGCTGGCGCTGCGGCCGGCAAGCTCAGCGAATCAGGTGCCCGGCTGCTGGATCCCACCGGAACCTTGCAAGCAGGAGTGCCCTTCTGCCCGCCAGAGGGCGATGCCGGAACCGGCATGGTGGCCACCAACTCGGTGGCCGTGCGCACCGGCAACGTCTCGGCAGGAACCTCGATCTTCGCCATGCTGGTGCTCGATCAGCCCCTGGCAGGCTTGCACCACGAAATCGATGTGGTGACCACCCCGGCAGGCGATAGCGTTGCCATGGTCCACTGCAACAACGGAGCAAGCGAAATCGGTGTTTGGGCCGGGGTGTTCGGCGACTTCGCCCGTGCTTTGGGCGCTACCGCCTCCAGCGATGAGGTCTTCGGGGCCTTGCTCGGCTCCGCATTGGAAGGCGCGGCCGATGGCGCCGGGCTGCTGGCCTACAACAACCTTTCCGGAGAGCCGGTCACCGGCTTGGAGCAGGGGCGCCCGTTGATCATCCGCACCCCGGATTCCTCGCTGAACCTGGCCAACCTGATGCGCGCACAGGTCTACGGCATGTTCGCCACCCTGAGCCTGGGCATGAAGGTGCTGGCTGCCGAAGGCGTGAGGGCGGAAAAGATGCATGCCCATGGCGGCATATTCCGTACTGCCGGTGTGGCCCAGCGTTTCCTCGCCGCAGCACTGGATACCCCGGTGAGCGTTTCGCAAACCGCCGGCCACGGTGGTCCGTGGGGAATTGCGGTGCTTGCCAGCTTCCGGAAGTACCTGGAATCCAACCCGGACACCAGCCTGGATGCCTTCCTCAACGGACAGGTCTTCGCGTCGGCCAAAACCCAGGAGGCATCGCCACTGCCGGAGGATGTTGCCGGCTACAGCGCCTGGCTGGCGAACTATGAATCCGGTTTGGCCATTCAGCGCGCAGCCATCGCAGCCTTGTAATTTTCGAGAAGAAAGCCAAGAAACCATGAGTGAGCTCAAGTCCCTGGCGGATTACCCGCAGTCGATGCAGGACGAGGTGTCCAAGGTCCGCCAGATCGTCGCCGACCTGCACGCCGAATTGCCGCGCTACGAGCTGGTGGTCTGGACCGCTGGCAACGTCTCCCAGCGCGTACGCCACCCGGAAATCACCGACGGCAGCGCGGATCTGTTCGTGATCAAGCCATCGGGCGTCGCCTACGACGAGCTAACCGCACAGTCCATGGTGGTCTGCACCTTGGACGGCAAGCTCCTGGATGGCACCCGTGCACCTTCCTCGGATACCGCGGCCCACGCCTACACCTACGAGCACATGCCAGAAGTCGGCGGCGTGGTGCATACCCACTCCACCTACGCCACCGCCTGGGCGGCCCGCGGCGAAGAAATTCCTTGCGTGCTGACCATGATGGCCGATGAATTCGGCGGCCCGATCCCGGTTGGCCCGTTTGCGATCATCGGCGATGACTCCATTGGACGCGGCATCGTCTCTACCTTGAGCGAATCGCGCAGCCCTGCGGTGCTGATGCGCAATCACGGGCCATTCACCATCGGCAAGGATGCCAAGGCCGCGGTCAAGGCCGCAGTGATGTGCGAGGAAGTAGCGCGCACCGTGCACATCTCGCGCCAGCTGGGAGACCCAGCGGCCATCGACCAGCAGCATATCGACTCGCTCTACGAGCGCTACCAGAACGTTTACGGACAGTAAGGACATCATGGCCAAGGCATATAACGACAAAGAAATCTGGTTCTTCACCGGAAGCCAGGACCTGTACGGCGAAGAAACCCTGCGCCAGGTTGCCGAGCAATCCACCGAGGTGGCCCGAGCACTGGACGCTTCGGAGCAGGTTCCGGCAAAGATCATCTGGAAGCCAGTGCTCAAGGACTCCGAGTCGATCCGCCGCGCCATGCTGGCGGCCAACTCGGATGAGAACGTGCTGGGTGTCATCACCTGGATGCACACCTTCAGCCCGGCCAAGATGTGGATCAACGGCCTCAAGGCCCTGACCAAGCCGCTGCTGCACCTGCACACTCAGGCGAACGTCGAACTGCCATGGGACTCAATCGACTTCGACTTCATGAACCTGAACCAGGCCGCGCACGGCGACCGCGAATACGCTTACCTGGCTACCCGCCTGGGCGCTGCGCGCACCACCGTGGTGGGGCACGTGTCCAACCCTGCCGTTGCCAAGCGCATAGGCACCTGGATCCGCGGCGCTGCCGGTTTCCACGCCGTGCAGAACCTGAATCTGGTCCGCTTCGGCGACAACATGCGCAATGTCGCAGTCACCGAGGGAGATAAGACCGAAGCCGAAATCCGCTTCGGCGTTTCGGTGAACACCTGGGCGGTCAACGACCTGGTCGAAGCCGTAGAAGCCGTGTCCGAAACCGAGGTCGACGCACTGGTCGCCGAATACGAGCGTGAATACGACGTTGTCGAAGAACTGCGCGCTTCCGGTGCCCGCCATGAGTCGTTGCGCTACGCCGCGCGCCAGGAAATCGCTTTGGAGACCTTCCTGGGCGCAGCGCACGCCAAGGCCTTCACCACCAACTTCGAAGATCTGGGCGGGTTGAAGCAGCTGCCAGGCCTGGCCGTGCAGCGCCTGATGGGCAAGGGCTACGGCTTCGGTGCCGAGGGTGACTGGAAGACCGCGGTGCTGGTGCGTGCGGCCAAGGTCATGGGCGAAGGCCTGCCCGGCGGCGCCTCGCTGATGGAGGATTACACATACGACCTGACCCCGGGCAAGGAACTGATTCTCGGCGCCCACATGCTGGAGATCTGCCCGTCGCTAACCACCTCCAAGCCGCGCGTGGAAATCCACCCGCTGGGCATTGGAGGCCGCGAGGATCCAGTACGCATGGTCTTCAATGCCGACGCCACCGAAGGTGCGGTCGTGGTCTCCATGGCTGATATGCGCGAGCGTTTCCGCTTGACCGCAAATGTCGTCGACGTGGTCACCCCGCCGGCAGACCTTCCCAACCTTCCGGTAGCCCGTGCCGTGTGGAGCCCGCGTCCGGACTTCAACACTTCGTCCGAGTCCTGGCTGGCCGCCGGCGGCGCGCACCACACCGTGATGTCCACCGCCGCAGGGCTGGAGGCATTCGAGGTGTTCGCTGAAATCGCGGGCACCGAGCTGCTGGTCATCGATGAGGAAACCACCCGCCGGAACTTCGCGCAACAGATTCGCGTGAACCAGAGCTACTATCGCTTGGCTCAGGGTTTCTAGCAGCTCACAAGGCCCTTTCCCATGGATATGCACGTGCTGCAATGCGTGTGCATAACCAATGAGTAAGGAATCTTAATTTATTTACATTTGGGGTGGCTCAAATCACTGTGTTAGCGCTAACATGGTGTGAGCCTAGTCTCATTATCAGATATGGCAACCTTTCAAGGAGGAAAAGATGGCATGGAATAACTGGACCCGCAAAGCTGCGGCAACGGTAGGATCACTGGCGCTGGTTGGCGCATTGGCGGCTTGCAGCGGCGGTGGCGCCGGCGGTGGAGCAGGTGCTGGCGGCGAAGAGTCGACTGCCCCAGAGGACATCCAGGTCGGTGTGGCTATGCCAACCGAAACTTCGGAGCGTTGGATCGCTGACGGCGAAGCCGTCAAGTCCCAGCTGGAAGAAGCTGGCTTCGAAGTCGACCTGCAGTTCGCCAATGACGACATCCCAACCCAGCAGCAGCAGATCGACCAGATGATTACCAAGGGTGATGACATCCTGGTAGTCGCCTCCATCGATGGCACCGCACTGTCCACCCAGCTGCAGGCCGCAGCGGACCAGGGCATCCCCATCATCTCCTACGACCGCTTGATCAACGGCACCGAGAACGTCGACTTCTATGTCACGTTCGATAACTACAACGTCGGCGTGCAGCAGGCTACCTCGCTGCTGACCGGCATGGGCCTGGCTGACGAAGAGGGCAAGCGCACCGACAAGAAGGGCAAGTTCAACATCGAGCTGTTCGCCGGTTCGATCGACGACAACAACGCGCACTTCTTCTGGAAGGGCGCCATGGATACCCTGAAGCCATTCCTGGACGACGGCACCCTGACGGTCAAGTCCGGCCAGACCAAGATCGAGCAGGCAGCCACCCTGCGCTGGAGCCAGGAAGAAGCCCAGTCGCGCATGGAAGACCTGATCACCGCCCACTACAAGGGCGGCAAGACCCAGATCGACGGCATCCTCTCGCCATTCGACGGCATCTCGCGCGGCATCATCACCGCACTGTCCAACGCCGGCTACGGCAAGTCCATCGAAGATGGCCTGCCGATCATCTCCGGCCAGGACGCAGAAATCGCTTCGGTGAAGCTGATCGACGATGGCGTGCAGTACGCAACCATCTTCAAGGACACCCGCAAGCTGGCCACCCAGGCAGTAGAGGCCGTGAAGGCCTACGCCGGCGGCGGCGAGCCGGAAGCCAACGACACCGAGACCTACGACAACGGCAAGAAGGTTGTTCCTTCCTACCTGCTGGACTCGGACATCGTAGTCAAGGACAACATCACCTCGCTGCTGGTGGACTCCGGCTACTACACCGCCGAGGAAGTCAAGGCCGGCCAGACCAAGTAGTCCAGGCCGCTATCAAGCCGGCGGGGGCGCATTTTCGCTCCCGCCGGCTTGATGCCCAGCTCAAGCAAACACCAAGGACGTCTGCACTATGGACACCACGATCCTGCACATGCAGGACATCACCAAGACTTTCCCCGGGGTCAAGGCGCTGGACGGCGTCAGCCTTTCGGTCCGGCAGGGCGAAATCCACGCGATCTGCGGCGAAAACGGCGCCGGCAAATCCACCCTCATGAAGGTGCTCTCCGGGGTCTACCCGCACGGCAGCTACGAGGGCAAGATCATTTTCGAGGCCGAAGAACTCAAGGCCTCGAGCATCAAGGATTCCGAAGCCCAAGGCATCGTGATCATCCACCAGGAACTGGCCTTGGTGCCCTACCTGTCGGTGGCCGAGAACATTTTCCTTGGCAATAAAACCGCACGCGGTGGCTTCATTGATTGGAACAGCACCAACCACCGTGCCGCGCAGCTGCTGGCCCGTGTGGGCCTGGACGAACTGCCGATCACCCCGGTAGGACAGCTGGGCGTGGGCAAGCAGCAGCTGGTGGAAATCGCCAAGGCACTGAGCAAGAACGTGAAGCTGCTGATCCTTGACGAGCCAACCGCGGCGCTGAACGATGATGACTCCGAGCACCTGCTGAACCTGCTGCGCGAACTGCGCGAACAGGGCATCACCTCGATCATCATTTCGCACAAGCTCGGTGAAATCGAGGATATCGCCAACACCACCACGATCATCCGCGATGGCCAGTCCATCGAAGCCCTGGATATGGCAGATCCGGCCTCCAACCAGAACCGCATCATCCGCGGCATGGTGGGCCGCGAACTCTCCGCCCGCTACCCGGCACGCGAACCGGATATCGGCGACGTGGTCTTCGAGGTCGAAAACTGGTCGGTCCAGCACCCGGTGCAGCAAGAGCGCACCGTGGTGGACAACGCCAGCCTCACCGTCCGTGCAGGCGAAATCGTTGGCATCGCAGGGTTGATGGGCGCTGGACGCACCGAACTGGCGATGAGCGTGTTCGGGCACAGCTACGGCCGGAATATCACCGGCACCGTCAAGATGGACGGCAAGCCAGTGGATACCTCCACGGTGGGCAAGGCCATTGCCGCCGGCATCGCCTACGTCTCCGAGGACCGCAAGAAGTTCGGCCTGAATCTGATCGAGGACATCCGCGTGAACACCACGGCGGCCGGCCTGGACAAGATCTCCTCCAAGGGCTTCGTGGACGGCAACAAGGAAATCCAGATTGCCGAGCACTACCGCAAGTCCATGCGCATCAAGACCCCGAATGTGATGGCGAAGGTCGGAAACCTCTCGGGCGGCAACCAGCAGAAGGTCGTGCTGGGCAAATGGCTGCACACCGCTCCGGAGCTGCTGATCCTCGACGAGCCCACCCGCGGCATCGACGTCGGCGCCAAATACGAAATCTACACCATCATCAATGAGCTGGCCGCGGCCGGCAAAGCGGTCCTGGTGATCTCCTCAGAACTACCCGAACTGCTGGGTATTTGCGATCGCATCTACACCCTGGCCTACGGTCGGATGACCGGCCAGCTGCCAAGCAGTGAAGCCACCCAGGAACGCCTCATGGAACTCATGACCATCGAGAAGGAAAGCACCCGATGACCATCACAAACGAGCTGAAGGATATCTTCACCAAGAACCTGCGCACCTCTGGCATCTACATTGCCTTCGTGCTCATCGTGGTGCTGTTCACCATCCTGACCAACGGGTTGCTGCTCAGCCCGATCAACATCACCAACATCATCTTGCAGTACTCCTACGTGCTGATCCTGGCCCTGGGCATGATCATCGTGATCGTCGCCGGGCATATCGACTTGTCCGTGGGCTCGCTGGTGGCACTGACCGGTGCGGTCTCCGCGGTACTGGTGATCAAGGGCGACATGCCTTGGTGGGTCGGCATGCTTGCCGGCATCGCCACCGGCGCATTGTGCGGTGTGTGGCAGGGCTTCTGGGTGGCGTACGTCGGGATCCCCGCGTTCATCGTGACTCTGGCCGGCATGCTGCTCTTCCGCGGTCTGACCTATGAAGTGCTCAGCAACGTTTCGCTCTCGCCATTCCCTGGCGAATACGGCCAGATTGCCGGCGGTTTCCTCAACGGGTTGCTGGGCGGCAACGGTTTTGACCTGTTCACCGTGATCATCGGCGTGATCGCCGTAGCCGGCCTGATCGTCTCGCAGTGGCGCAACCGCGCCGGCCGCGCGAAGTACGGCCAGAGCGTTGAATCCATGGCCATGTTCCTGGCCAAGAACATCATCACGGGCATCATCATCCTCTGGTTCTTCTGGCAGATCGCCACCAGCCGCGGCATGCCGATCGTGCTGATCATCCTGGCCGCCCTGATCCTGGGCTACCACGTGCTGACCACCAAGACCGTCTTCGGCCGCCACGTCTACGCCATCGGCGGCAACCTGTCGGCAGCCAAGCTCTCAGGCGTGAACGTGAAGCGCATCAACATGTGGATCTTCATCAACATGGGCCTGCTCTCCGGCGTGGCCGGCGTGGTCTTCTCCTCGCGTTCCAACGGCGCGCAGCCAGGTGCGGGTAACATGTTCGAGCTCGACGCCATCGCGGCCTGTTTCATCGGCGGCGCCTCGACCACCGGCGGTGTCGGACGTGTTACCGGCGCTATCGTCGGTGGCCTGGTGATGGCAGTGCTGTCCAATGGCATGCAGCTGATGGGCGTGGGAGCCTCCACCCAGCAGATCGTCAAGGGCGTGGTGCTGCTGCTGGCAGTAGCCTTCGACATCTACAACAAGCGCCGCGCAGGTGCGGGCAACTAGCATTTGATTAGCGCCATGGGCCCTCTCGCACGCAATTGCGGGAGGGCCTGTGCGTGCCCGATGGATTTTGACGGCCCCGCCAGAAGGATGAACAGATGACCCGCTCCGCACTGCCCCTGCAGGACACCGCCAATGGACAGGTGGCCACGCTGGCAGCCAACGGCTTCACCGCGCAAGTGGCTGCCAACGGCGCCACCGTGGTTTCCCTGGAATACAACTCGCGCCCGCTGGTGCGTGCGTTCGACCCGCGCAGCCCGCGGCCGGTCTTTTCCGGCGCCATCCTGGCACCCTGGCCCAACCGCGTGATCGACGGGGCCTACTCCTGGCGGGGCCAGGACCAGCAGCTTGAGATCACCGAGCCCGAACGCGGCCACGCGCTGCACGGCCTGGTGATCGATACCGCCTTCGAGATCGCCGAGCATCGCGCGGATTTCGCGCAGCTGCGCACCGTGATCGAACCGAGCGCCGGCTACCCCTACCGGGTGCAGCTGGTGGTCGAATACCGGCTGGAGGCCGGCGGGCTGCGCACCTTCGCCACCGCCACCAACCTCGGGGAGGGCACCGCGCCCTTCGGCTGGGGTTCGCACGCCTACCTGGTCGCACCGGGCACGAAGGCGGATGAATGGGAATTCACCCTGCCAGCCGGCAAGGTGCAGCTCACCGACGGCGCGCGCCTGCTGCCGAAGGAAGTGGTGGAGGTGTCCGGCACCGAGCTGGATTTCCGCACCCCGAAGCCGATCGGGGACCTCTTCATCGATCATGCCTACACCGGGTTGGCCGCCGGCGCGGACGGCTTGTTCAGCGCGTCGATCACCGACGCCAAGGGCCTCGGGTCGCAGATCACCTGGGACGAAGCCTGCCCGTGGGTCCAGATCCACACGGCAGACCGCGATGACCCGGCGCTTGACCGCACCGGGCTGGCCATCGAGCCGATGACCTGCCCGCCCGGCGGCTTCAACTCCGGCCAGGACGTCATCGCGCTGGCCCCGGGCGCCAGCCATGAAGCCAGCTGGCTGATTGGCCCGGTCCAGCCGCGATGAGCGGCAGGGAAGTTCGCGGCGCTACCCGCTCCGCGAGGTTTCGTTCCCTGTCAATCCGGTGATCCGCAGGAGCAAGGAGCGCGCCTCGGGGCGCAGCGCGTCTTCCGGCCAGACATCGGGACCACAGGCCCGGGAACCTACGCCATGCTGAGCCGCATCCAGGTACAGCCAGGAGTTGGTTGGTTCCGGCAGCTCGTGCGGATGGGCAGCGCCGGCAAGCTGCTGTGCCGTGTGGCGGCTGAACGTGAAACCGGGGCGGCGGTCCAATCCGTCGGGCCAGGCCTCGATGCGCAGCCACGGCGCACCGCCCACGCCGAGCTCCAATTCGCGCAAATCGCTGCGGTGCCCTGTTTCCTGCGGACGTGCGTATTCGACCGGCAAATCGTCAATGCTTGCACTGTAGCGGCCTACTCGTGCCGCCAGACGGCTGTCCGGGTAGGATTCGTGCGGGCCCAAGCCGTACCAGGATGCCGAATCGACCTCCTTGCCCAGTTGGAAACGCACGCCGAATCGGGGCCACACCGATGTCCAGCCTCGGCTTGGAACCATATCGATGCGAAGCCACAGGCCGGACTCGTCCAGGCTCCATTGCTCGTCGACCCGGATGGAGCAGGCCTGGTCCGCTGCTGAATACCTGGTCGCCACCTGCACGCGACCCGGACCGGTAGCGACACTGAGCACCCGCGCCTTCAGCCGGTCCAATCCGGCCGCCGTCCAGAGGTCCGCATTTGACGGACCGGGTTCTCCATTGCCCGGGACTCCGTGCTCATCTTCCTGCCAGGGATCAGAATGGTTATAGCTGCCGAAGTGTGCGCCACGGTCATTGTCGGTGGGTGCGCGGAACAACTCCAGCCGCGGCCCATGCACCGGCTGCCCGGCCAACTCCATGAGCTTGCCCTCGGCGAAAACTGCGGCACCAAGCTGCATCCGGCCATTGTCCAGAGGGATCGATGCTCCGCCCGCATCAGCCGAAGAGGGCAACCGTGCGGGTCGCGGCCCCGGCATTGCGGTGGATGGAGCAGCTATCGGCCATTGGGCGCTGGCCACCTCATGGCCCGCGGCCGCCCACGCTGCATCCTCGGCCAGCCGCGCCTCCACGGTTAACCAGTTTTCACCTGCGGGCAGGGGGTACGGCAAGGCGAGTTCAACCGTGGCAGTTTCGCCAGCTTCCAGCGCGTCGTCAGAGCCGGATACCAAGAATTCTGCACTAGTGACCGGATGCCCGGCCGCTTCCAAGCGCCAGCTGAATGCGAGGTCGCCGCTGTCGGCACTGTGGCGGTCATTCCGGATGCCCAAGCGCACCCGGTGTCCGTCCACGGAGGACAGGGAGAACTTGATCGGGGCGACTACATGCTTGAACTCATGGAGCCCCGGTGAGGCAGTGGAATCGGAGAGGACCAGTCCGTCCATGACGAAGGTGCCATCGTGGAGCTCCTCGCCGAAATCGCCGCCGTAAGCATAGAAGCTCTTGCCATCCGGTGTGCTGGCCTGCAGCCCGTGGTCACGCCATTCCCAGACGAAGCCTCCATGCAACCGGGGATAGCGGTCCACCAGATCCGCATACCGTTGCAATCCTCCGGGCCCATTGCCCATGGCGTGCGCATACTCGCACAACAGGAAGGGCCTGGTCCGCTGGCGCGCGGCCTCTGCGGTGGTGCATCCCAGCAGCGGAGCGGTCATCCGGTCCTCTCCAATTGTCTGCACTTCGGGGAACGAAGCGTACATTCGCGAATACACATCGGTGTATTCTCCGGTGTAGTCGCCTTCATAATGCACCGGGCGGCTGCTATCCCGCGCATGGATCCATGCGGACATCGCGGCAAGGTTGGCCCCGGTGCCGGACTCGTTGCCAAGCGACCACATGATGATTGAGGGATGGTTCTTGTCCCGTTCGAAAGTCCGCTCCATCCGATCAAGATAGGCACTTCGCCAGGCCGGGTCGTCACTGGGATTGCCCTGCCAGCCGTGACGTTCAAATCCGTGGGTTTCCAGATCGTTTTCGAGTATGACCCAGAAACCGAGCTCGTCGGCCAAGTCCAGGAGCCGCGGATGCGGCGGATAGTGGCTGGTGCGAATGGCGTTGACATTGAAGCGCTTCATTAGCATCAGGTCTTCTCGTGCGAATTGCTCATCGAACGCCCGGCCGAGGAGCGGGTGGGTTTCATGCCTGTTCACCCCGTTGAAGACCACTTTGCGATCGTTGACCAGGAACTGGTCGCCTGCAATTCTTACCGTGCGGAAACCTAGCCGCAGGCTGATGGTCTCGCCAGTGCTGGAAACGGTTGCTCCATAGAGTTTTGGCCGCTCAGCGCTCCATGGGGAAACGGCGGGCACTTCCACCTCTCGGATATCCTCGCGGCTTTGCCACACTTCGTCGATTTCCAGTTCGGGAACAACGAAACGTAGCGGGAACGCATCGTCAGCGGCCATGATTTCCGGTGTAATGATTCCGGTACCGGAGGAATAGCCGGTTTTTATCCAGAGGTCGTCAATGCTGCCGTGCGGACGGGCCTTGAGCGTTACCGATCGGAAAATTCCCGGGAGCCACCACTGGTCCTGGTCCTCGACGTAGCTCGAAGCGGAGAATTGGTGCACGCGGACAACGATTGTATTTTCACCGGCGGCTACGGCCGAGCTCACATCGAATTCCTGGGCAAGGCGGCTACCGGTACCCCAGCCAATCATTTGCCCATTGACCCATACCTTGTACCGGGATTCAACGCCGTCGAAGCGCAGCACCAGCCGCTCCATTCCGGAAGTCCAGCTCTGGGGCACTTCGAAGGTCCGCCGGTAGTCGCCGGTAGGATTCTCATCCGGTGGATAGGGCGGGTCGCAAGGGAAGGGAAATTGGACGTTCGTGTACGAAGGGCGTCCGTAGGCGCCATCGGCCTGCAATACCCAGTGCCCAGGGACTGCGATGCTGTCCCAGCTCGAGTCGTCATAGCCAGCATCTGCCATGGACTCGGGAAGCTCGCCTGCCGGCAGCAGTCCGCGCCCTCCGGGCGTGCCCGGTACGCCAGGGAGCCAGCGGAACTTCCACTGTCCATCGAGGCTCAGTTCAGGGGCATCACTGTGGGTCCAGGACGTTGCCGGCAGGCGCCGGCCTCCGCCCGGGGCGGTATCGGCCAGATAGGCTGTTGGGGAAGTCATTTAACGGATCCTTCGGTCAGGCCCCCGCGCCAGAAGCGCTGCAGGACGATCATGGCAATGGCCAAGGGAATAGTGGACAGCAAGACGCCGCCGGTGGTCAGCTCGTAGAATTCTGGCAGGCGGTCAACCTGTCCCAGCCAGGTGTTCAGGCCCAGGGTAATTGGATAGAGATCCGAATCGGACAGCATCACCAGGGGAAGGAAATAGTTATTCCAGATTCCGACAAGCTGGAACAGGAATACCGTCACCAGAGCAGGGGACAGGATTCTGAGTCCTATCGTGTGGAAGATCCGCAGTTCGCTTGCGCCATCCAGGCGCGCGGCTTCGAGTAACGCGCTATCCACGGTGCTGGAAGCGTAAACGCGGCAGAGGAACAGGCCGAACGGGGACACCAATGATGGCAGCAGGACACTCCAATAGGTATTGGACAGCCCCATTTCGCTGAACAACAGGAATAGGGGCAAGGCGGTTGCGGTTCCAGGCACGAGAACGCCTCCCAAGACCACACCGAAGACCAGATTGCTTCCGCGGAAACGGTACTTGGCCAGGGCGTATCCGCCAGCTGCAGCAAGGTAAGCGGCAATCAGCGCCCCTGCCCCCGCGTATAGCAACGAGTTCATGAACCAGCGCAGGAAAATTCCGCCGTCATAGGCCAGAACCTGGCCCAGATTTTTCCATAGGACGAAGTCACCGGAGAGGAGGAAACCATTTGTGCTGAACAAGTCCTGGGTCGATTTCGTTGCTGCAACGACGACCCAGTAGACCGGGACCAGGAAATACAATGCGGCTATGGTCAGCAAGGCCGTGACAATCAGAGCCGCTGGTTTTGAAGAGGCGGGCTTTTCGAAGGACTGGCGGCGGATCAGAGTCATGAGGACTTCCTATTGGTCAGGCGCAGGAAGGCGAATGAGAGCGCGAATGCGGCCAAGGCAATGAGAACGGATTGCGCAGCCGCAACATTGTAGTCGTTGTAGGCGAACGCGGTTGTGTAGGCGGAAAGGTTAGGGGTGTATTGGCTGTCGATGGCGGGTGCGACACTCATGAGAACTTGCGCTTCGGCGAAAAGCTGCAAGGTGCCAATGATGGAGAAGACCGTGGTCAAGACCAGTGCCGGGCTGATGAGCGGCAGCTGGATATGCCATGCCACACGCAGTGGACCCGCCCCGTCCAAGCGTGCGGCTTCGTAGATCTCGCCGGGAATTGCCTTGAGCTGCGCGATGACGATCAGCATGTTGTAGCCCGTGTAGCTCCATGTCACGATGTTGGCGATGGACCACAAGATGCTCTGTGGCCCGAGGAAATCGACTTCCAAGCCGACGGCTGAGGCGGCATCGATGATCGGGCTCAGGCCGGGAACATAGAGGAATGACCAGAGGATAGTGGCAATGACCCCCGGCACGCCGTAGGGCAGGAAGTACGCCGCCCGGAAAAAGGCCGGCCATTTGGCGCTCGCCGACTCAAGCAGCAGAGCCAGGACCGTGCAAAGAAGGATCATGATAGGAACCTGCACGATGCCGAACACGATCATGCGGCCAATCGAAGCAACGAAGGCTTCGTCTCCCAGGGCTTGCGCGTAATTGCCGAATCCAGCGAATTCGCTGTGCACGCCGGCTTCTCCGAACAATCCGCGCCGTGTGATACGGGTGAAGCTGGCTTGTATGGCTGCAATGATGGGCAAGATGAAAGTCAGGGTGAAGAGCGCGAGGAAAGGCGCGAGCAACAGCCACGGGGCGAGCTCAAACCTGCTTGGTGAGGGACCACGTTTTCTCCGGGTGCCTCGGGTGATGGTCGGCGTGCTCACGATGCCTCCTTGCGGATCTTCAGGCCCTTGTTGCGGAATACCGCAATGATTTCCTGCTCTGCGGATACCACCGAATCGACCAAGCTGGTTCCGGCGGCTTTCCGGCGGAATCCGTCGGAAAGGATATTGAAGGATTGCTGGGTGACCGGCCACCAGCTCCAATTGGGATTCTGCGATTTGCTGGCTGGGACAATGACTTGCTTGTTGTACGATTGCCCGCCGAAGAATTCGGAGGGGCCTTCGCGCGACTCGCCGATGATGCCCGGAACCGGTGACCAGCCAATGCCGCTGTGCGCGATTTCGTTGTTGATCCCGGCTTCCGTGGACGTCATCCAGGCGGCGAACTCCAAGGCCTCATGCGGATGGCGGCTATTAGCCAGAACCGCAACCGTCGATCCGCCCAGGTAGCTGGAGCCGTATCCGCCCGGGGTCCACTTCGGCATCGATGCGACCCTCCATTTGCCCTGTCCGCCAGCGACAGAGCTGACAAGCGCATCAGCCCAGTTCCCACTGGTGACAGAGGCGAGCTGGCCGGATGCAGCCGCAGCATACCAAGACGGGCTGAAGGGCGAGATCGCGGTAGTTACGACATCTTCGTCGATGGCCCGGTCGAAGAACCTGGCGACTTCCAGTGTTGCGTCGTCGGTCATATTAATGACCCAGCCGTCGTCGGATGGCCGAAGCCATTGGGCTCCTGCTTGTGCCGCGTAGGACACGAAGTAGGAGGCATCACTGAGGGAGAAGCAGTCGATGTAGCTGTTGGCTTGACGCAGTTCTGACCCGATCTCGGCCCATTGCGCCCATGTTTCCGGGGCGACGGCGCCGACTTTGTCCAGAGTTTCTGGCTGGTAGAACATTGCCATCGGCCCGGAATCCTGAGGCATGCCGAATATTCCGTTGGGAAAACTGACCTGGCCCCACAGTGACGGATCATATCGGTGAGCGTACTGCTGCGCACCGTACGCCGCGAGATCCACGACGCCATTGACGAGCATGAACTCCGGGAGGGTGCGGAATTCGATTTGGGCCAGATCGGGTCCTCCGCCTGCTGCGAGAGCAGAGTAGAGCTTTGGGTATCCGCCTTGATTTCCACTGGGGATCCAAACCGCCTCAACATGGATATTCGGATGCATGGCGTTGAAAGCATCTGCGACTCGCTGGATATCCTTGAGCCAGCTCCAATACGTCAGCCTGACTTTTTCTCCTGGGGCGGCCGGCGCAATGGTTGGCATGGCATCTGCAGACCGGGGGCCTGCGGTGCCGCATGCAGTCATTACGCCCAGGGCGGCGGCGCCCAGGCCGGCCTTGAGAAGGCGGCGTCTTGTTGTCAATGGCATCCGTGCTCACTTAAAAGTAGTTTTCTTTATGGTGCCCGGGACGAGGGCATGTGAAATAGGTTACTGCAAAAATAGAGTGATTACTCAGTTTTGGTTAAATTTCTTGTTTGCCGATCATGCTGGCTTGCTAGGCCGATGCATCATTTTCGAATACTGCTGGGCCTACCTACACTGAGTAACTGTGACGAGCAATGAATCCGGCCGCCGCCGGCGCGGTCCATATGCCAAATCTGCAGCCCGAAGGGAACAGATCGCCCAGGCTGCCCTCCAGGTATTCGGCGCGCGGGGGTATCGCGGCGGAACTGTGCAGGATGTTGCCGACGCGGCAGGCATGAGCCAAACCAGCATTTTGCACCACTATCCGAACAAGCAGGAACTTCTCATTGCCGCTCTCAAGCGCCGCGACGCCGTCACCGACGGCACGCCGGGCACTGGTGAGCGCTTTGCCCAGTCCATTGTCGAGCAAGCGCAATTCAACGAGGGTGCCGCGGAGTTGATCGAGCTCTACGCAGCCCTTTGCGGGGAATCAACCACTTCCGATCATCCGGCGCGCTCGTATTTCAAGGCCCGCTTCGAGCGCTTGCGCGGCGAGTACGGCGCTGAATTCGAATTCATGAAGAGCATTGGTCGGCTGCGCCCCGGGGTGGACCCGCATGTGGCGGGAGCGTCGCTGCTGGCCCTGTGGGACGGGATCCAAGTGCAGTGGCTCTTGTCTCCCGACGATGTTGACATGGCTGGCACCCTCAAGGCGTATCTGGACCTGGTCATTTTGCCTGAATCATGAGGGGTGTTTGCCGAAATTGGCTCCGGGGCGCCGTAGCCGCGCGAAAATCCAGCTCCCCACTGCGCGCGGACTTGGCGCAAGCAGGGCGAAGCACTTGCAGCGGCACGCCGGAGCGATGATCCCGAAGTATTTCCGGGGCTGATATCTACGTTCTCGGGCTGCCCGGCAAGTGGACGAGTCTGGTTGAAAACGTGTTCAAATGTGTTCAAATATGTTTGAGTGTGTTTGAATTAGGGTTGTATCGCTTTACGGAGCGTGTTATTTCAACCTGTCTGCCAAGGAGTCCCGATGAGCGAGAACTTCCCAACCCAGCGTCGACGGCGGATTCTGGATAGAGTTCGTGCCAACGGTGCAGTCAAGGTAGCCCAGTTGGCTGAGGAATTTGGCGTTTCGCACATGACAGTGCGCCGTGACCTGGACCGCCTGGTCAAGGACGGCGAATTGCATAAGGTCCACGGAGGCGCACTGCTCCAGGAATCTGCGTCTGCTGAAGAGCCGGGATTCCAGCGCAAGTCAACTCTGCAGTTGCCGCAGAAGGCGGCCATTGCCCGTGCGGCGGCGCAAATGGTTGAACCAGGAATGTCCATCTCCCTTACGTCGGGGACTACGACCTATGAGGTGGCCCGCCTGCTGCGGGCAGTCCCCGACCTCACGATTGTGACCAACTCTCCGCGCATCGCCGACCTCCTACAAGATGCCCCGGCTGCAGGCCAGACCGTGCAGCTCACCGGTGGCCTGCGAACGGTATCCGACGCGTTGGTCGGTCCACTGGCCACTGCGGCCCTGCGGACACTGCACGTCGACCGATGCTTCATGGGGGTCCACGGGTTCAGCGTCCAGGACGGAATCACGACACCGAACATGCTCGAGGTGGAAGTCAATCGACTTTTCCTGGAACGCTGTGACAGCCGCGTGGTCGTCGCGGATTCCAGCAAATGGTGCTTGGCCGGTTTGTACTCCAGTGCTCCATTGCACGAAATCGACACACTCGTCAGCGACGACGGCTTGGACGAGACGGCCGTCGAGGAACTCCGCCAGCACATCGAGAACTTGAAAATTGAAAAGGTGGTCGAATCATGAGCGTTACCGGCAGGATCCCTTCTGGCCTGATATCACACCGGGTCCATCACCTGGCCGATGGCCGCGAGGCGATCTTCTTCGCCGATGCCAATGCCATCGCCCCCGAACCGGCACCCGACGCCAGGGCGCTGGATCCGCGTGGGGAACCTGGACAGCTGCGCTACGACCGGTTGACCGGAGACTGGGTGGCCGTCGCGGCCCACCGGCAGTCGCGCACCTACCTTCCGCCCAAGGAAGAATGCCCGCTGTGCCCTAGTACCCAGGGCCGCCACAGCGAGATTCCGGCCGAGGATTTCCACGTGGTGGTTTTCGAGAACCGCTTCCCCTCGCTGGGACCGGATCTGGGCCGGATCCCGGCTGCTGCTCCGGTGCAGGTTCCTGCCCCGGCCTACGGCCGCTGCGAAGTCGTGGTGTTCACCCCGGACCACGAGGGTTCCTTCGCCTCGCTGGATGATGCCCGGGCGCGCACCGTCATCGACGCGTGGGCGCAGCGTACCGCGGCCCTGTCGGCGATGGAAGGCATTGCCCAGGTGTTCCCATTCGAGAACCGTGGCCAGGATATCGGCGTGACCCTGCACCACCCGCACGGACAGATCTACGCCTACCCCTACCTGACCCCGACCGCCACCAAGATGGCCGCCCAAGCGGTGGCCCACCTGGAGAAGACCGGACGCACCCTGATGGGCGACATCCTGGACTTCGAACGCAAGGAAGGTACGCGCATGGTTGCTGCCGGCGAGCACTTCTCCGTGTTCGTGCCCTTCGCTGCACGCTGGCCGTTGGAAGCGCACCTGGTGCCGCATCGCCACGTGCCGGACTTCGCCGCGCTCAATGAGGCGGAGAAAGACGAGCTGGCCGTGGTGTACCGCGATCTGTTGCGCGGATTCGATGCCCTCTATGAGACTCCCACCCCGTACATTTCCGCCTGGCACCAGGCGCCGGTGGCAGGCAAGGAACGTGAAGCTTCCCGTCTGCACCTGCAGCTGACCAGCCCGCGCCGGGCCGCCGACAAGCTCAAGTTCCTGGCCGGCTCCGAAGCGGCCATGGGTGCATTCATCAACGACGTTCCAGCCGAGCAGACCGCGGCACGACTGCGCGAGGTCATGCCATGAGCATCAGCAACTCCAAGGAAACCACGCAGCGCATGGCCGCTTTGCACCAGAAGTTCGCCAAGATCTACGGGCACCAGCCAGAAGGCATCTGGCGCGCCCCGGGACGGGTTAACCTGATCGGCGAGCACACCGACTACAACATGGGTTTTGTGCTGCCCTTCGCCATCGACAAGAATGCGCTGGTGGCTGTGCGCCGCAAGACGCAGCTCGACGCGGATCGCCAGACACTGGATTTTGCGTCTACCTACGGGTCAGGGGAACACCCGCCGATCACCTCCATCACCTTCGATGAGCTGGTGCCGCGCGCGGTTCCCGGCTGGGCAGCGTACCCGGCGGCCGTGCTCTGGGCGCTGAACCAGCTCGACGGGGTGGAACTCGGCGGGATCCAGCTGCTGGTGGACTCCGATGTTCCGGTGGGTTCGGGACTGTCCTCCTCGCACGCCCTGGAAGTGGCAACCATCGTGGCGTTGGATGACCTCTACGAGTTGGGCCTGTCCAAGGTGCAGATGGCGCAGTTGACCCAGCGCGCCGAGAATGAGTTCGTCGGCGCCCCGACAGGCATCATGGACCAGAGCGCCTCGCTGATGTCCCACGCCCAGCACGCCCTGTTCCTGGACTGCCGTTCCATGGAAACCCAGGCGGTGCCACTGCCGCTGGCACAGCACGATGCGGTGGTGCTGGTGATGGACACCCGGGTGGAGCATTCGCATGTTGATGGCGGGTACGCCGCCCGGCGAGCCAGCTGCGAGCAGGCCGCCGCCGCCTTGGAAGT
Source organism: Glutamicibacter sp. MCAF14 (assembly GCF_052114325.1). Classification (NCBI taxonomy): domain Bacteria; kingdom Bacillati; phylum Actinomycetota; class Actinomycetes; order Micrococcales; family Micrococcaceae; genus Glutamicibacter; species Glutamicibacter sp. MCAF14. The sequence continues at coordinate 173,828 of NZ_JBFREO010000001.1, forward strand.
ACAGTCGCTGCGCGATGTCAACGCCGTGGCCGAGCTTGAAGCCATCGAGGATCCGGTAGCCAAGCGGAGGGCCATGCACATCGTGACCGAGAACCGCCGCGTGCTGGACACCGTCTTCGCACTGCGCGAAGGGGACCTGGAAGCCGTGGGCAAACTGCTGTACCAGTCCCACGAATCCATGCGCGATGACTATGAGATCTCCAGTGAGGAACTGGACGTTGCGGTGGAAGCTGCGATGGCCGCCGGAGCCATTGGCGCGCGCATGACCGGTGGAGGTTTTGGCGGCAGCGCCATCGCATTGATCAAGCGCGAGCACATCGATAAGGTTAGCCAGGCGGTGCGTGAAGCATTTGACCAGGCCGGCTATGTTGAACCGGCTATTTTCACCGTGATCGCAGACGAGGGAGCAGGAAAAGCATGAGTTGGCTAGTGACCGGCGGAGCCGGGTATATCGGATCGCATGTGGTTCGCTCGCTGTCCGCTGCGGGCCTTGACCCGGTGGTCGTGGACTCGATGGCCAGTGGCGTGCGCGGCTTCGTGCCCGATCAGGTTCCGTTCTACCAGCTGAACATCCTGCAGACCGAAAAGCTCGTGGAAATCATGAAGCGCCATGACGTTTCCGGGGTCATCCACCTGGCCGGCTACAAGTACGCGGGCGAATCGGTGAAGCACCCGTTGCTGGCCTTCGAGCAGAACGTCACGGGCACCGCGCATCTGCTGGAAGCCATGGAGAGCTCCCGCGTGCACAATATGGTCTTCTCCTCTTCGGCCGCCGTATACGGCACCCCGGATGAGGACCTGGTTACCGAAGCCACCGGCACCTTCCCCGAATCCCCGTACGGGCAGAGCAAGCTGGTGGGCGAATGGCTGATCCGTGATCAGGGCGTTGCCGCCGGGTTGAAGCACACCTCGCTGCGCTACTTCAATGTGGTCGGTTCGGGCAGCGGCGAGCTCTACGACGCCAGCCCGCACAACCTGTTCCCGCTGGTCTTCCAGGCGTTGAATGCAGGGAAGACTCCGAAGATCTTCGGCACCGACTACGACACTGCCGATGGCACCTGCGTGCGCGATTATGTGCACGTGGCAGACCTCGCGCTGGCCCATGTCGAGGCCGCGAAGAAGCTTGAGGCGGATGCGCCGCTGGAGCCGGTCTACAACCTGGGTTCCGGCGATGGCGTTTCGGTGCGCCAGATCATGGACGCGGTGGCCAAGGTGACCGGCATCGAGTTCAGCGCCCTCGAAGAGGCCCGACGCCCCGGGGATCCGGCGCGCATCGTTGCCGATGGCACGCTGGCCGCCCGCGACCTGGACTGGAAGATGCGCCATAGCCTTGAGCAGATGGTGCACAGCGCGTGGAAGGCTTCGGCCCGCCGCTGACGCACCCGGCACGAGGCTGACGCGTCCGGGCCCTGCTTGGGCCTAGGCGCGCAGCCGTGCGGCGATCTCATCCATGGTCTGCGCGATGGCCAGAGACTGAGCCAATGGCATGACCGGGGACTCGGCCAGGCCATCGGCAATGCACTGGGTCACGTGGGCCGCCTCCCAGCCCAGGCCTGCGGCAGGGGAAGTTTCGGTGAACTCGCGGCTATCTACGATATTCCCGTCGGCACTTCGCAGGACCAAACCTGATCCGCAGCAAATCGGACGCTCCAGTACCAAGGTTCCCTCGGTTCCGGCAATCCATGCGCTCTGCGGCGATTCCGTTTCGATGCTGCTGAACACGGTGGCCGTAGAACCGTCTTCATTGGCAAGGACCGCGGTGAAGGACGCATCAACACCGGTTTTGGCCAGGCGCCCCGAGGCATGCAGGAGCTGCTTGGCGGGGGAGACCATGGCGCTGAAGGCGATGGGGTAGATGCCCACATCCAGCAAGGCGCCGCCGCCCAGCGCCGGGTCGTAGATCCGCGACTCGTAGTCAACCGGGAACTTGGCGCCGAAGTCGGCTTGCACGGTGATGACCTGCCCCAGCATCCCGGAGGCGATCACCTGGGAAACCACATTGCCGATGGGCAGCAGGCGCGACCACATGGCTTCCATGGCAAACACCCCAGCGGCCTTGGCTGCCTGGACGATCTGGGCACTCTGCTGGGCGTTCAGGCTCAACGGCTTCTCCACCAGCACATGCTTGCCCGCCGCGATCGCCTGAAGCGCAAGATCTGCATGCCCGCTGTGCGGGACCGCAATGTAGAGCACATCTACTGCCGGGTCTTCGAGCACCTGGGCGTAGGAGCCGTAGGCGCGCGTGCCGTCATCCCCGTAGGTGCGGGCGAAATCCTCCGAGCGTGCCAGGGTGCGCGACCCGACGGCAGCAAGCTTGCTCTTGGTCAGCTCCTTGAGCGACGTGGCGAACTGCGAGGCGATCCAGCCCGGCCCCAGGATCCCCCAGTTCAGCGCCGGCGCCGTAGAAGGATGGGGCAGAACGGACTGGGGCAGCGCTAGGCTCACGGGGGATCTCCGATGGCAGGAAAAGCAGGGTGACTACTACTCAGACTAGTTCAGCCAGCCCCTGCGGGAAAGTGGATTTTGAATGCCGATCAACTATTTACCGATCGGTAACTTGTGGCTAGGATGGCTGCATGCAGGCCCAGTACTCCAGCGCCGAAATGGTGCGCATCCTGATCACCGCCAAGGACACGGTCCAAGCCACGGTTTATGCCCCCGCGGTTGCTCCCAAGGCGGTGCTGGTTGTGCACTCGGCCACCGCCACCCCGCAGGGCTTCTACCGCGCCTTCGCGCAGCATGCGGCGGCCAACGGGCTGGTGGCCATGACCTATGACTACCGCGGTACCGGGCGCTCGGGTCCGCCCAAGCAGAACAGCCGCTTCAAAATGCGCGACTGGATCCAGCAGGACGCACCGGCGGTGGCGCACTGGGCCAAAGACCGGTACCCGGACCTGCCGCACTACGCTATCGGGCACAGCCTCGGCGGCCACGCGCTGGTGCTGGGCTTCGGCACCGAGCACCTGGATGCAGCGGCCATCATTTCCAGCCATGTCGTTTCAATTCGCACCATCAAGCCATGGCATGAACGGCTGCGCGTCAACATGGTGCTGAAAGTGCTTGGCCCGGTACTCAGCACGATATTCGGCTACATGCCCGGTACCAAGCTGGGACTGGGCGAGGACATGCCCCGTGCGGCGATGATGGAATGGTCTGGCTGGGCGCTCAAGAAGAACTACTTCTTCGATGATCCGAGCATGAACGCTGCCCAACGGGCCGCGCGGACTACCGTTCCGATTCTCGCCGCAGGGGCCAGCGATGACCTGTGGGCTTCACCGCGGCAAATGGATCTTCTCACCGCCCAGCTCAGTGCAGCGAAGGTAGAGCGGAAGACCTATACGCCGGCAGGTCTTTCGGTCAAGAGCATCGGCCATCACGGACTGATGCGCCGAGGCGTCGGCACCGGAGCATGGGATGAAATTCTTGCCTGGCTGCAGGATGCAAGCCAGAAGGCACAGTAGCTTCTAGAACTGCACCGCGTTAGCCAGCACCGGCAGTTGCTTGCGCGCGGTATCGATCAAATCCAGATCCAGATCAACCACCAGCAACTCGGGCTGCGTGCCAGCCTGGGCAATGACCCGGCCCAGCGGATCCACTGCGATGGAGTGCCCCACGCCCAGCGGCGCGGCACCGCTGATCTTGCGTCCCACGCTTTCTGGATCCGCCTGGTCTACCGCCAGCACGAACGTCGTCGAGTCCAGGGCGCGGGCCTGGGCCAGCGTGGTCCACTGCTGGACCTTGCCGTCGCCCTGACCCCACGATGCACTGACAATGCATACACTGGCTCCGGCCTTGGCATGATGCACGAAAAGCTGCGGGAAACGCAGGTCGTAGCACGTGGCCAGGCCGATGCTCGCGCCCTCATGCTCGAACTGCACCGGAGCATCCCCGGGGGTTACCGAATCCGATTCCAGGTAGCCGAACGCATCGTAGAGATGGATCTTGTCGTAGTGCGTATCTACCTGCGAGCCGGCAACCAGCAGGGTATTGCGTACCCGCTGATCAACTCCGGGAGTGAACATTCCTGCCGCGATGGTAATGCCGATTTCGCGGGCCTGCTGCCGCAGCAGGGTTGCCCACGGGCCATCCAGAGGCTGGGCGTATTTGGAAATATCGTGGGCAAAGGACACCTGCATGGCCTCGGGGAAGACCACCAGTGAAGCACCAGCCTTCTTGGCCTGGCGTGCGTAGTCGCGTACCGTCACCAGATTGCGCTGCGGGTCTGCGGTGCTAAGCACCTGTGCCAAAGCGATTCTCATGGTGGGTTCCTTTCCTGCGGCTAATAAGGGGATATGCACCCACTTGTCGACTTTACGCAGTAGCGGTGCGCGAAGCTACATTTGGGCCATTTGCTGTTCTTCACGACCCTTGGACACCGACATGACATCCTGCTGGCGCTCGCCGTCAACCTTGGCGGCCAGATCATTCAGCTGCCCCATTGATTCGTTGGACAACCGGATGTCCAAGGCCTGCAGATTCTCATCAAAATGCTCAATGAAGCGCGTACCCGGGATCGGGGAAACGGCGACCTGATACTGGCGGGCCTGCTCGTAGACCCACGCCAGCGACACCTGTGCGGCAGTGATCTGCTCGCGCTGCGCGACATCACGGATAATCTGGCGCAAGGGTTCGTTCTGCTCCATGCGGGCAGCTTCAAAACGCGGGAAGTTCCTCCGGATGTCATGGGCTTCGAGCTGCTCGAGGGAATCCACTTCGCCGGTGAAGTATCCGCGGCCCAGCGATGCATAGGACACCAGCCCCACACCGAGCTCGCCGGCGGTCGGCAGCAGCCAGCGTTCGATATCGCGGCTGAAGATCGAGTACTCCATCTGGATCGCGGTAATCGGGTGGACTTGGTGGGCGCGGCGCAGTTCATTGGAAGTCACCTCGGACAAGCCGATATGGCGGATCTTGCCAGCTTCAACCAATTCCTTGTATGCGCCGACAGTGTCTTCGATCGGCACGCGCGAATCCACCCGGTGGTAGTAGTAGAGGTCGATGTGCTCTGTACCTAACCGCTGCAGGCTTTCGTCAACGCAGTTCTTGATGAATTCCGGATCGCCGTTGGCGCGGGGATCACCCGGATTCTTTGGCCTGACGATTCCCGCTTTGGTGGCCAGCGTGACTTCCTCGCGTCGGATCTTCAGAACCTGCGCGAGCAGTTTCTCGTTGTGGCCCTCCCCGTAGATATTGGCAGTATCAAGGAAGGCGACCCCGCGATCCAACACGTGGTTCAGCGTGCGCAAGGACTCTTGGTCATCTGCAGAACCGTAGGGTCCGCTCAGCGACATGCAGCCAAAACCCTGGGCGTTGACGTTCAACCCTTGGCCGAGGTCGATGCGAGTTGCGATCTGCTGATTGGTCATGAGGATCCTTCTCGTTGTCATTTCAGTCCGAAGTCGAGCCTAGCGAAGGGGCGGACACATGGCACTAATCTGCGAAACTATTTAGCTTGATGAACATTAACCCTGGCGACACGCCGTGCTTGAATAGCTTCTGACATGGCGTAAGAGACGGTGTCTCAGTTTTGGGTGATGATCTCAGCGTAAAATTTTGCCCATGGGCAATGTGGTTCGCGATCGGGTACGCGAGAAGATGAAAGCCGAGTTGGCGCAACAGGCATACGCCGTATTCGCCGAACGCGGCATGGAGAATGTGACCGCACAGCAGGCCGCCCAGGCAATCGGCATTTCCCGGGCGACTTTCTTCCGGTACTTCTCCTCGAAGGAAGATGCCGTAGTAACTGCCTTGCGTTCGATGAACGTCCACTTTTCCGGCATGGTAGCCTCCATGTCCTCCGTCTCGGGTGAAAGCCTGCTCGAACTGCTGCGCCGTAGTTTCGAAGCAACCGTCGTGGCTGCGGAGCAAGATCCGCAAAGCATGCGCGACCGTATCGAATTGGTCTGGAGCACCCCTGCGCTGCGATCCAGCTGGCAGGAATCCCGGCGTGAACAGCAGATGCCCTTGGCCCAGGCGCTTTCGCCCTTTTGCGCGAATCACCGACTGGCCGAAACTTCGGCCCTTCTGGCTCTGACCCTGTTCGATCATGCGCTTGTACGCTGGCTTGATTCTCCGCAGCGTACCCTGCGCGAGGTCTTGGATGAGGCCTTCGATTTCGCTGCGATGATTGACGACAAGTGGGCCGTAAAGTCCTGATCCTGCACGCTGAGCGAGGCAAGCGCAGTACTTCCAAGGCGTTCGGGAAAGTGGTAGGCCGTTGAGAATCCTCAGCTGGGCATGACCTGAGGCATCGGAAAGTCCGCCGAACAAACGGTTGATGATCGGATCTTTGCGCCCTAGGCAAGATCGCTGTGCTCGGGTACCTTGCGCACGTAAGCTGAACCTACCTAGAAGTCGCAGGTGGCTTGCTGGGATTATGGTCAAAGGTGGATCCCACCGAGTTCCCAAGCAAGATAGAGAGCACCAACGAATGAGCATGGAAAGTGCCGCTTGGCATTCCCTTTGGAAACTGTCAGGCGACAAGGGCAAGGCCTACGCTTCCACCACGCCTAAACGAGTGCTCGGCTTCGCCGCCGGCTACAAATCACGCCTGCTGGTATTCGTGCTCTTCTCCATCCTGGCCGCAGTGCTCGCCGTCATCACGCCGGTGCTCGCCGGCCGAGTAGTCGATGAAATCGTGGCCCAGTCCGGGATTCGGATCATCATCAATCTCGCGTTGATCATGGCGGTCATCGCGATCCTGGACTCAGTGGTTTCCGTGGTGGTCCGCTGGTTCTCGTCGCGATTGGGCGAGGGAATCATCTACGACCTGCGTACCGCGGTCTTCGACCATGTGCAGAAGATGCCGGTCGCATTCTTTTCCAGAACCCGTACCGGCGCATTGGTCAGCCGCTTGAACAATGATGTCATCGGTGCGCAGTCCGCTTTCGCCGGAACCCTCTCGGGCTTGGTGTCCAATACCGTGGCGCTGGTTCTCACCGCGGCGGTCATGTTCACCACCTCCTGGCAGGTCACGCTCATCGCGCTGGTGCTCTTGCCGATCTTCTTGCTTCCAGCCCGCCACTTCGGCAAGTCCGTGGCACTGCTTCGCCGTGAATCTGCGGAACTGAATGCAACCATGGGCAACCAGATGACCGAACGCTTCTCCGCTCCCGGCGCCACCTTGATCAAGCTCTTCGGCCGCCCCAAGGACGAGTCCGAGCAGTTTGCCCTGCGTGCGGGCAAGGTCCGCGACATCGGCGTGAAGATGGCCATGCGCCAGTTCTACTTTGTGGCAGCGCTGACCCTCGTTGCCGCGCTGGCCCTGGCCTTGGTCTATGGTCTGGGCGGCATGTACGCGGTGCGCGGGGATTTGGCCGCCGGCGATGTGGTGGTGCTGGGCATGCTGCTCACCCGGCTCTACACTCCGCTGACCGCGCTGGCCAACGCCCGCGTGGAAATCACCAGTGCACTGGTCAGCTTCGACCGCGTCTTCGAGGTGCTTGACCTTGAGCCGCTGATTGCCGATGCGCCCAATGCCCGCGCCTTGGACGCCGGCCCGGTCAGCGTGAAGTTCAACCAGGTCAATTTCTCCTACCCGAGTGCGGATAAGGTTTCGCTGGCTTCGTTGGAAGAAGTGGCGGTCTTGGATACCCGCGACGGCGAAGAAGTGCTGCACGACATTAATTTCGAGATTCCTGCCGGGCAGACCTTTGCGCTGGTCGGCTCCTCGGGCGCGGGAAAGTCCACCATCGCTTCGCTGCTGGCACGCCTGTATGACGTGGATTCGGGCAGCGTGGAATTGGCTGGCGAGGATATCCGCCAGCTGAAACTCGGATCGCTGCGGTCCACGGTGTCCATGGTGACCCAAGATGGCCACCTGTTCCACGAGAGCATCCGCTCCAACCTCACCTTGGCCCGGCCCGAAGCTACCGAAGAGCAGATTTGGGAAGCGCTGGAACGTGCCCGGCTCAAGCCGGTCATCCAGTCGCTGCCCGACGGCCTGGATACCGTAGTGGGTGAACGCGGCTACCGGCTGTCGGGCGGCGAACGCCAGCGCATGACCATTGCGCGCCTGTTGCTGGCCGCTCCGCAGGTAGTGATCCTCGATGAAGCCACCGCCGCGCTGGACTCGGCCAATGAAGCTGCGGTCCAGGCCGCGCTGGGCGAAGCCTTGGAAAACCGTACGGCGCTGATTATTGCGCACCGCTTATCCACCATCCGCTCGGCCAACCAGATCCTGGTGGTCGAAGGCGGGCGCATCATCGAACGCGGAACGCACAGCGAATTGCTGGCCTCGGGCGGACGCTACAGCGAACTGTACGAAACCCAGTTCGCCCAGTAGGGCTGCGGCGGGCTAGTCCACCGCGGCGACCAGCTGGCGGCCCAGCTTTTCGGCGGCCTCCTGAAGTTCTGGGACGGCGCTGGCGATGAATGCCTCGTCGACGCGGGTGACCGGCCCGGAGACCGAAATAGCCATCGGGGTCGGGGCGCCGGGTACCGGGACGGCAATGCAGCGGACCCCCAGCTCCTGCTCTTCCTCGTCGATGGCGTAGCCGCGTTCGCGGGTGGCTTCGACATCGGTGAACAGCTTTCCCAGAGTGGTGATGGTGTTGGCTGTTTTCGGCGGCATTCCGGCCTGGGATACCAAGCGCTGCACGCGTTCATCATCCAATACCGAAAGCACGGCCTTGCCCACCCCGGAGTTGTGCAGCATTGCGCGGCGTCCGACTTCGGTGATCATGCGCATCGAGTGGGCTGATTGCACCTGTGCGATGTAGGTGACCATATCGCCATCGAGCACCGCGATATTCGCCGATTCTCCCAGCTTCGAGACCAGGTCCTTCAGTGCAGGGGAAGCAAGGGCGCCCAGTTGGCGGTTCGCCACCTCGCCAAGCCGGATCAGCCGCGGGCCCAGCGAATAGCGGCGGTTGGGCAACTGTCGCACGTAGCCCACGCCCACCAGGGTGCGCAGCAGGCGGTGGATGGTCGGCAATGGCAGGGGAGTATCAGCGGCAAGTTCACTGAGCGCAGCCTCGCCGCCGGCGCGGGCGATGACTTCCAGGAGCTCGAATGCGCGTTCGACGGATTGGACACCGCCGGTGGTGGACTTGCTGGAAACCTGCGTCATCTTTGCTCCTCATAAAGGCACTGGTTTTTGGAAGTGCTCTGTGCATTACTTCTGCAATGCGAAATTCTAGTCCCAAGAATAGCGTAAAATCAGCCATTCCTTCCACGATCCGAAATTAACCGAGCAAAGAATAGTGCCCGGAGCTACAAAACGCTCTTGTATTTTCATTTTGAGGATAATAGTATCCACTATACGGAAACTTTTTACAGGAGGAACTGATGACAGCACCAAGCCCGGGGTATTCATTGACGCTTCGCGTACAGACGCCAGCTTCGATCACGGCGACCAGCGAACTGGCCAGTGCTGTTGGCTCGGCCGGCGCCCACATCACCGCCTTGGACGTCACTGAATCGCACCACACCCACATGGTGGTCGACGTTTCCTGCAACACCACCGACGTCTCCCACGGCGAAATCGTGCGCGATGCGCTGAACAAGCTCGATGGCGTGACCGTGCGCAATATTTCGGACCGCACCTTCCTGATGCACCTGGGCGGAAAGCTCTCGGTCACCCCCAAGGTGGCCCTGCGCAACCGCGATGACCTCTCCCGCGCCTACACCCCTGGTGTTGCCCGCGTGTGCTTGGCCATCGCCGAGAACCCCGCCGATGCACGCAACCTGACCATCAAGCGCAACACCATCGCTGTCGTCACCGATGGTTCAGCCGTCCTTGGCCTGGGAAATATCGGCCCAGCCGCCGCCCTGCCGGTCATGGAAGGCAAGGCCGCGCTGTTCAAGCAGTTCGCCGATGTCGATGCCTGGCCGGTCTGCCTGGACACCCAGGACACCGAGGAGATCATCAAGATCGTCAAGGCGCTGGCCCCGGTCTACGGCGGGGTGAACCTCGAGGACATCGCCGCCCCGCGCTGCTTCGAGATCGAGGCGCGGCTGCGCGAGGAGCTGGACATCCCGGTCTTCCACGACGACCAGCACGGCACCGCAATTGTCACGCTGGCCGCGCTGCTCAACGCGGTGAAGGTCGTGGACAAGAAGATCGAGGACCTGCGCATCGTGGTCTCCGGTGTCGGCGCGGCCGGCAACGCGATCATCCAGCTGCTCAAGGCCCGCGGCGCGCAGAACATCATCGCCTGCGGACGCAATGGCGCGATCAGCCGCAACGAGAGCTACACCGATGCGCACCGCATCTGGCTATCGGAAAACACCAACCCGGAGAACTTCACCGGATCCCTCAAGGAAGCCATGGTCGGCGCGGATGTCTTCATCGGCGTTTCGGCACCGAATGTGCTCGATGAGAACGACATTGCCGCCATGAACGAGCGCGCAATCGTGTTCGCCATGGCTAACCCGGATCCCGAGGTGGACCCGGAGATTGCCGGCCGCCATGCGGAGGTCGTCGCCACCGGCCGCAGCGACTTCCCCAACCAGATCAACAACGTCCTGGCATTCCCAGGTTTCTTCCGCGGGCTGCTGGATGCAGGGGTCATCGAGATCACCGACGCCATGCTCCTAGCCGCAGCGGATGCCATTGCCGCCCGGGTCAGCGCATCAGAGCTCAACCCCGGATTCATCATCCCGTCGGTGTTCGACCCACAGGTCGCCGCCGATGTCGCTACAGCGGTGCAAGAAGCGGCGGCCGGCAAGTAGGCCCCGCGCGCAAGACCTTCAAGGTGCACGTCAACGCACCGATCATTGGAACAGAGCACAAGAAGCAAGGAGCAATCCATGAGTATTGAAATCACCGCCATCCCCGACGTCGCCGATGCGCAGCAGATCCTCTCGAACGAAGCCCTGGCGTTCATCGAGAAGCTGCACCAGAAGTTCGCCGGCACCCGCGACGAGCTGCTCGCCGCCCGAGCTGTACGCCGCCAGCAATTCTCCGATGCCCGCTTCATCGACTTCGATCCGGAAACCCAGGCCGTGCGCGAGGGCGACTGGAAGGTCGCCGAAGCCCCCGAGGCACTGCGCGACCGCCGCGTGGAAATCACCGGCCCGGCCTCCCCGGCCAAGATGGCCATCAACGCGCTGAACTCCGGCGCCAAGGTCTGGCTGGCTGACCTGGAAGATGCTTCCACCCCGAGCTGGGCCAACGTCATCGACGCGATTTCCAACCTCTCGGCCGCCGCCCGCGGCACGCTGGCATTCACCGATGCGAAGAGCGGAAAGTCCTACGCGCTGCGCACCGACGCGCCACGTGCGGTCGTCGTGGTCCGCCCGCGCGGCTGGCACCTGCCGGAGAACAATGTGCTGATCGACGGCAAGCCTGCCGTTGGCGCGCTGGTGGACTTCGGCCTGCACTTCTTCCATAACGCGAAGGTGCTTGCCGAATCCGGCCAGGGACCGTTCTACTACCTGCCCAAAATGGAGCACTACCTGGAATCGCGCCTGTGGAACGAGATCTTCACCTTCGCCCAGGCCGAGCTGGGCATTGAGCACGGCACCGTGCGCGCCACCATGCTCATCGAGACCATTCCGGCGGCCTTCCAGATGGACGAGTTCCTCTACGAACTGCGCGATCACGCCGCGGGCCTGAACGCCGGACGCTGGGACTACCTGTTCTCGATCATCAAGACCTTCCGCGAAGCCGGCGAAGCGTTCATCATGCCGGACCGCTCGGCCGTGTCGATGACCGCGCCGATGATGCGCGCCTACACCGAGTTGCTGGTCAAGACCTGCCACAAGCGCGGGGCCTTCGCCATGGGCGGCATGGCCGCCTTCATCCCGAACCGCCGCGAACCGGATGTCACCGCTGCCGCCTTCGACAAGGTCCGCGAGGACAAGACCCGCGAGGCCAATGACGGTTTCGACGGCTCGTGGGTGGCCCACCCGGACCTGGTGGAACTGTGCAAGGAAATCTTCGACGCGAAGCTGGGCGAAATGCCGAACCAGCTCGATCGCCAGCGCCCGGAGGTAGAGGTCACCGCGGCCCAGCTGCTGGATGTGGCCAGTGCACCGGGCGATGTCACCGAAGCCGGGGTGCGAGCCAACCTCTACGTGGCAGTGAATTACGTGGCCGTCTGGCTTTCGGGCAACGGCGCGGTCGCCATCCACAACCTGATGGAAGATGCCGCCACCGCCGAGATCTCCCGCTCGCAGATCTGGCAGCAGATCCGCAACAAGGTGGTCGCGGCCGACACCGGCAACACCATCACCGCCGAACTGGTCGCTGGCATTCTTGCCGAAGAAGTTGAACGCCTGCGCGGCGAGGTGGGCAATGAAGAGCACTTCAATGCCTACTACCAGCCAGCAGCAGAGCTGATCGCCAAACTGACCAGCGGCAAGGACGAGGATTTCGCAGACTTCCTCACCACCGGAGCCTATGAACTATTGGAAAAGGAATACGTGACCAAGCCATGAGCAGCACCTTCGATGAGACCACGCTAGCCAGCGTAGAAACCAAGCTTGCCGCGACCGACCGGCTGCTGGAAACCTCTTACCCGGGAGACTCCGGCGCGCGCCAGTCGATCCACACCGTGTACGTCCCAGGGGACAAGTACACCGCGGATCTGCCTGCCGCCTGGGGTGCCAACGCCCTGGCCGCCGCGGGCGACGCCGCAGGCCTGGCCGAGCTCGCCGCGAAGCTGAACTTGGCCGAGCCCGAGCGCCTGGGCGAGCTGGTCGCCGCGAAACTGGTTAGCGAACCCATCGAAGACCTGCGCCTCGATTTCGAGGACGGCTACGGCAACCGCCCGGATGCCGAGGAGGACGCAGCAGTCATCGCTGCCGCCGACTCGGTGTCCGCGGCGGTATCCGCTGGCAAGGCTCCGGCCTGCATCGGCATCCGCTTCAAATGCTTCGAGGCCCCCACCCGGGCCCGCGGCATCCGCACCCTGGACCTGTTCATCACCCGGCTGCTGGAAAACGGGCCGCTTCCCGAAGGCCTGCGCCTGACCCTGCCGAAGGTCACCACCGTGGCCCAGGTGGAGTCCATGGTCTTCCTGGCCGAAAAGCTGGAGCAGGCCCACGGCCTGGAAGAGGGGCGGATCCGCTTCGAAGTGCAGGTGGAAACCCCGCAGGTGATCCTGGCGGCCAACGGAACCCATCCGGTTGCCCAGCTGATCGCCTCCGGCAAGGGACGGGTCTCCTCGCTGCACTACGGCACCTACGACTACTCCGCTTCGCTCGGCGTGGCCGCCGGCTACCAGTCCATGGAGCATCCGGTGGCGGACTTCGCCAAGGATGTCATGCAGGTAGCCGTGGCCGGCACCGGCGTGGAACTGTCCGATGGTTCCACCAACATCATCCCGGCCGGCGACCCGGAGAACATCGCGGCCGCCTGGGAACTGCACGCCCGGCTGGTGGCCCGCCACCTGTCCCGCGGCATCTACCAGGGCTGGGATATGCACGAAAACCACCTGGTCACCCGCTACCTGGCGACCTTCGCCTTCTTCCGCGAAGGCCTGCAGGCAGCTGGCGCCCGGTTGCGCAACTACGTCCACCAGATCAGCTCGGCCATCATGGACGAACCAGCCACCGCGCGTGCCCTGGCCCGCTACATCCACCGCGGGGTCGCCTGCGGTGCTGTCACCGCCGATGAGGTTACCGAATTGGCCCAGATCACCCTGCCCGAACTCGAAGCGATCGCGCTGAATCGCTCCCACGCCTAAGGACTGCACCATGACTGTTCCAGCCATCCAGAACTCCTCGTCGTACTTCTCGAAGTTCGGCGGCCACCCGCCGCAGAGCGACCTGCTCACCGACCGCGCCATCGTCACCGAGGCCTACACCGTCATCCCCAAGGGCGTGCTGCGCGACATCGTCACCAGCGTCTTCCCCGAGTGGACCAACACCCGCGCCTGGGTGCTGAACCGCCCGGTCGCTGGCGGCGCTACCACCTTCTCCCAAGCCATCGTGGAAGTCGCCCCGGGAGGCGGCGCCACCAAGCCGGAACCGCAGGCCCAGGTGCAGGGATTCATCTTCGTGCTCACCGGGCAGCTGACCCTTCTCATCGAGGGCACCGAGCATGTGCTGGTCGACGGAGGCTTCGCCTACCTGCCCGCCGGCGCTACCTGGTCAGCGCGCAACGATGGCACCGAGCTGACCAGCTTCCACTGGCTGCGCAAGCGCTACGAAGTGCTCGAAGGCGTGGCCGCACCGGGCCCGGTCGTGGGCAACGAACGCGACATCGAGCCTGGCCCGATGCCGGGCACCGATGGCAAATGGCGCACCACCCGAATGCTCGATCCCAACGATGTGGCCTTCGACTTCGGCGTGAATATCGTGACCTTCGAACCAGGTGCGTCCATCCCGTTCGCCGAAACCCACGTCATGGAGCACGGCCTGTACGTGCTGGAAGGCAAGGGCGTGTACCGGATGAATGGCGACTGGGTCGAGGTCGAAGCCGGGGACTACATGTCACTGCGCGCCTTCTGCCCGCAGGCTTGCTACGCCGGCGGCCCGGAAAACTTCCGCTACCTGCTCTACAAGGATCAGAACCGCCAGATCGCTTTGTAGGCGATGGTGCGAAAAGAAGCTTGGTCAGCCAGGGTCTCGCGCATTGCCCACAGCCTGTGATTGGATTGAGGCATATTCGAGATGCAGTGGAGGAAAGGCAAATGAAAATAGCTTTCTATGCCGCGTTTGCCACGATGGTGCTCGGCGCAATAACCGTGATCCTGGCTGTGCCAGCACTATTCACTGACCCCAGTGCTTTGAAAGAAGGCTTGGTAATTTGGGCCGGAACAGCATCTTTGGCGGGGTTTGCTGTCGTGAAGCTGTTGAAGAACGCCGTGCTGAAAGAAGCTTGATCCGGCTGATCTCGGCGACAAGAGTTCCTTAGGTAAACTCGTTGTCCTTGGTCTCATCGCCAATCGGCAAGGCACCAGGGCTGCTCCAGCTAGGACGCGTCAACTTCGGCCGCGTCATCGCCAGCATTGCTGCTTAGAATCAGCCGCCGTTCCAAGCGGGTGAGATTGCGCGGAGAAGGATCTTGGCGCGCAGGTTCCAAGGCCCCAGCCAACGCCGCGCCGACCACCGTTTCATCCAGCCCCATGCCGACAGCGACCAGTGCGTCATCGGCTGGGTCGCTGGTGGCGGTGGCTTCGGCAAAGTGGATCTGCCGGCCCACCATATTAATCAAGAAGCGCTTCGTGCCGCGATCGGTGCGCAGCTTCACATGGCCTTTGAGCCGGTAGGCAGCAGCCGGCGGGTGCTCAAGCAGGTCCAATACGGCTCCTGCATCTGCCGCTTCGGGGCAGTGCACCGTCACCGCGTTGGCGTGCGCAGCATGAGCGTGATCATGGTGCGGGCGCGAGGCGGCGGCCAGGGGCAACTCGTCGACAGGGTCTTCATCCATGGCGATGTCGAAGACCAGCTCGAGATCTATGGCGGCGTGCGATGCCGGAACGATGGCCACCTGCGGGTTGATTTCGCGGATTCGTCCGCTGATCCGGGCCAGGACCGTGTCACGGTCCTCTGGGGCAATGCGGTCCAGCTTGTTGACCACCACCATGCTGGTGGCGTTGAAGCGTGCCGGTGCCATCGCCGAAGTATCCACGGTGTGCTCATGCTCCACGGCGTCGATCACGTCGATAATGCCGCCGAAACGCACCCCGTCGGCCTTGCCGAAGCGCAGCAGCCGATCCACGTTCAACGGGTCGGCCGCCCCGCTGGCTTCCACGATGATCGCGTCCAGGCGCAGGCGCGGCTGGGCCAGCTTTTCGAGCAGTTCATCGAGCGGACTGCTATCGGACAGGCAGCACACGCAGCCGCCGGCGATGGATTCGGCCGCGTCGATCTGCCCGGTAATCAGCCCGGTATCCACATTGACCTTGCCGATGTCATTGATGATGACGCCGACGCGGGTGCCAGGGCGGTTCAGCAAGCAGTTGAGCAGGCTGGTCTTTCCGGCACCCAGATAACCGGTGAGCACGATGACGGGGATCAATGCCGGCTCCTTTTCACTTCGACAGGCAGACCGCTTCCATTCTCCCCGTTGCACCACGCCAAATGAAGCTGACACGCGTTAGCGAATCGTGCCGGAGCTCCCAGCGGCATCCGGAGGCTCCCGCACGGCCGATGAACTACGAGAGCACCGAGCTGCGGGTTCGAGTGAACGCGGAAAGCCCGGTGATATCGCGACCGACAATGAGGGCCTGCACCGAGTCGGTGCCTTCGTAGGTCGAGACGACTTCCATGTCGGTCAGATGGCGGGAGACATGATTTTCCAATAGCAGCCCGTTGCCGCCCATCATGTCGCGGGCTTCGCGGCACATCGCCAAGGCTTTGCGCGAGGTGGTCATCTTCACCAGTGAAGCCATCGGAGCAGTGAACTCGTCCCGTTCCTGCAGTTCGGCCATGCGATTGCACATCAACTGCATGCCCACCAGGTCCGAAAGCATGGTGGACAGCTTCTCCTGGACCAGCTGGTAGCTGGCAATCGGCGCGCCGAACTGTTCGCGCTCCAGTGCGTAGGAAGTCGCCAGCTCGAAGGCGGCAATGCCGTGGCCCAGCGCCTCCCACGAAGCGCCGCCGCGGGTCGCTTTCAGTACCCGGTTCACCCCGGAAAATGATTCGCAGTGCTCCAGCCGGTTATCGGCCGGGATGCGCACGTTCTCGATTTCGATATCAGCCTGCATGATGCCGCGCTTGCCCACCTTGCCCACGATAACCTGCGGGCGGTAGCCGGCCGGGAAACCGTGCTCAGGATCCTTCTCCACGACGAAGGCCTTGACCTTCCCATCGGCCACGTCGCGGGCATACACCACGGTGACATCCGCCTGGTCTCCGTTGCCGATCCAGCGTTTGTGGCCCGAGAGGATCCAGCTGTCCCCATCGCGGCGGGCAGAAGTTTCCAATGATACGGAGTCCGAGCCGTGGGTTGGCTCGGTCAAGGCAAAGGCACCGGTCTTCTGCAATGCGGCCATCTGCGGCAGCCAGCGCTGGCGCTGCTCTTCGTTGCCGAGCATGTAGATCGATCCCATGGCCAGATTCGAATGCACACCGAAGAAGGTGTTGATCGATCCGTCGATACGTCCCATCTCGCGGGCGACGATCCCCGACGCGCGACGCGAAAGGCCCGGGCAGCCGTAGCCCTCGATGAAGGTGCCGACGACGCCGAGATCTTTGAGGCCCGGCAGGATCTGATAGGGGAATTCGGCGCGTTCCCAGTATTCATTGATGACCGGTTGCACCTGGCTGGTGCCGTAGGCCCGCACGCGATCTCGGATCGCCAGTTCTTCGGAAGAAAAGTCCGTGTCGAGCAGGAAGAAATCGGAATGGTTGGCTGGAGAAGTCATGAAGTGTCCTTAGTTCTGTGGTGTCTGATCGGAGAACAAGTTGGCGTGCAGAGTTTCACGAACGGATTCGGGCAAGGTCATCGGCTGCCGGGTATCGCGATCAAGAATCACGATGACCACTTCGGCGCTTACGCAGGAACGTCCTTGCTGGAACAGCTCTTGGCTGACCGTGTAGGAGGTGGTGCCGATCCGCGAAATCCAAACATCGATGGTCGTTTCGGGGCCGTAATGAACGGCATTGCGGTAGTCCACGCTCATGGCGCGCACTACACGCGGTGAGGATTCATCCGGGTTCGCACCCCACCAGCGGTATCCGGCTTGGATTCGGCCTTCTTCCACCAGCGTGAGGATCCGGGCATTATTCACGTGTCCATTTGCGTCCTGGTCGGACCAGCGGATGGGCACTGGAAAGGTTAGCTTTTCAGCGCGCTGCGTTGGTTGCGATACCTGCGAGGTCATAGCCTTCCTTTCCTCGGGTCGTTGATTTGGCTTTGCTGAGCCATTCCAGGACATCTGACCGGTCCTGGTCCAGAGTCGGTGGGGCCTTGTCGTAGCGAGCAGGGGTTCGGCTGAATGTCACCGGGTGCTTGATCAGCGGCACCGTGTCTGCCCCCTGCCCAGCGTGAATCACTGGGTTCAAACCGAGCTTTTGAGCGAATTCCACGCCTTCATCGATGCCGAGCACCGGGGATGCCGGAACGCCATCGAGCTGGAGCAGCTCGAACCATTCGTCAGCGCTCTTCGCAGCCAGCGCTTGTTCCATCAAGTTGCGCAATGGCTCGCGGTTGGCGTTGCGATTCTTGACCTTGGCGAAACGGTCATCGGAAGCCAACTCGGGCAACCCCAGCCGGATGATCATCCGCGAGAACTGCGCGTCGTTGCCGCAGCAGATGATGATGTCGCGGTCCGCGGCCTTGAACGGTCCGTAGGGGAACAGGCTCGGGTGGTCGTTGCCCATGCGCGTGGGTACATTGCCACAGGCCACATAGCCGGTGGTCTGGTTGACCAACCCGGAGAGGGAAGCCGACAGCAAGTCGATTTCCAGATGCTGGCCCTTGCCCGACTGGGCGCGTTCATGCAGCGCGCCGAGCACGCCCACGGTGGCTTGCAGGCCCATGACCACGTCGAAGATGGCCACTCCGGCGCGCTGCGGAGGACCGTCCTGGCTGCCGGTGACGGTCATCATTCCAGAGACTGCTTGGGCGATCAGATCGTAGCCGGGCATGTGCGCGCCTTCGGCGGTGCCGAAGCCGGTGATGGATGCGTGCACAATACCTGGCCAGCGCTGGGCTACCGACTGCTCATCCAGGCCGAATTGCGCCAGCCCGCCGGGCTTGAAGTTTTCGATGAAGACATCGGCCTGGTCGATGATGCTGTAGGCCGTTTCCAGGTCATCCGGATTCTTCATATCCAGCATGATCGAGTTCTTGTTGCGGTTCACTGAGAGGTAGTAGGTGCTCACGCCATCGCGGGCTGGCGGAACCCACTGGCGGGAGTCATCTCCGGTGGGGCCTTCGACCTTGATGACTGTCGCACCCATGTCGGCCAGCAGCATGGTGCAGTACGGGCCGGCCAGAACGCGGGTGAAGTCGGCGATAACTACGCCGGACAGCGGGCCGCCGGTGGCGGTGGCATCGGGGTTGTTCAGGTGTGACACCATGGGTGGGCCTCGTTTTCTTGCTAGGTGGTTCAGGTGAATTGCAGTTGTTGCGTGCGGCGGCGCTGCGCCGGAAAAGTACTAGTGCTTGAAGCATCCGGCCATTATGGTGGGGTGGGGAGTTCGGCAGCAAAGTTCGTAGTCAGAGGAGAATTATGGAAGTTGCACAGGCCAGAGCATTTTTGGCTGTCGCCGATCATCTGCATTTCGGCCGCGCAGCACAGCAACTGAGCATGGGCCATGCGCCGCTGAGCAGGATGATCAGCCAGCTGGAACGCACCATTGGTGCGCAACTGTTCGCGCGCACTACGCGTACTGTCGAGCTGACTTCGGCAGGCCATGCGTTGCTGGAGCCGGCCAGGAATCTCGTGGACGCTTCCGAAATTGCCATGAGTACCGTGAAAAGCACCGTTACCGGTGAAACCGGCAGGGTGAAGATCGGCTTCGCCGGAGCCTCCACCGGAGACCGGGTAGGCCAGCTGGCACGCAGCGTACGCCGCACTCACGCGGGCCTGACCTTGGAATTCCATAGTTCGCAGTTCTCCCATATTGGTTTGGAAAGGGTTTTGGACGGTTCGTTGGATATCGCCATCGGACGATGGGACTTCTTGCCCGCCGAAGTGGATTCACGGTTGCTGGTCGTCGAGCAGATCCTCATTGCCTTGCCCGAATCCCATCCGTTGGCCTGCCGCGAGAGCGTGGAGCTCTCGGAACTGTCCCGCGAAGGGTGGATCAACCTGCCCGGCGGTTTCAGCGGCGCGTTGCAGAATCGCATGAACTCGTTGTCCATCGCTTCTGGTTTCGTGCCCCGCATCGTGCAGACTGCCCCGGATTCTTGGACATTGGTGGCCTTGGTGGGAGCCGAGATGGGCATCGCGATGAGCCTGGACTCGATTCGCGACAACATCATCTGCGACGGGGTGAACTTCGTTCCGCTGCGTTCTGGCAACACCGCACTGGAAGTGCGGATGATCTGGCAGCGCAACGAGCTCTCGCCTGCGGTGCGCAGCGTGCTTAACGTCGCTGAACGCATCTTCCCGGATCCGCGCAGCTACGCTGACGCGTAGTCGTACCAACCGTGCCCGGACTTGCGCCCGAACCGGCCCGCCTCGTACAACTGCTTGATCTGCGGGTGCGGCAGGCTGGATTCCTCCTTGGTCTGCTCGTACTCGGCCAGCCGGATCAGGTAGACGACATCCAGACCCACCAGGTCCATCAATTCAAACGGGCCCATAGGGTGGCCCAGCGCATCGCGGGCCGCCTTGTCGATATCGGCAGGGCTGGCGATGTCCTGGTCGATCAGGTTCAAAGCTTCCTTGCGCAAGGCATTGAGCAAACGGTTAGCGACGAACCCCGGAATTTCCCGATTCAGCTGCACCACTTTCTTGCCCAATGACTCGGCCAGCGCGCGGGTGCGTTCCATGGTCTGCGACGAGGTACCTTCATGCGGGACGATTTCCACGCATTTCATGACCAGCGCCGGATTGAAGAAGTGCATGTTACAGACCTTGTCTGCGCGATGGGTGGCCGCGGCGATCCGCGAGGAGACGATATTCGACGAGTTCGTGGCGAGGATGGTGTGGGCCGGAGCCACCGCATCCAGCGACGCAAAGATCTGGCGCTTGATCTCCAGATCCTCCACGGCCGCCTCGATGACGAAGTCCGTGGTGGCCACGACGGCATCGCGGTCGGTAGCGAACTGGAGCCTTTGCCAAGCGGCGGCTACATCCTCGGCAGTGCGGCGCGACTTGGCGACATCGCGTTCCAGTCGTGCGCGCAGTTGGGCCTTGGCCTGCTCTAGCGGTGCTTCTGCGATATCCACCAAGGTGGTGCGGTAGCCGGATAGGGCGCAGACCGCGGCGATCTGAGAACCCATGCTCCCGGCACCCAGAACGGTGATGTGCTCAATCGGTGTTGACGTCGTCATTTAATGCTCCTTAGCTGATGCGGCTGGCCGCACGGAAGTCGGGCTTGCGCTTGTCGATGAAGGCTTGGGTGCCTTCGATCTTCTCGTCGGTGGAGTAGAGCAGGGACTGTGCGAGGGTTTCGAGCAGCAGCCCGGTATCCATGCTGGCATCCGCCCCATGGGTAACCACTGACTTGACCAATCGGATGGCCAACGGGCCTTTGCTACGGATGCGCTGCGCGGTGTGGTGCGCGGTTTCCAGCAGTGATTGCGCATCGGTGAGTTCGGTGACCAGCCCTGCAGTTAATGCGGTCAGGGCATCCATGCGCCTGCCGGTGAGCATCATGTCGATGGCTCGTCCCATGCCGATCAGCCGGACCAGCCGCTGGGTGCCGCCCGCGGCCGGGATGATTCCCAACCCGGTCTCCGGCAAGGCGAACTGGGCATTCTCCGAACAGATGCGGATATCGCAGGCCAAGGCCAACTCATGCCCGCCACCGAAGGCGAAACCATTGACTGCTGCGATCGTGGGCTTGGCACTGGCGGCGATCTGCGAGAAGACCGTTTGCATCCGGGCTGCCAGCCCGTCGACCGGGGTGCGCTGCGCGAGCTCGTTGATGTCCGCGCCGGCAACGAAGGACTTGGTCCCGGTACCGGTGAAGACCAGCACGTCGATGCTGTCGTCCTGGGCGATCTGCGTCAATTGTGCCGACAGCGCGTCGAGGATCTGTCTGTTCATCGCGTTCAGCGCCTCGGGGCGGTTGATGGACAGTACAGCGACGCCGTCGGTGTCTTCGCGCAGGATCACTGGTGATGCGGAATTCTGCTCCATGTATTCTCTCCTCGTTGTGGGTTTCAAAGATTAGTGCCGTGATGCGGTGATCGGAGCCTCGCCGGAAGCAATTTCAGCGCTGCTGCCGGGAAGGTCCGAACCCTTGGAACGACGGGTCAAGTACGCCATGGCGCATGCTGCGGTAATCACGGCCACCGCGATGAAGCGGTAGCTGGTGTCAGGCAGGAAAAGCACGAAGCCTGCAACGGCCAGCACCATCCGCAGCACCACCGGCAATTTGGTTTCGACGAACAGCAGCCAGCCACTGAAGGAGCAAGCAATAGCGGCCACAGCTACGATGCTGAACAGCGTGGAAACGAGGATCTCGGAGGGCCCGGCTTGGGCCACCAGGGCGGGATTCAGAGCGAAGCCGAAGGGCACGACGTACTTCACCGCACCCAACCGCATCGCTTCGACGCAGGTCCCCATCGGTGAAGCCTTAGAGATACCAGCCGCAGCGAAGGCCGCGAGTCCTACCGGTGGGGTGATATAGGAAACCGAGGCCCAGTAGATAACGAACAGGTGCGCCGCAATCGGGTCCACGCCCAGCGCGGTGAGTGCCGGAGCCATCACGATGGCCAGGAAGACGTAGGCCGCGGAGATGGTCAGACCCATACCCAGCACGAAGCAGGCGATCGCGCCGGCAATCAGGATCAGGACCACGCTTTCGCCCACCAGAGCGATCAGGTCGCGGGACAGCGACAAGGCGACGCCCGTGGCGGACAGCCCGCCGAGGATCAATCCGACACCAGCGATGATGCCGATGATCTGTGCCAGCGTCTTGCCGGCGTCGAGCATCATGTCGCGGAATTCAACAGCACCGAACTTCAGTCGCGGCTTGGCTATGGCAATCACCAGCAGCAGCCCGACGACCCAGAAGGGAACCTGGGATTCGGAGCCGGCAAAGAAGAGCATCACGGTCAGCAGACCCAGGGCCGCAATGTAGGGCCATCCCGAAATCAGCGAGGTAATGAACCGGGGAAGCAGTTCCTTGCGGGTGCCCTTCAGCCCGTGCATGGCGGCGTAGCCGTCCACCTGCAGGAAAATGCCCAGGTAGTAGAGGAAGGCGGGGATGGCTGCGGCGATGATGATCTGGGTGTAAGGAACTCCTACGAAGGAGACCATCAGGAAGGCCGCGGTGCCCATGATCGGGGGAGTGATCGAACCGCCTGCTGCGGCGGTGGCTTCAACCGCGCCGGCGGTCTTGCGGCTGAACCCGGACTTGATCATCGCTGGAATAGTCATTGGGCCGGTGGTCAGCACGTTGGAGACGGCCGATCCGCTCATCATGCCCATGGCGGCCGAACTCGTGATCGCAACTTTCGCTGAGCCGCCGCGATAGCGTCCGAACAGCGAGAGCGAGAGGTCGTGGAAGAAATCCGCGCCTCCGGTATGCTGCAGTACCACGCCAAAGAGCAGGAAACCGACCAGCACGGATCCGGCGGTCTGGAGGGGCAGGCCGAGGATAGACTCGGAACCCATGGCGTGCAGTTGGGCGAGTGTGTTGATGTCGTAGGTGATGCCCTGCAGGAATCCGATGGGCAGCTCGCCGGCGACCAGCGGGTAGAGGGAGACCACCAGGGCCAGAGCCGCGACGATCCAGCCGGCAGTGCGGCGCAGCACCTCGACGATCAGTGCCCAGAAAATGTAGCTGATCACGGTCGCGCTGGCTGGCGAGACGAAGGCCCAGCCGAACTCGGCGATATCAACACCGTGGAAGGCGAAGAAACCAGCGCAGCCCATGAATGCCAGGAGGAACAGCACGTCATACCAAGGCACCCCGGGGCGCTCGCCGCCGGTGGCTTTGAGCAGTGGCTGGACGATGAACACGATCGGTACGAAACATGCGGTGAGCATGTAGAGGAAGGCATTGGTCAGCACCGCCATGTTGAACAGGTTCCAGAAAAAGACCTGGTTCATGGTCACTAGGATTCCGGCGATGGTCAACGCGATGATGACTGATTTCCAGAAGGTAGTCAGCCGGTGATTATGTTCCTTAGATTCGACAGCTGCGGCAGCCAGTGACTGCGGTAGGGAGTTGGAATTAGTGGAGGGAAGACTAGCGGATGCAACGCTCACGGGAACTCTCCTTAGGCCGAGGTGCTGGCGGAATCGGTGGGGACATCATTGACTGCGGGCAACTTGGGGAAGTTCTGCTTCTTCCACTTGCGCCAGCGTGCCGCGATGTCCGGTTTCCCGGAGTGCTTTGACCAAAAATCGGGCCAGGCTTGGGCTAGGAGCTGCTCGCGCTCCAGCAGGGCTTGGTTGCGTTTTTCCAGATCCGCAGTCCACCGGCCAGCCTGCTTGAAGAAGGCCACGCTGCCTTCATGCATGGGGATGACCATGGGGGTGAGCATGACCTCGTCCGCGCCGAACTTGTGGGCATCTGGAGTCGCGTCTTTGAACTTGTCATAGTGCTTGTCCATGCTCGCCAGCAGGGTCTGGACTTCTTGAACTGGACGATCAGCCAAGGTCACCAAGGGCAGCGAGTACTGCAGGTTGACCGCGCTTTCCCCGGGCTCCATGCCGGCGCCATCGGTGAAGGAACCGGGGATCATCATCGGGGAGAGGTCTTCCCAGGTGGCGTATTTGCTCGGATCGTTGCCGCCCAAATCCATCCAGCGGATGGGGTACTGGGAGGCCAATTCCGAGACGTTGGCGCCAACCACATTCTGGTACATGGTGTCGATTTGCCCGGTCTTGATCGCTTCAATCTGCTCGCTGTAAGCGACATCTACAAGGATTACATCGTCAGTGGTCAGACCACCATAATTGAGGATTCCTTCAAGCTTTCGGTTCATCGAGGTCGAGGCCACCAGCCGTGGGAATCGCTTGCCCGCCAAATCTTCAACCTTCTTGATCCCCGAATCTTTGCGGACCAGAATGCCGTAGTTGCCAGGGGGTGACATGACTAGGCGCAACGGTTGGGGACCCCAGACTTCAGAGGCGTATTCGTCGTCGCCCTCAAAGGCGTAGTAGTACTCGTCACCGGTGCGTGAGTAGTGGGCGGTGCCGTTGATCAGCGGGGCGAGGCGGCCAATGCCGGTATCGCCAGTCATCAAACGGACCTGCATCCCGACTTGCTGGGTCAAGGTGTTGGCGATGGCAGCTACGTCGTTGTAGGTGCCAGTGCCCACCCCGTAGGTTGACCAGACGGTCTGGTGCGGCAGCCCGGGTACTGCGACCGCGGAGCGGGCGCAAGCCGACAAAGCGCCCAGGGCGGCAGTGGCGGACAACCCGGTTAAGAATGATCTGCGGGTGAAAGCTCGTGGCATTGGATCTCCGATGCAAGAATTCGACGCCGATCATGGGGAACCGGCTTTCGCTGTACCCTCATTGATGCATAAAAAATGTGATCCAATCCACCTTTTTCGTTTATTGTTGTTCTAATAGCAACAATGACGCTTACCTGCGGAAAGGATCTCGGGAACTTCCGGGAACGCAAAAAACCGCTGGCCGTGAAACGAAAAACGTTTCACGGCCAGCGGCCATGTTGCTCTAGCCCAGCAGTGCTGGGATTAATGCCAGCTGTCTACCAGACAGGAAGCTCGGGAATCGGGCCATCGGCTTCGATGTGGCGTGCCTGTCCACGGGCCAGCCACTCAATCAGGCCTTCGCGGTCCGAACGCACCTTCAATGCGCCGTCGCCGATGATCCACTCATCGCCTTCTTCGCTGTTGATGGTCATGCCCGGAGCGTTCTTGGCGCGCATGGTGCGCACCGCGGCCTCGACGGCGTTCTCCTGGGAGTCAGGATCGGCTTCCTCGATGGTCCATGCGGTATCCAGGTCGTGGTGGTGGATGACTACCTCTGAAATGCGCAATGCAACGATGGAGGTCGCTGGGATGACCTTGCTGTGCAGGTCCACTTCTTCAACGGCCAAGTCCCCGGATAGCCGTTCGCACTGCTCGGCGAAGAACGCGGCTGCCTCGTTGAAGGCCTTGACCAGTTCTTCGCGCGGCAGCGCGGCCAGCTGGTCGATCTCTGCATCGCGGGCTTCACGCGACGCATACAGCTGCTGCGGCTCACCGGTGGTGGCCCAGTCGATCAGCTTGACCAGGGTGCGTCCGTTCGAGGCCAGGTGCGCGATGACATGCGCCCGGCTCCACCCCTCGCACAGCGAAGCGGCGGCCAGTTCATCGGTGGACAGGGTCTCGATCGTCGCTGACATCATCGCGGTTTCGCGGCTGAGTCGTGAGAGGTCCGAGTGCAAGCGGGCAGTGTTGATCATGGTGCCACCCTACCAACGCGAAGTCCGCAAGAATAAGGATTACGCAATACATATCGAATAGGAATTGATTCATATGCGAACCCTGTGGCGTTATTCCTCGTCGAGCCACTGGGTGTCATCCAGCCAGCTCGAATCAATCAGCCCCTCGACCAGCGGATTGCCCCAGACATCACCTTCATAGGTGTAGTAGTAGTCAGCATTCCCACCAAGACGCGCTTGGCCGACTTCGACTTCGATCAATCCGGCTTGTTCCATGCTGTCAAGAAGCGTCTCTTCGTTTGTCGGATCCAACAAGATGACGTTGCCGCCTTCCGGGACCGGAATCGAGGTGTGCGGCGCAAAGCTGGTGCTCAGTGGAACTATCGGCACCTGCGCGTCATCTGGCCAGAGAGAAGGCTGCAGCGGGATGTCCTGTCCATCCAGAACCGCAGCGAGCTGTTTGCTGAGATGAAGTTCATCGGCCGGGCCCAGCAGCTGGTCAAGGAACTCTCCCTGCAAGTGAACCGCCGTGATTTCCGCGAAGCGGAGCAACTGGGTTGCGCTCAGCTCAGCGTCATCTATGGGTCGGCCGGTGATGAGGTAGGCCACCAGCTCCGCTCGGGTGTCAGCGAAAACCTTCACGCCAAGCCCGTGACGGAGGTCGGTCATGGCGTACTTGAAGGTGAGGTCGCCATAGTGCAGTTGCGCTTCACCGGAATCGGATATGTGGATCATGGGATTCTTCTCCTTGCCTTGCGCCCAGCCTTGTGCGGGCGTCTTGGGCCAACGCGTGCCACGGGGAAAAGTTTTTTCTGTCCCTGGATGACACGGACTCCCGTAGGAAGGAATGCCCGCGTTCGATTCTTCGAACATGCGCCGGGCCTGTTCCATCAGCAGCCAGCTGGCACGTAGCCTAGGAGTAGAAGACAAGCGACCAAGGAAAGCAGTCCAGTGGCGAAGAAAAAGAAGAAGCAGAAGCCCAAGCAGGGGCACCCTGCACGCTTGCAACAAGGCGTAGTCTCCATGGATCGCGTCAAGGTCGGACGCGGGTTGGACGCGCTGACCGGGCAATTCGTGCAGTGGTACGCCGAATATCGCGATGACCCTGAACTGGCGTTAATGGTGCTAGCTGCGGTGCGTGAGACTCTGGGGGTCTACGCAGAAGTCGTTGGACTGGACAAGGTCACCGATTTTGATCCGCCGAAGTTGCTGGCGGTGCTTAACTCGATGATTGAATTCGAAGAAGCCGAAAATCCCGAGGCCGCTTCTAATGAACTTGGCACCATGATCTACATGGCGTGGGTGGACTACGTTGAGTTCCTGCGCGATACCAACCTGTGGGAGCGCGAGTTCGAAAGCCTGGACTGGTTCCAGAAGACACTGGAAGCCCAAGATCCGTTCGCTGGCGAGGACGAGGTCGAAGCGGACGATGAACTTGATGTGATTCTGGATTCCGAGGAAGCCTCGATAGCGGCCTTGGCTGAAATCACCGCCATGCCGATCAGCACGCTGGGTCGAGCGGTCCTGTCGTGGGTGCTCGCCGATGGCAGCAGCCTCTGGACCAGCCTGCCGATCGAGAAGTTCGCTGAAACTGCCGCAAAAGCTGTCGAGAAGGATCTGCCCGCAGGGCTGGAAGAGACGCGCAAGGGCCTGGTCGTTGCGCTCGTGCTCCAGGCCTTGGAGGCCGTCAATGCCGTAACTCTGAACCCGCAGGCAGCGCCGGAACGCGGTGTGAGGTGCCAGGACATTCTTGAGCCTGTAGACGCGGATTCATTCGACGTGAACTTCTACTTCCTCCAAGCGTGCCTGGACATGCTTTTGGAGCAGCCTGGCGAAAATGACCAGGCAGCCCTTGAAGCCTGGGGCTTGGCTGCCTTGTGGATCGTGGAAGCGGCGGACGGCAAGCCGCAGCTTGCCGCTGCCCCGCGCGATGAGCAGTGGTCTTCGGAAGTTTGGGAAACCGCCCAGGTGCGAATGCACGAGCTGCGCGTTTTGGGTTTGCTTGAATCAGGAGAGGCGTATTCGCTGCCCAATATCGTGCGCTTGGCGGTTACCGATGTCGACGACGACATCTTCGAGGACGACGACGAACTCGACGATGAGAAGCTCGATGCGATCTTCGGTCCGGACGATGAGGATGAGCCCAAGCGCCTGAAGCGCGAAACACCGTACACCGGTGAGGTGCTGCAGCTGAAGCTGACGCTCAAGGACGCCAAGCCGCCAATCTGGCGCCGCGTGCTGGTTCCGATGGACCTGAACCTCGGCGACCTGCATGACATCATTCAGGCCAGCTTCGACTGGTACGACGGGCATCTGCATAGCTTCTACGAAAATGGTTTCGGCGGGACCACCTACGGTCCGGCAATTGCCGAGATGGACTACCAGAAGAATGAAGCGGAAACCCTGGTTTCTTCGGTGTTGAAGAAGGAAAAAGACCGCCTGGATTACGTTTATGATTTCGGGGACAACTGGGAAGTCCGCATCGATGTGGAGAAGATTCTGGACGCTGACGGCGGTCAGCTGCCGCGCTGCACCGGCGGGCGCCGCATGGCTCCAATGGAAGACAGTGGCGGAATCGGTGGCTGGGAAGCCAAGCTGGAAATTCTGAATGACCCGGATGATCCTGAATACGAGGAAGTCGCGGAGTGGGGCGAGGACTTCGGACTTGATGATGGCGAGGAAATCGACCCTGCTTACTTCAGCAAGGAAGAAATCAACGCGAACCTGGATCTTGAGTTCTAGGCCTGGGTCAAGGCCATAGAAAACGCCGGTGGGTTAACGAGCATGGATGCTCGTCAACCCACCGGCGTTCTAGTTCTTGAAGGTTTGGCCAGCGGTCCTACTCGTTATCTAGTGCGGCACCATTTGGCGTTGCACCGCCCTCGCCGGTCCAGTCCTGGCCGACTTCATCATTCAACGCAGGGTCGGAAATGACATCGGGCTCTTCGGCTTCATTCTTGTTCAAGAAAGCTTCAGGGTTCTTCTCATTCATAAATCCATCCCTTTCGTTGGTTGGACTGCCAACCTAGCAAGGACGCTTCAGCCCCGTCAGCTGGAGGACCAGCTTTTCAGGAAGCTGTAAGGAAATCCTCAGTGCGCTTCAGCTAGTTCTACAGCGCTAGCCTAGGGACGGCGCCTTGCGCTGCACGAAGACCACCGCATCATCTAAAGTTGCCGGGTTTCCGTCCGGACCGGTGATGGTGCGTTCGCGCACTTCGGCACACAGCACGTCCCACTGCTCCGGGTCCAGGGCCAACGCTTCCAGTTCCTCTTCGGGGGTGGGGAATGCAGGCATCTGGTGATCGGGCTTGTCTGCGAAGGACGGCATGGTGGCATGGGACAGGGCCAGCAAGTGGCCGCCCGGTGCTACCAACGTGGCCGCTTTGCGCAGGAAGTCTGCGCGCGGGAATGCGAAGGGTGCCTGGAAGAAGCTCAAGGTGACCAGATCAAAGGTTTCATCGGTGTTCCACGCAGCCAGATCAGAGGCGATGAAGCGGGTCTGTCCCGCGTCCAGCCCATGCTTGGCGGCTTCGTCCTGGGCACGCTTCACCGCGGTCGGCGAGATGTCCACGCCGGTGGCTATCCAGCCATGGGAGGCCAGCCAGAGGACGTCGCCGCCTTCACCGCTGCCGATGTCCAGACAAGTGCCCGCAGCCAGCGGGGCAACGATGTTCTCCAGGACCTGGTTGACCTTGCCGGACCAGACCCGTTCGGACTGGCCGTAGTGGTTTTCCCAGAAGGCAACGCCGTCAAGTGCTTCCTGCGCGTGTTCGTGGTGGTGGCTCATCTTTGGTGTTCCCCATTCGTCAGTACGGCCGTTGCCTTAGACCTTACTGACGAACGGGCTCCGTGCGCGATCGAATTTGCGCAGCAGGCAAAAACTGCGCTGCTACCTCGCGCTGACCTTGCCGAAGAGCCGGGCAATGGAAGCCAAGATCATCGGACGGCAGGCGAACCAAGCGCCGGCAATCACCAGCAGCGAGAGCGCGAAGAAGAGCAATCCAGCCCAGTTGTCCGCGTATTGCGCCGGATCCGTAGAACCCTGCGCCGCGTACATGTGGTTCAGGTTGCGCAACGCCCCGGTGGAGAACACCAAGATCACATGCACGAGGATGAACAGCACGAAGTACAGCATGGTCGGGAAGTGCAGTGCGCGGGCAACCTCGATTGGGTACTTCTTGGTCAGCGCAGGCATGTTCTTTGGCCAGAAGGCGCTGAGTCGGACACCGGTAATCGCAGCCAATGGGGCCGCAATGAACACGGTCGTGAAGTAGGCCAGCTGCTGCAACGAGTTGTAGTTCACCCAGCCATTTTCCGTAGGCCAATCCAGCGTCAGGTATTGCAACGCCGCGGAAATCGCGTTCGGGAAGACTTCCCAGGAGGTTGGGACAATGCGCATCCAGTGGCCGGTGGCGAACAGCAGCACGAGGAACACCAGGCCATTGATGACCCACAGCAGGTCAAGGCCCTGATGCAGCCAGAGGTTGATGCTCACCTTCGGGCTGCGCTTCGAGGACCAGTAGGCAGGCGGTTTCTTCTGATGCCTGACCAGCAAGCCCGAACGAATGATCAGGACCATGAGGAAGACATTGAAGAAGTGGTTCCAGGCCAGCCATGCCGGGAACCCGATAGGTGCCGAGTCCGGCAGGTGGTATTCGCCTGGGTAGCGTTTCATGAAGGATTCGACCGCATCGATGCCGGCGATGCCACGGGCAACGAGCACTACCGCGGTGGCGATGCCCAAGGCGCAGAATGCGCCAAGGATTCCCGCCAGCACCCACTGCTTGGTTGTCAGCGGGCCATGCTTGACCGGTTCCTTCTTGGTCTTTGCCGCCGCTGGGGCCACCTGTGCGGAGGGGGCAGTTGCAGGCTTGGCCTTCGAAGCAGTATTTGCCGCTGCGGGAGCCGATGGTTGCGGCGTGCCCATCCGGGTGCGGACAGGGGCTGCTGCGGTTGCCGAAGCAACTGGCGCCTTTGTGGCGGGCGCTGGCTGCTCTGCCGGCTTTTCCACAGGTTTTTCCACGGGGGCTGGTTTTTCCACCGTGGCAGTGGCGGCGGTTTTGGTCGCAACTGGTTCCGCAGCTGGTTCCGCCTCTGCTGGCGCTACTGCTGCCTTCACGGCCGGGGCAGCTACCAAGAGGGCAGGAGTCGCGATGAACGAGGCCGGTGGCCAAGCTTCAGCTCCAACAGTTCGTGGAAGACCACGGCGAACCACTGGAGCATCGCCACTGGCAACCACCGGTTCTGGTGCTGCGCTCGCCGAATCAACGGGAGTCGCGGACGCTGCGATAACTGGCTCAGGCACCGGTTCAGAAACCGGTTCAGAAACCGGCGCGGAAACAGCACGTGGCGCTGCTTCCGGAACGCTGCTGGCAGCAGCAACTGACGCAGGCGGCCACGCAGAGCCGCCGGCAACACGCGGCAGACCCTGTCGAAACGTCCGGGTGCCCGGGAGCGGAGCCGCCGCTTCTTCGGCAACCTCTGCTTGAGCCGGCGCTTCGTGGACTGCCGCTGGCTCTGGTTCGGCACTAGCAGGCACCTGGCTAAGTGCTACCTGTTCAGGTACGGGCTGCTCGGCGGCGTGATCGGCAACAGGATCAGCCAAGAGGGCTGTGTCCGCTACGGCAGCGAAGAGCTCCGCCGGTGGCCACGGGTCGCCACCGGCTACACGGGGCAACCCCTGGCGGATGGATTGATTGGGTGCGCTCATGGTGATTAGGCCTTGCGTGCTTCCAGTGCGGAGATCAGCTGCGGCACAACCTTGAAGACGTCTCCAACCACGCCGAAGTCGGCGATCTCGAAGATCGGGGCATCCGCGTCCTTGTTGATCGCGACGATGGTCTTGGCGGTCTGCATGCCGGCCTTGTGCTGGATTGCCCCGGAGATGCCCAGAGCAACGTAGAGCTGCGGGGAAACTGCAACACCGGTCTGCCCCACCTGGGCGGCATGCTCGATGTAGCCGGCATCCACCGCGGCACGCGAAGCACCCACGGCCGCACCCAATGCGTCAGCCAGCTGGTGGACCAGATCGAACTGCTCGGCGTTGCCCAGGCCGCGGCCTCCGGAAACCACGTGGGTAGCCGAACGCAGCTCGGGGCGCGTCGAAGTCGCCTGGGCGGCAACAAGTTCCTTGACTTCGACCTCTGGCTTGCCGCTTGGCGCAACCTCAAGCGCGGTGCTGTTCGCCGGCTGGGCTTCGGCGCGTTCCTCGATGCTTCCCACGCGCACGGTGATTACCGGTGCTCCGAAAGTCGGGGCGCTGTGCGTTGAGTAGGCACCGCCGTAGATCGAGTGGGTGGCGATGATGCCTTGATCATCGCGTGAAACTCCGAGCGCGTCGACGCTCAATGCCAGTTTGCTGCGCACCGCAAAGCGTGCTGCCACTTCGCGGGAGGTCAGCGAGTGGCCCAGCAAAACGGCCTGTGGCTGAACCTGCGCGAAAGCGGCCTGAAGCGCATCCGCCAGCGGTGCGGTTTGCACCGGGGAATCCACGGCGGCGGTCAGGACCTGGGCGGCCCCTGCCTCGCTAGCTTGGGCGGCGAGTGCTTCCAGCGCGTCCGAAGAGCCGGTGACCAGCGCGATCGGCGTGCCGACGCCAGCTGCGGCGCCTAGGAGTTCGGCGTGGTTCTTCGCCAGCGTGCCGACTGCCGTGGTTTCGAGGAAGACAAGAATTGAGTCAGTAGCAAAAGTAGTCATGGTCGTCTTTCCGCTCACGCCAGGTTGTTCTTGATCAGGAATTCGGCCAGTGCGTTCCCGGCCTCGCCGTCATCGGTCACGATCGTTCCGGCGGTGCGCGCCGGGCGCTGCGCCACCGAAACCATGATGGAACGCGCGGTATCAGCAGGCAGAGGCTCAACACCCAAGTCCGCCAGCGACAAAGTTTCAATCGGCTTCTTCTTGGCCGCCATAATGCCCTTGAAATTAGGGAAGCGCGCGTCCGGCAGCGCCTCGGTAATCGAAGCAATCGCCGGCAGCGGAGCACTGACCTTGGCGCTGGCGCCTTCGAGTTCGCGTGAACCGCTGATCGTGCCGTCGGAAATTTCTACCGAGGACAGGGAAGTCGCCGCGGGAAGATCCAGCAGCTCTGCCAGCATTACCGGCAGTACGCCTGCCGAACCATCTGTGGACATGTTGCCGGTAAGAATCAGGTCGTAGTTGCCGCGGCGCAAGGCTGCAGCCAGAACCTCGGCGGTCAGCACCAGATCGGCGCCGAGCAATTCTTCATCGCTGATGTGCACCGCGCTGGCAGCGCCCATGGCCAGGCCCTTGCGCAAAGTGGCTTGGGCCGAACCCGGTCCCATGGTCAATACGGTGATCTCCGTATCTGGATTCGCATCAGCGTGCTTGAGTGCTACTTCCAAGGTGCGCTCGCTGATTTCATCGAGCACCACTTCCGTAGCCGCTCGATCAGCCAGGCCGGTCTCCAGATTCAGGAGCCGGTCCTCTCCGGTATCGGGGACTTCCTTGATCAGGACCGCGATCTTCATTATTTTCTCCCTCATATCGGAGTAGCTGTTGACTGGGGTTGCGCTGCTCGGAAGCCGCATTGATCCCGGGCTTTGGTGGCCAATGATTTGGACCCCGGCAAAAATACTAGGAAATCCAAGTTCATTAATAGGCCACCGCTCAGTCCTCCCAAAGTGCCGTAGGTAATGTGTCGCAGGCTACATGTCTCTTTGGTGTTCATCTTGTCGGATTTCAAGCCATTTTTCAATGAAAGCAGACAAGAAAACAGCAAGTGAACAGCTCGAAGAACAAAAGGTCTTCAGTTTGGCGTGGTTAACTGCAACTGTATGCCGGCAGGTGAGTCGCATCGCGCTATTCGTCGGCTCTTCGCGGTGCACCGTAGGCTTTAAGCCAGCGATCAATTTCGGAATCAAAGGACGGCTCATGGCCAGCAAAAAGCGTCAAGGAAAAAAGAACTCAGGCGCAGGCAACCCTGCCAAGGCAGCGGCGCGTGGACGCAGCGTTTTCCGCATCCAAGCTGAAGCGCAGGTTGATGCCCTTCGCCATGATTTCACTGCTTGGGTAGCCAACCAGGTTCCAGCGTTCTCGCCTGAACAGGCAGCTCAGGCAGCGGGCATGGAGTTGGATGTCATCGGCCAGGTCGCCGGGCAGTACGCCGAAAACGCGCGCAGCTCGAACCTGTTCGACCTGGACGTAGATGTCTTCGGGCAGTCCCTTGCCGAGCATCTGGGCAACCTGCCCGAATCCCTGGCCCCGGAGCCGATCTTCACCACGTGGCTCGATTTCTTCAGCTTCGCCCAGGACCGCCAGCTCTGGGAAGGCCCTGAGGAAAATCTCGAAGCTTTGCGCGAGATGCTCGAAGATACCCTGAACGGCTTTGCCGAAGGCGATGCGGAACTGTGCGAACTGCTGCGCGCAACCAAGCTGTTCACGCAGGTCAAGGCCTACGCTGAGACGCTGGTTGAGGGCGTTGACATGGAAGACTTCAGCCCAGAAGCGCAGGAGCCGCGCGCCAAGGTCATGCAGGCCGTTGGCCTGGATGCGCAAACCTTCGACCCAGAAGGCCCGGCTCCGCTGGCCTTCAACTACATCTGGAGTGCCGGGCGCATGTCCGTGGTCGAGTCCGAGGGCTCTGTCCTGCGCACCGACCAGGATGCTTACGACCTGCTGGTTGCCGGCGAAGAGGCTGCCAGTGCGCAGCTGCTCTTCGAAATGGCCGTTGGCTGCGTGCAGGCGCACCTGAACCCGACCTTCGATGTCGCCCTGCGCGATGAGGCCCATTACCTGGTGCTGCGCAACTTGCTGGTTACCGCATCCACCGGCCGCGAAGGCGACCTGGAAGGACTGCGCCGAAACTGCGGTCCGAAGGTCTACGATGCAGTTCTTCCCGAGGCGAAGCTCGCCATGGATTCACTGGCTGACTACGGTCTGATCACCAAGGACGGCGAGCACTACAGTATCGACGAGCGCCTTGTCCCGATCATTTCCGCTGGTATCTCCGAGGTTGAAGCCTTCTTCGAAGAAGCCGAATAGCCAACGCGGGTGTTGCCCGTAGCTGCATTGCGCTGCGGGCAACACCAACCTAATAGCATCTTCTCCAGCAGCAGACAGGTGATCAGCAGTGGGCAGGGAAAACAGATCGCCATTGACGTGGCTTGCCGCATCCAATGGACTGCTCTTCGCAGCGCTGATGCTCATCGTGGATCCGCTGATCGCGGGAACCCCATGGTGGGCCGAACCTGGGCTCTGGGTGCCATTGGCTTTCCCATTGCTGCCATGGCTGGGTGTCGCCGCGGCCATGGCCTGGCTGGGCAGCGCAGCTACGAGCTGGCTGCACGCGCTGGTTTTCAGTTTCATTGTCTTGGCGGTCGGTGTAATTCCCGGCTTTTTCTGGACGCTTCTGCTCTTTGACGCCTTCCCGGATTCCGCCAGCCCGCAGATACCCGTGGCCGTTTCGCTCTGCGCCGGTGCCGCGCTAATGGTGTTGGGCCCAGTCGCAGGCGGACGTGCAATTTTCAGGCTTTTGGCCAAATCCCGGCCTGCCGCTGCGAATTAGACGCTGGGGTGAAAACCCCAGTTACTAGCGAGGCTGGTCATCCTGCCGCGAGGCCGCAATGGCGATCAGCTCGCGCAGCACCGCCAGATCAATGTCCTCCAGCTTCTTCACGTACACGCAACCGGCACCCTCGGTGTACTTTCCCAACTGGGGCAGCAGCGACGCTCCTTGGGGAAGGTCCTTCAAACCATAGAGTGAGAGCTGGGCCTTGCGAGGCGAGAAGCCGGTCTTGGGCCAGATGCCGGTAGTGCGTGCATTAGCAGGGGAGATGTAGGTGTAGCTGCCGTAGCCCACGATGCTCGGCCCCCACATCACCGGTTGCTCTCCGGTGGCCTCGCGGAATATCCGATCCAGCTCGTGCCCGTCAATCCGGCGTTTTTCCGGGGTGGCAGCTTCGATGAAGTCCTCAACGCTCGCGCTAGTTGGAAGGGTCTTCTGACTCGTTGGCAACTGATGCCTCCTGGGGCGTTGCGGGCGATTCGGCCTGGAAAATTGCAGAAAGCTTGCGGTACTGGCCGGTGCCCATGGCTAGCAGTGCCGCTACAACCATGATCAACCCGCCGACCAAGAAGATCAAGGCGATTCCACGTGCCTGCCCCTGTCCCACCAGCCAGCCGAAGCGCTCATCTCCCTGCATCGAGCGCATATAGGGGATGACCAGGTACTGGGCCAATGGGGCAACCAGGAAGGCGGTAATCGGAGCCGCCGCGGCTTCCATCATCTGGGCGAAGCCGAACACCCGGCCCTGGCGGCGGAAGGCGACCACCTTCTGGATCACCGTTTGCTCCGAGGCTTCCACCGCCGGGATGAGCATCATGTAGAGCCAGATCCCCAGCACATAGAGCCAGGTCCATTCCCGGATGGTGAAGACCGCTCCGAGGAATCCCATGATGGCCACCAATAAGAGCATGGTGCGGATCGGATTGGGCCCAAGCCCGAATTTGGCAATGGCCAGCCCTCCGATGATGAAGCCGGTGGAGGCCAACCCGAAGGTGATGCCCCAGGCTTCGACCGGCATGATGGTCAGCCCGTAGGGGTCCATCAAAGCCATGTAGATGCCGCCGATGAAATTGTTGAACATCGAGAAGATGATCAGCGCGAACAGGCCTGGGATCGCCATAACCGTCGTGAAGCCCAGGCGCAGGTCGCTGGTTTTCGTGAGGTCTTCTTCCTTTTCCGGCTCCTGCTCGGGGATGGAAATTCCCAGAAGGTGCAGCAACGTAATCACGACCATCGCAATCGCAATGACCAGTGTCCACCCCATCCCCAGCAGGCCGATGGACAGCCCGGAAAACACGCTGGTGATGATGAAAGCGATGCCCTGGACGGTGCCGACCAGTCCGTTGGCATTGGCGTGGCGCTCCACCGGGATCAGCAGGGTGACGGTAGTGGACAACGCGATGCCGCGCATCTGCTCCACGATCGCACCGAACAGGATCACCAGGCAGAAGATCCAGAACTGCCAGCCGCCGATATTCAAGATGTCCTCGGTGGGCAGCCAGAGGTAGATCAGCCCGGCCAGGGCAAAGGCCACCGCGGTGACCAGTGCGGAGAACACGAACACCGATTTCTTGCGGTGATTATCCACGATGGTTCCGAAAATCATGGAGAATCCGGCGATCAGCAGCATGAAGGCGCCGCCGATGATGCCGGTGGCCATGACGTTTTCGGTTTCCAGATACACCCAGAAGGTCAGCGCGAACCACAGGTAGCTGGTGGTGAGGTTTGCGACGGCGGTATTGGCCAGGATGTGCAGGAAGGAACGCTGGCCCTGCCGCGGAACTTCGGGGTTCTGGCTGCGGGCCGCGGGAAGGTCCGGGGCTTCTTCTTCGCGCATGGGCAAGGCTGCTTCGAAAGGTGGGCGGGAGGTCGTAGCAAAAGGATACTCCGCCGAATTCATAGGCGACAGGTGTGGATTCAGATGCTTGAAAACATAGTGATCAGATGCCTAGTCCAAGCCTAGGCATAACCCTAGTGTGACCGCCCCCACTTTCTGCCAAGGTTGAATCCATGCAAACCGGCTGCAGCGGTTTTCCCCTTAAAACGAGCCTTGAATGGACGGAGCACACCACGCCATGACTGAAACCCTGAATGAGGTATCCAGCCTGCTGGATAACGCACTGGTCGACAGCCCGGAAACCGGAGAGTTCCGCGCCAATCGAAATATCTTCACCGATGAAGAGATCTTCGAGATGGAAATGAAGCACATCTGGGAGGGCAACTGGGTTTACCTGGCCCATGAGTCCCAGATCCCCAACATCGGTGACTACTACACCACCAACATCGGCCGCCAGCCGATCATCATCTCGCGCAACAAGCAGGGTGAACTGAACGCGCTGATCAATGCCTGCAGCCACCGCGGTGCCATGCTGTGCCGCCGCAAGACTGATAACCGCACCACCTTCACCTGCCCGTTCCACGGCTGGACCTTCAACAACTCCGGCAAGCTGCTCAAGGTCAAGGACTCGCGCGGTGCCGGCTACCCCGAGCAGTTCAACAAGGACGGCTCGCATGACCTGACCAAGGTCGCCCGCTTCGAGAATTACCGCGGCTTCCTCTTCGGCTCGCTGAAGGAAGATGTGCTGCCCCTGGAGGAGCACCTGGGCGAGGCCACCAAGATCATCGACATGATGGTTGACCAGTCCGAAGAAGGCCTGGAAGTGCTGCGCGGCGCCTCGACCTACACCTATGACGGCAACTGGAAGCTGCAGGCCGAAAACGGCGCCGACGGCTACCACGTCTCGGCAACCCACTGGAACTACGCCGCCACCCAGGCCCGCCGCGCCAACGGGGAATCCTCGAACGACACCAAGACCATGGACGCCGGTGGCTGGGACAAGCAGAAGGGCGGCTACTACTCGTTCGAGAACGGCCACCTGCTGCTCTGGACCGAATGGCTTGACCCGGCCAACCGTCCGCTGGCTGAAAAGCGCGACGAGCTGGTCGCCAAGCACGGCGAAGCCAAGGCCGACTGGATGATCGGCATCTCCCGCAACTTGTGCCTGTACCCGAACGTGTACCTGATGGACCAGTTCGGCTCGCAGATCCGCGTCTTCCGCCCGGTCGCCGTGGACAAGACCGAGGTCACCATCTACTGCTTCGCACCGGTGGGCGAATCCGATCAGGCCCGCGCCAACCGCATCCGCCAGTACGAGGACTTCTTCAACGCCTCGGGCATGGCAACCCCCGATGACTTGGAAGAATTCCGCTCCTGCCAGAAGACCTACATGGCCACCGCGTCTAAGTGGAACGACCTTTCGCGCGGCCAGGCCCACCAGATCACCGGTCCGGACGAGAACGCCGACAAGATCGGCCTGAAGCCGATTTCCTCCGGCGCCCGCACCGAGGATGAAGGCCTGTACCCGATCCAGCACGGTTACTGGCTGACCACCATGCGCCAGGCTCTGGATAACGAACGCGAAGCACAGAACTAAGGCCGAAGGGAAAAGCCAGATGAGCACCATTGCATTGACCGAGGCGCCGACCTCCAACGGCGCGATTACCACCACCGATATCGAGCAGTTCCTCTATCAGGAAGCCCGCTTCCTCGATGACCGCGACTTCGACCGCTGGTTGGACTGCTACCACCCCGAAGCCACCTTCTGGATGCCGGCTTGGGCCGATGACGAGAAGCTGACCGAAAATCCGCAGCGCGAGATCTCGCTGATCTACTACGCAAACCGCGGCGGCCTGGAAGACCGCGTCTTCCGCATCAAGACCGACCGCTCCTCGGCCACCTCGCTGCCCGAGCCGCGCACCGGCCACAACATCACCAACGTGGAGATCGTTGCAGTCAACGGCGACAAGGTGGACATCCGCTTCAACTGGTTCACCCTGTACTACCGCTACCAGAATGTGGACACCTACTTCGGCACCTCGTTCTACACCATTGACTACTCCGGCACCGCGCCGGTGATCACCGCGAAGAAGGTCGTTCTGAAGAACGACTACATCCACCACGTCGTGGATATCTACCACATCTAAGCACCACCGATCCGGCGGCGGGACCTCAAGCAGGTCCCGCCGACCCGGCCA
Source organism: Glutamicibacter sp. MCAF14 (assembly GCF_052114325.1). NCBI lineage: Bacteria > Bacillati > Actinomycetota > Actinomycetes > Micrococcales > Micrococcaceae > Glutamicibacter > Glutamicibacter sp. MCAF14. The sequence continues at coordinate 213,255 of NZ_JBFREO010000001.1, forward strand.
TCCCCAAAATCTTGAAATGAGCAAGCCATGTCCCATCAGGTAGCCCTCGCCTTTGAAGACGGAATCACCCGCTTCATCAAGGTCGGCGCGAACGAAACCGTCGCCGACGCCTCCTACAAAGCCCGCATCAACATCCCGCTGGACTGCCGCGACGGCGCCTGCGGCACCTGCAAGTCCTTCTGCGAGTCAGGCAAGTACGACGGCGGCGACTACATCGAAGAGGCGTTGACCGACGACGAAGCAGAGGCCGGCTACTGCCTGCCGTGCCAGATGGTCCCCGAGTCCGACCTCGTGCTGCAGATCCCGACCACCTCGGATGTCGCCAAGACCTCGGCCACCACCTTTGAGTCGACGCTGACCGAAATCCGCCGCATCTCCGAAACCACCTACGCTTTCAGCCTCGAAGTCGACAAGCGCGAAGACCTGTCCTTCCTGCCCGGCCAGTACGTGAACATCGAAGTCCCCGGCTCCGGCGGACAGGCCCGCTCCTACTCCTTCAGCTCGGGCCCGGAAGTGGACATCGTTTCCTTCCTGATCCGCATCACCGACGGCGGGCTGATGTCCACCTACATGCGCGACACCGCGCAGATCGGGGACCGAATCAACTTCACCGGCCCAATGGGCAGCTTCTTCCTGCGCGAACCAAAGCGCCAGTCGCTGCTGCTGGCCGGCGGCACCGGCCTGGCTCCGCTGCTGGCCATCTTGGAGAAGCTGGCCGGCATGGACAACCCGAACAAGGTGCACCTGATCTACGGCGTGAACACCGACATCGACCTGGTCGAGCTCGACGTGCTGCAGGACTACACCCAGCGCATCGCCGGCTTCAGCTTCGACACCGTGGTGGGCGATCCCCAGAGCGCTTCGGAAAAGAAGGGCTACGTCACCAACCACTTCGAGCCGCAGCACCTGGCCGAGGGCGACGTGGACATCTACCTGTGCGGCCCTCCTCCGATGGTTGAAGGCGTGCGCCGCCACCTGGAATCCGAAGGCATCCAGCCGCAGAACTTCTACTACGAGAAGTTCGCCTTGGCCGTTGTGCCCGACGCCGAGCCTGCCGAAGCACCAGCAGCACCAGCAGCACCGGCTGCAGCGACCCCTGCCGCGCAGAGCTACGAGATCGGCGAAGAGCACGCCAGCTTCGAAGCCGAGTTCGATGCCCGCATGGCACTGGAACTGGCCGTCGTGGAGCTGACCATGGGCAAGCTGACCGAAGGCCAGCTGGGCGAATTCAAGGTGCTGGCTGAACTGGCCGGCAAGACCTTGGACGGCGAGAAGTTCGTCAACGCCGAGGAATTTACCGTCACCAATGACGCCTTCCACGAATTCCTGTTCAAGGCCGTGGGCAACGAGCACCTGCTGCAGGCCTACCGCCGCTTGGACGTTCCAGCACTGATGGCCAACGTACTGCGCCAGGAGCACTGGATCGATGGAGCGGTCGACGCCGACCACCTGGGAATCGTCAACGCCTTCGAAAAGCAGGACATCGCCGCGGCCCGTACCGCGATCACCGCCCACAACGAGCACGCCAAGGCCACCATGGCCGCCGCCGCGAAGGCGGGCGCCAAGTGAGCGGCACGCAGGCTGCGGTGAACCAGACCGAAGCCGCCGGGCTGCCCGAGTCCTTCCACCCCGGGCGCTTTGCCGGCAAGATCGTCATGGTCACCGGCGCCGCCCAGGGCATCGGTTGGTCCGTAGCCCGGCGCATCGCCGCCGAAGATGGCGCGTTGGTGCTGGTGGATCGCGCACCACTGATCCACGAGGTTGCCGAGGGCCTGCGCGCCCACGGCGCCACCGCGCTGAGCGTCACCGCGGATCTGGAAACCTACGACGGGGCCTTGGCCGCGGTTACCGCGGCGATGGACCAGTTCGGCCGCATCGATGTGCTGGTCAACAACGTCGGCGGAACCATCTGGGCCAAGCCCTACGAGCACTACGCTCCGGGCGAGATCGAGAAGGAAATCCAGCGTTCGCTGTTCCCGACCCTGTGGATGTGCCGCGCGGTGTTCGAGCAAATGGCCAAGGCCGGCTCGGGCACCATCGTGAACGTCTCCTCGGTTGCCACCCGCGGCATGAACCGCGCTCCGTACGCGGCGGCCAAGGGCGGGGTCAAGGCCATCACCTCGGCGCTGGCCATGGAGGGCGCGGCGAAGAACATCCGCGTGGTCGCTACCGCTCCCGGCGGCACCGAAGCTCCTGAACGCCAGGTCAAACGCGGCCCTGCACCGCAGGGCGAGCAGGAAAAAGCTTGGTACCAGACCATCGTGGACCAGACTGTGGACTCCACCTTGCTCAAGCGCTACGGCACCTTGGACGAGCAGTCCGCACCGATCGTGTTCCTCGCCTCCGACGAAGCCTCCTACATCACCGGCTCCACCCTCGCCGTGGCCGGCGGAGACCTCGGCTAGGACGCAGCACAGCACCAAAAACGCACCACCATCGGACAAACGGCTCGTCTTCACGGGCCGTTTGTTCCATCTAGCACCATCAAAGCACCATCCCGGCCGTGCTGTATTCGACGGGCACGTATTTTCCGGGGCACAACGAGGTTCCCCGGTCACCGCAAACGAACGGAAAAACACGTGAATACCAGCCCTATGACCTCCAGCAATGCTGCCGGCGCCGTGCGCTGGGTGGTGGTTATCGCCGCCATCGCACTGATCTTCGACGGCTACGACCTGGTGGTTTTCGGAACCATCGTCTCCACGCTGCTGGCCGACCCCACCCAGCTGGGCCAGCTCGATGAAACCACCGCCGGACTGCTGGGCAGCTACGCGCTGCTGGGCGTGATGGTCGGTGCGCTGAGTACCGGCGCGATCGGCGACTACATCGGCCGGCGCAAGGCCATGCTCACCGGGATCGTCTGGTTCTCCGTCGGCATGGGCCTGACCGCGCTGGCTGCCGACACCCTGTGGTTCGGCATCCTGCGCTTCGCCACCGGCATGGGCGTGGGTGCGATCGTCGCCACCGCAGGTGCCGTCGTGGCCGAATTCGCCCCGAAGAACCGCCGCAACTACTACAACGCGATCGTCTACTCCGGGGTACCCGCAGGCGGCGTGCTCGCCTCGCTGCTGGCCATGGTGCTCAGCGATGCGATCGGCTGGCGCGGACTGTTCCTCATCGGCGCCCTCCCACTGGTCTTCTTGCTGCCGATGGCCTGGTTCAAGCTTCCCGAATCCCCGCAGTGGCTGGTCTCCCGCGGACGCGTGGCCGAAGCCCAGGAAATTTCCGCACGCACCGGGGTAGTCCTGGAAATTCCAAGCGGCGCCGAGGCCACGGACCTGGAGGCCGAACGCGTGGGCTTCGCCGCGCTGGCCACCAAGCGCTACGCGCTGCCTACCGCGCTGCTGGGAATGATGAGCTTCACCGGATTGCTGCTGACGTACGGGCTGAACACCTGGATGCCGGAGATCATGCAGCAAGCTGGCTACGGCAAGTCCCACTCGTTGCTCTTCTTGCTGGTGCTGAACCTGGCCGCGGTCTTCGGCGGGCTGCTGGCCTCGATGGCCGCCGACCGCGTCGGCCCCAAGCAGGTAGTGGCAGTGACCTTCTTCCTGGCCGCATTGGCGATGGCGCTGATGACCCTCAAGCTGCCGCTGGGCCTGCTGCTTTCACTGGTGGCCGTAGCCGGCGTGGGTACCATCGGCACCCAGGTGCTGATCTACGGGTTTGTGTCGAACTACTATCACAGCGCCGCCCGCGGTGCCGGGGTTGCCTGGTGCGCCGGATTTGGCCGTCTGGGCGGGATTTTCGGTCCGCTGCTCGGCGGGATGCTGCTCTCGGCTGGGATTTCCCCGGGGACCGCATTCTATGTCTTCGCCGCGGTTGCTATCGTTGGAACGCTGGTCACCACATTTGTTCCGATGGCTCGCTCCGCTGCACATCGCAGTGCGCAGGAGCCGCTGGCCACCGTTGGGGCAGGGAAGTAGCAGCACATCGATAAGCAACGCAGCAATGCTGAAAGGTTGGTGAACGCCATGCTCGGTGCCCAGCAGGGCCAAGAGGCGCTCATCGACCTTTCGCATGAAGTACAGCAGAACGGCAGCATCTTCGCGGTGCTCAAAGGCCCGCGTGGCAGCGGCAAGAGCACGCTGATCAAGGCGCTGCTGACCCGGTTGGCCAGCCAATCGGTGCAGCTGGTCACCGCATCGCGCTGGGAAACCGCGCAGCCCGGAGCCGCCCTTGGCCCACTGCTGCAACGCAGCCATGCTGGTTCGGCCGGGGCGCTGGGTGAGGCATTGCTGGAATACCTGCGCAAGGACGGATCGCGCCCCCGGGTGCTGGTGCTGGAAAATGCGCAGTGGATCGATGACCTCAGCTTCCAGGCGCTGCACTATACGTGGCGCCGATTGCGCCATGAACCGATACTCATCGTGCTGGTGATGCGCCAGCAGAACCTGGCCGGGCTGACACCTGAGACCCGTGAATTCCTGGCAGACAGCCAGCTGAGGGTCCTGCAGCTGGAAGTGCCTGATCCGGCGCATGTGCGCGAGATCGTGTGCGCTCGAACGGGCATCGACCTGCCTCCCACTGCCGCGGAGCAGCTGGTGGACTACACCCAGGGCAACCTGCAAGTGGTCATCGAGCTGGCCCAAGAAAATCCGGAGCGCGACTGGGAGCAGCTGGACCGCTGGCCGCCTGCCCCGCGCGCCCTGTCATTACAAGTCATCGAGCTGTTGGACGGGTTGGAGCCGCGAGCCCGAGCGCTGGTTGAAGCGGCTGCCGTGCTCGGTGCGCAGGCCAGGATCGACAACGTCGCCAAACTGGTGGGCGAAGCCGATCCGCTGAAGCCCATCCAGCAGGTTCTCGACTCCTCACTGGCGAAGGCCTACGGGCACAGCGGCAAGGTGCGGCTCGGCTTCGAGGATGAGCTGACCCGAATGGCTATCTACCACCAGATCCCGTTGAGCGCCCGCATCCGCTTGCATGCCAGCGCCGCGCAGATCGTCGAGGACCAGGGCGCGCGGCTGGGCCATCGGGCCGATGCGTGCATCCTGCCCGATGGCGGATTGGCCCTGGAACTGCGGGATTACGGCCGGGAGCAGGGCAAGCGAGGGGAGTGGTCATCGGCGGCCACCGCATTTTTCCACGCCATGCACTTGTCCCCGGAACCGGCACAGCGCGATTCCCTGTTGCTCAACGCCGTAGATGCAATCGTGGCCGCCGGCGAGCTGCCGAGGGCGCAAACTTTCGGGCACCAGCTGTCGAGCTTGGAGAGCAGCCCGGAACGAGACGTGCTCTCGGGATACATCTCCATCCTGCAGGGCAGGGCCAATACCGCGCAGCGCTGGCTCTCAAGTGCCTGGCAGAATGCAGTGCACGAACAGGATAACGATGTGATGGCCGTGGTCGCGCAACGACAGGTCCTCGATTCGCTATGCAGGCTCAAAGGACAGAAAATCATTGACTGGGCCGAGCAATCACTGCGCCTTGCGCAAGTGGGCAGCCCGCTGGCCATTGAAAATGCAGTCATCCAAGGTCTTGGACTGGCCATGATGGGCCGGGCAGAAGAAGGGGAGAAGGTCTTGATGGACCTTTTGTCGGCTCTTCCTGCGGGAGCCCAGCGGCAGCGTGCAGAGATGTCTCTGGGATGGGTCTACCTGGCCACCGATCGCGTGGAACTGGCTCGGCATGAGCTCGCCGCCTCCAGCTCTACGGACTTCAGCGATGGATCGCTGCGCATCTCGTTGTGGGCCAAAGCCTGGTCTGCACGAGCCGAATTCCTCATGGGCGATTGGGATCAAGCGCTGGAGACCGTCCGATCTGCCCAGACCCTGCAGGAGCGTTCTGAAATTCAGATCCTGCGTCCACTGATCCAGCTGACCGCGGTTCAGATTCACGCATTGCGCGGCAACTGGGAGCAAGCTGATCTGCACTTGCGGAAGTCATGGGCTCAAACCGGCAGTTATGCCATTATGGAAATGCCTTACCGGATGGCTCGGGCGGAGATTGCCCGTGTGCAGGCGAACCATGAAGAGGTAGTGCGGGCACTGGAGCCTTTGCTTCGGCTGGATCGTTCACAGGGTATTGATCAGGCAGGTTTCTGGACCTGGCAAGACACATATGCCAAGGCGCTCATACGTTGCGAACGTCTTGATGAGGCAGAGAAGTTCATTCAGCCATTGCTGGAGGGCGCGATTGCTTCAGGCCATCAGAGCGGAATAGCTCGATTCCAGAGTGTCCAGGCTTCTTTGCTCGCGGCGCGTGGTGATATTGACGCAGCCCGCTTGGTGTTTGAAGATGCCATTCGCCGCTTGGAAAGCATCGGCTCGATTTACCACCGGGCGAAGGTTGATTTCTATTACGGGCAGTGCTTGCGTCGAGCAGGAAAACGTGCGGAATGCGTTGCTCCGTTGACCCGTGCGTTGGCGATCTTCACACACGTCGATGCAACCGTGTATATGGATCGTTGCAACCGCGAGCTTCAGGCAAGCGGTACCGGGACGTCACGCAGGGAGAATGCTGATTGGTCCAGGCTGACCGCGCAGGAACAGGCCGTAGCCAAGCTGGTTTGCGAAGGGGCTAGCAATCGCCGTGTCGCTGAAGAGCTTTATATAGGTACCAAAACGGTGCAGTACCACTTGACCAAGATCTACACGAAGCTGGCGGTATCCAACCGTACCGAGCTCGCTGCAATCGCTCGTTTCGACCAAGGGAGCTAGAAGCTTCTGACTGAAAATTATTTTCAGTCTTAAAGGAACTTCGGAGCTCTGCTAGCCGTGGGTAGTTTGGATGCGAAGTGAGTGAAATTTATTTTCAATCAGCACTATCGCGAAAAGAACTAAGCGTCAGGAACCGGACTCTGGGCGTAGCAGGCTATACGAGTAGCTTCGATGAGGCTGCTTCCGTCGAGTCTATAGGTGGTGTGGTTGTTCTAGTGACTGAAAAAATTTGTCACTCAAGATTCAAGGTTCGCGAAGGGGCTATCCGGTTCCGGTGTCGGGAAGATCTTCATCCTGGTCGAGGCTCAGAACTCGTCGTGTTTCCGGAGTCAACCGAACTACGGGTGTTGTTTCATCTTCAGGACGCTGAGGGCAGTGATCATTGAGATGGTCAAAGTTCTCCACGTTGCTCACGCTCTCAGGAATCGTGATTGAACGCAGGCCATGCGGTGAAATCCATGTTTTGGAACCGTCAGGACAAGCAAGGACCTTCCAGCCCAGAGCGTGCTTGAACATCTGATGCTGTTTGCATAAGAGATGCGTATTCTGCCGGGTGGTGTGCCCGCCCTGCCCATACGCTTCTATATGATCAATTTCTGAGCTATCTGCCGGACGACGACATCCGGGGAAGCCGCAATGCTGGTCGCGGTGGCGCAGCAAATCCCGCAGTCCTTGGGAAGGTCGGTACCTCTTGGGTTCCACGTCAATCGCAGCCCCGGTCCAAGGGTCTGTCAGGACCCGTTGGAATGACGGAGCATCAGCTGCGATCTTTAGAGCCACGCCTAGGGGGATCGGTCCGTAGCCTTCCAGTTCAGCAAGGCCGCGAGAGGGATTGGCCAGCATTTCCACAGCAGGAATAGTGATGGAGACCCGTGGTTTCAGCGGCATGCCTTCGGCGCCGGGCCAACCATTGAGATAGACGTCCGCGAAAGCATCGGCTTCAACCTGGGCCTGGGTGCGTGAGTCTTTAGGATCAGTGATCTGGCTGGCCATGTGCTTGATGGAGTTGTTGATTGAATGGATGACATCAGCGCTGTGATGAAGTTGCAAGGTGGCCATGCCATCCTCGTCGTTCCACATCCGGACGTTGCGGGCAGCTAACGCGTTCCTCTGCCGGTTCTCCGCTGAATCGGGATTAAGGCGGTCGTGCAGGCGTCGAGCCCGTTGGTAGATGGCTTCATCCGGGGCCGTCTTCGCCATGGGCAGCAGAATTTGTTCCATGAGCGAGATCTGCTCGGGAGAGAGATCTTGGCAGAATTTGACGATATCGTGGCCGCCTTGACGGTGATTTCGCCTGCAGCCAGAGCCGCGAGGGTGTTCTTGCAGACATGCCGCAAGCCCTTGGCGTGGAACATCCGTTTGGATACCTTGCGGTTGCTCTCGCGCAGTGCGACGGAGGATTCGGCGATGAAGTTGGAGTTGATGATCTGCTCGCTGCCGCGGTCCACGCCGTAGCATGCGGCGCTTTTCGCGGCTGCTGTTTCTTCATCGGCGGAGTGCGGGTGTTCGGTCGATATCAGGTCATTGAACGATTCGCTGACGTGTTCCACTCCGTCGGCCATGATGTAGGCGATAGCGGCTTCGGTACTGCTCTGCAGCCGCTGGATTTTCTTCAGGGCCTCCAGCGCGTCGGTAGGGCCGTTAATGGGCCCGGCATCGAAAAGCTCAAGGGCGGTCTGCTTAAGCGTCCCTAAGAACGTTTGGTGTTCGCGTTCGGCCTCCTCAGCGGAAGTCCTATGCGACTCTTCACGGGTGCCCGGTGGGCGCAGTGGAAGACGGTGTTCTCCGTCGCGGTCTTCTAGGTATGCAGGAATACTCATAGTTAATTTTCCTGCTAAGCACCGACAGTTTGTTCTGATTCAAGTCGAATTGTGGGTAACTCATAGAAAGTTTATTCGACCGTAATTTCAGCTGGCGTCATGGGGTAAATCAGCATTCCGAGTCAGGTGGCGCAGCCTGAAAGTCTAGCTGCTGGTTGGACGAAGGGGCCGTGAAGTACCGGAAAATGCGGACCAGGTTCCAATGGCCGCCATAGCAGCGAGCAGAACGCCGGCGAGGATGCTGGCAGTGTATAGCGGTGCTTCAAGGGCGAAGGCTGCACCAGCATTCCAGTCCTCAAAGGTATCGCCCACTGAATTTATGTTGCCGAAAGCAGTGAAGAAGTACGTGGGTGCGCCTAGCGCGACAATCAGGCCCCAGAGTCCGGCGGCGACCCAGCCGGGCAGCTGGAATTTCGGGGTAAGCGTCACGAGTAGCCATGAAATCGCGAGGATGATTCCAGCGCAGGCGAAGACCCAGCCGCCGCGCGAGCTGTAGCCCTGCCCCGCGGCGGACATCGCCACGATGGTTTCATCCAAAGGAATTCCGCTGGCGGCTTCCACTGCCCAGTTGTTCGCGAGCAGGGCGCCATAAACAGCGTAAGCCGCAATTATGGCGAATCCGCTGATGGCTAGAAGTTTACGCATGTCAGTAGTCTAACCTCGCGCTGGTCAACCGAGGCATTAAATGAAGTAAGCACCGCCTCACGCCCCCTCGTTGCGCGTGATGCGGTGCTTCTTCTGCTTCGGATTTACTTCACTGGGTCAAGTACGAAGTCGTAGGTGACCTGCTTGCCGTTGCCCGACTCGGCTGGCTGGACGTCCAGCAGCAGTTCCGGCTTCACGGCGCTTGCGATGTCGTCATCGTTGTGTTCGTCGCCTGGGAAGTACAGCTGGGCGGTGAGCAGCTCGTGGCCCTCGGCTGAAACCTTCAGGTGCAGGTGGGCTGGTCGCCATGCGTGCCAGCCGGCAGCGGCGATCAGCTGGCCGCAGGCACCGTCGGTTGGGATCTGGTACGGAGCTGGCTGCATGGTGTTGATCTGGAAGTTGCCTTCCTCGTCAGCGATGAAGGTGCCGCGCAGGTTCCACTCCGGGATGCCAGGAGCGAACTGCGAGTAGAAGCCCTCTTCGTCTGCGTGCCATAGCTCGATCTTGGCGTTCTTCAATGCAGAGCCGTCGGTCGAGCGGACCTGGCCCTGGAAGAGCAAGTTGGTGCCCTTCTCGTCTTCGCGCATCGAGATGGTGGCAGGGGAGTTCTGGGAAGGAGCTTCCGGCACGTAGTAAGGGCCTTCGATCGAGCCCTTGTTGCCTTCGCGGTGGTCGGTAGCGACCTCTTCCACCGAGTGTTCCAGCCAAACGTCCAGGAACAGCGGCCATTCGCCGTCGTCGCCGACCTTGATCAACCATGCTTTCAGGGCGTTGAACTCGTCGTAGCTCACGCGCTCTTCGAGGATGATGTCATTGGCGGCCTTGACGAGTTTGGAAGCAAGCAGGTTCACGCGTTCGGTCGAAGCCTCGACCTTGGCGAGCTTGCCGGAGTTGCGGAAGCTGTCGGTGGCGGCGTTGCCGGACTTGGCTGCAGTTGCGTCTGCTGGAGTTTCGATGGTCATGGTGACTCCCCTAAATTCTGTGGTGTGACGTACGGGGATCCATAGTGTGACCCCCGCCATCTTGGGTGATTGATATTCAATGTAGTGCAGTGTTCTTGATGAGTGAAATACTTATTTGCCACCAATTGACACGTTTTGAATATCAATACTTGTGGGCTGGGGCACGGTCTGGCGCCGGCGCCCTGGATGCGTTCTAGACCAGCGAATTAGGGTGCTTGGCCAGTGGGGTGACCTTGATCTTCATGTACGGATACATCGGGAATCCGCTGAGGATTTCGTGCAGCTCGTCGTTGGACTCGACGTTGTACAGCGAGTGGTTCGCGTACTCGCCGACCACGCGCCAGATGCCCTGCATCTTGCCGCTGCGCTGCAGGCTCGCGGAGTATTCCTTCTCGCGGGCCTGGAAATCGACGACCTGCTCGGCGGTCAAGTGATCTGGGAAAACAACGTCCATACGGGCAAGGAACAACATGGTGCATCTCCTTTAGTTCGAGGTGGAAAGTACGTGGTCCTGGCGGTAACGCGCCAGCTTGGATTCGTCGATCGCCGCTCCCACGCCGGGCACAGTGCGTACCGAAATGCGGCCGTCGACGATCTGCAGTGGTTCGGCCAGCAGGTCATCGGCCATGTCCAGGAAGTTGGACAGTTCGCCGGCACGGCGGCTGGTGGCCTCGAAGGCGGCGCCGAAGGTGACGGTGGCCAGCGAGCCGACCTGGGTGTCGATCTGGTTGCCCATGGTGACGTCCACGCCCAGTCCGGTGCACAGGCCCAGGATCTCGGTGGCTTCGGTGAAGCCCGAGCGGGCGGTCTTGATGCAGATCGCGTTGGCGCCGCCGGAGAGCAGCTCGCGCGAGACATCGCCGGCGGTCGGTACCGATTCGTCGGCGACGATCGGGATCGGGGAGCGCTCGACCAGTCGGCGGCGGCTCATCGCTTCCTTGGCATCGCACGGTTCTTCGAGCATGGTCAGGCCAAGGCCCTCGGTCTGGCGCAGTACTTCCATGGACTCGTTGGCACTCCAGCCGCGGTTGGCGTCCAAGTAGATCTCCACGTCCTCGCCCAGGCCTTCGCGCAGCACGCGGCAGGCTTCGATATCCAGCGCCAGCGGGCGGCGGCCGACCTTGAGCTTGAAGGTGGTAATGCCGTACTGCTCGCCGAAGCGCAGGGCCTCATCGAGCAGTTCCTGCGCCGGGCGAAAGCCGAGCATGTGGCTCACGCGCATCGAGTCGGTGAACCCGCCGAGCAGCTTGTGCACCGGGGTGCCCAGCGCCTGGCCGATGGCATCCCAGACGGCGATGTCCAGCGCGCCCTTGGCCACCTGGTTGTAGATGGTCCGATCCAGCACCTGGCGGATCTTCGCGCGGTCCATGATGTCCACGCCGATCAGCTGCGGGGCGAAAACGTCCTGCACGATCGCGACGATGGACTTCTGGGTTTCGCCGTAGGTGTACGGGCGCGGTGGCGCGTCGGCGGTGCCGATCACGCCCTCATCGGTGTGCACGCGGATGAGCACGTGGTCCGCGGTGTGCGCCTCGCCGCTGGCAAAGCGCAGCGGGTGGTTGTACGGAATGGCGTAGGGGATTGATTCAATCCGCTGGATTCTCAAGGGGTTCCAGCCTTTCTTCGACGGTATTTTTCGCGGGGAATAGTTCTTTGCAAAGTTCCAAGAAGTTGCGCACCAGCGCAGATTCGTTGCCCGCTCGCCAGGCGATCGCCAGATCGACGGCAGGGGCATTGCGCAGCGGCCGGAAGGTGATCCGGTTGCTGTGCGGCAGGTAGTGCGTGGTCGGCAGCAGTCCGATGCCCAGTCCAGCGGCGACGAAGGTGAGCAGGGTAGAGGTCTCGCTGGCCACCTGCGCGACCTGCGGGACGAAGCCCACGCGGCGGCAGGAATCCACGATGATGCTGTTCACTGCGGAAGAAGGCGGGTAGCAGATGAACTTCTCGCCGGCCAGCTGTTCCAGGCCCAGCTCCTCGTAGGCGCACAGCGGGTGGTCCAGCGGCAGGGCCACGGCCAGATGATCTTGGTCCAGCAGCATGTAGTCCACCTCGGCGCCGCGCACCGGTGGGCGCAAGATGGCCAGATCCAGCCGGCCTTCGACCAGGCCTTCGACCATCTGCGGGGTGAGCATTTCGCCTTGCACATTCAGCTGCAGTCCGGGCATCTGCTGCGAGCTGCTCTCGATGAGCTTGGGCATGATGCGCGAGGTGGCGCTGCCCGTGGAGCCCAGGCGCAGCACGCCCAGGGCGCCATCGCCCACGGTGCGCACGTCGCGGGAGAGCTGTTCGAGCTCTTCGAGCAGGATGCGTCCGCGGGTCAGCAGCAGCTCTCCGGCGTTGGTCAGTTCCACCTTGCGGGTGGTGCGGATCAGCAGCTGGGTATTAAGCGTCTCCTCGAGCTGCTTGATCTGCTGGGAGAGCGGAGGCTGCGCTATATGCAGGCGCGCCGCCGCGCGGCCGAAATGGCGCTCTTCGGCGACAGCGACAAAGTAGCGAAGTAGTCTCGTGTCCATGGTGCTCCGATCGTCGGACCGCGCGTCGAATGCGCAGAAGACGCTTGCTGGCAACTCTAACGCGGCGATCCAAGAGGGTGAAATACTTATTCTGGTCTGATTGAGAGTCTACAAGTATGAATGAGATCGCCGCTATGAGCCCGAGTCTCTAACGTTCTTGCGGCGTGCATTAATTCAGCAAAGGCGGGCTGGAGGAGAAAAGCTTGCTGTACCTTACGGAGCTGTCCGCCGAATTAAGCGACCGGTTGCAGTCCTGGCGGCGCACGTCGCGCCGTTGCTTGGCAGCGGGTCACACCACGGCTAGTGTGTGAATGTGACGTTGGGCACACTATTCATGCCCGCGCAGATTCCGACGAAGCGATCCACGAAGGGGTGCGCAGATGAAGGCTTATGCCAAGGGCGAGAGTGAACCGCGACTGCTGGAAGAGACCATTGGCTCCAACTTCGAAAGCACCGTAGCCCGCTTCGGCCCGGCAGAAGCCCTGGTCGAATCAGCCACCGGCCGGCGCTGGAGCTGGAACGAGCTGGACGCGCAGATCAATCGCCTGGCCAAGGGCCTGCTGGCCGCCGGATTGCAGCCCGGAGACCGGGTCGGCATCTGGGCACCGAACTGCGCAGAATGGGTTTTTACCCAGTACGCCACCGCTAAAATCGGCGTCATCCTGGTCAATGTCAACCCTGCCTACCGCACCCACGAATACGCCTACGCGGTCAACCACAGCCAGATGCGCCTGCTGCTGGCAGTCACCGAATTCAAGACCAGCAACTACCGGGCAATGATCGAGCAAGCGCGCACCGATACTCCCGGCCTGGAGCGCGTGGTCTACGTGGACACCGATGACTATGCGCAGCTGCTGGCCGAAGGCGAGCAAGTCGGCGACGGGGAACTGGCGAAGCGGCTGGCGGCCACCAAGCCCGAAGACCCGATCAATATCCAGTACACCTCGGGTACCACCGGCTACCCCAAGGGCGCGGTGCTCAGCCACCGCAACATCCTGAACAACGGCTACCAGGTCACCGGCATGATCGACCTCAATGAGCATGACCGGCTGTGCATTCCAGTGCCGTTCTACCACTGCTTCGGCATGGTCATGGGCAACTTGGGCTGCACCAGCCGCGGAACCACCATGGTGATTCCCGGCCCGGGATTCGACGCCGAAACCATGCTGCGCGTGGTGGCAGAGGAGCGCTGCACGGGCTTGTATGGGGTGCCCACGATGTTCATCGCCATGCAGAACCACCCGAACTTCAAGGACTACGACCTCTCCGCGCTGCGCACCGGCATCATGGCCGGATCCATCTGCCCCGTGGAGGTGATGCGCCGCTGCGTCGATGACATGGGGATGAGCGCGGTCTCCATCGCCTACGGCATGACCGAGACTTCTCCGGTGTCCTGCCAGACCCGCGGCGACGACGATCTCGAGCGCCGCACCGCCACCATCGGCCGGGTGCACCCGCATGTGGAGATCAAGGTGGTGGATCCGGTCAGTGGCGAAACCCTGGAACGCGGGGAAACCGGTGAGTACTGCACCCGAGGCTACTCGGTGATGCTCGGCTACTGGAACGACGAGGAGAAGACCCGGGCGGCCATCGACGACGAAGGCTGGATGCACACCGGGGATCTGGCGGTGATGCGCGAGGACGGCTACTGCACCATCGTCGGGCGCATCAAGGACATGGTGATCCGCGGCGGCGAAAATATCTACCCCGCGGAAATCGAGGAATTCCTCTATAAGCACCCTGATATCGAGGATGTTTCTGTCATCGGCGTGCCCGATTCAAAATTCGGAGAAGTGGTCTGCGCCTGCATCCGCATGAAGGCCGGGCGCCAGCCGCTCACCGTGGATGCGATCCGCGAATATTCCGCCGGGCAGCTGGCGCATTACAAGGTCCCGGCCTACGTGCGGATCCTGGAAGAATTCCCCACCACGGTGACCGGCAAGATCCGCAAGAACCAGTTGCGCGAGGATGCAGCTAGGTCGCTGTAGCTCCAGACCGGCATTGGCAATCCCGCGGGCTAGTTGTATTAACCACGGACGTTAGGAACATGCGGCGTAGCTGAGTGACAAAAAGAAGACCTCCGAGTGAAGTGCTGTTTGCGACAACATCTACGACATCCCGGAGGTCTTCATGTCCCATTCTAATGCCATCCTTGCGCCCAAAGGCCGGTTGCTGCTGGCACGGTGCATCGTGGAAGACCGCTGGCCACTGCGCCGCGCCGCCGAGCGGTTCCAAGTCTCCGTGTCCACCGCCTCCCGCTGGGCTTCCCGCTACCGGGAGCAAGGCGAGGCAGGGATGCAGGACCGCTCCAGCCGGCCACACCATTCACCGCGCCGCACCAGCGTGCGCACCGAACGGCGGATCATCGCAGTGCGCGTAAACCGCAGATGGGGACCGGCCCGGATTGCTTTCCTGCTGGGACTGCACCCCTCAACCGTGAACAAGGTCCTCTCCCGGGTAGGGCTCTCCAGGCTGGCATGGCAGGACCGTGCCACCGGGCAGGTCATCCGCCGTTACGAGCACGAGGCACCCGGGGACCTGATCCACGTGGACATCAAGAAACTCGGACGAATCCCTGACGGTGGTGGGCACCGGGTCATGGACCGGGCCGCGGGGCGGCGCAACAAGACCAAGACACCCCAGGACCGCCGTCCGGGCTACGCGTACCTGCGCAACGCCGTGGATGATTACTCGCGGCTGGCCTACACCGAAATCCTCTCAGATGAGAAGAAGGAAACCGCCGCAGGATTCTGGGAACGGGCCAACGCCTACTTCCAAGGTGCAGGGATCACCGTGAAACGCGTACTCACAGATAACGGATCCTGCTACCGCTCGCATACCTTGGCCGACGCGCTGGGTCCGGAGGTCAAGCATAAGCGCACCCGGCCCTACCGGCCGCAAACCAATGGCAAGGTCGAGCGGTTCAATCGCACCATGATCGAGGAGTGGGCTTATGCCCGGCCTTACCGTTCTGAGGCCGAGGGGGTGGCTGCATTCCCGCAGTGGTTAGACTATTACAACCACCGTCGTGGACATACTTCGCTGGAGGGTCTGGCGCCAGCGGACCGTGTTCCTAACCTCCGTGGCTAATACACCTAGGACAGCTTGCCGCCCAAGCGGTCCTGCATCTTCTGGCTGGCTTCATTCAAGCCGCGGATTTCCACGGATTTTCCGTACTTCTCGTACTTGGTGCGGATCGAATCCAGCGCCGCAACGGTTGAGGCGTCCCAGAGGTGCGAATCGGACATGTCGATCACAACGCGCTCGGGATCCTGCGCGTAGTCGAACTGGGTGTACAGATCGTTGGAGGAGGCGAAGAACAACTCGCCGTTGACCTTGTAGATCATCGTTTCGCCCTCGGGGGTCCGTTCCACGGTGACCAGATGGGCCACGCGATTGGCGAAGAGCACCATGGCCGAAAGGATGCCCGCGCCCACGCCGATGGCCAGATTGCTGGTGATCACAGTCAGCAGCACGGTGATGGCCATGACGAAGGTTTCGCTCTTGGGCATCATCTTCAGCGTGCTCGGTCGGATGGAGTGCCAATCGAAGGTCGTCGCCGAAACCACGATCATCACCGCGACCAGCGCGGCCATCGGAATCTGCGCGACAATATCGCCGAGCAGCACCGCCAGCAGCAGCATGAAGATGCCCGCGAAGGCCGTGGAGATGCGGGTGCGCCCGCCGGAGACCTTCACTCCCACCATGGTCTGGCCGATCATCGCGCAACCGCAGATGCCGCCGAAGAATCCGGTGACGATGTTCGCGGCGCCCTGCGCCCAGGACTCGCGGGTCTTGCTCGAAGGGGTATCGGTGATGTCATCGACCAGCTTGGCGGTCAGCAGCGATTCGAGCAGGCCCACGAAGGCCACGGCGATCGCGTAGGGTGCGATGATCTTGAGGGTTTGCAGATCCAGCGGCACGCCGGGCAGGTGGAAGAGCGGCAGCGAATCGGGCAGTTCGCCCTTCTCTCCCACGGTGGGAACGGCAACCTTGGCGAAGATGGTGATCGCGGTGAGCACCACGATGGCAATCAGCGGGGCTGGCACCGCCTTGGTGATCTTCGGGAAGAAGCAGACGATGGCCACCCCGAGGACCACCAGCGGGTACACCATCCACGGCACGTTGCGCAGCTCGGGCATCTGCGCCCAGAAGATCGAGATGGCCAGGCCGTTGACGAAGCCGATCATCACCTGCCTCGGGATGAAGCGCAGCAGCTTGGCCACGCCCAGCAGCGCCAGGCTTACCTGGATCACGCCGGCCAGGACCACGGTAGCGAAGAGGTACTCCACGCCGTGGGCGCGCACCAGCGGGGCGACTACCAGGGCCACCGCGCCAGCTGCCGCCGAAATCATCGCCGGTCGCCCGCCGGTAATGGCGATAACCACGGACATCGTGAACGAGGCGAAGATGCCCACGCGCGGATCCACGCCGGCGATCACGGTGAAGGCGATGACCTCGGGGATCAGCGCCAGGGAGACCACCAGGCCGGCAAGCAGCTCGGTTTTGAGCAGCCGCGGGGACTTCAGGGTGCGCAGCACCGACTGTCGTTGCAGGGGTGTCAGTTCAGCGATCGCGGCACTCACCGGGGCTCCGTTTCGTCAGGTATCCCAGGGAATAGATTTGGGGACTTACCCATCTTAGGCGCTAGGAGGGCTGGGAGCAGAGTTGGTTAAAGTCGAGGCCCCAGCCGTTTGCAACGGCTGGGGCCTCTCGATCATCACTCGCACCTTCATGAGGTACTTCCCAATGTATCCGCCGGAACTATGCGGTGCCTGAGCGCAGACTGCATGTTTAGCGAACTGTTGTTTTTCGGCTTCCTACGGTTCTTGGATGAGTGCTTTTTATCGGGATCTGATCTGGCAGAAAGCATCGGGCAAACATGCAAGGTCATGAACTGAGTCTTGACGGAAATTCCAGTCGAAGGATCCTGATTCCGCTCTTGCACTACCCGTACTTGATCCAGTCCAGCTGCGGATCAATATCGCGGTGGGTTCCCGGGTGCTTGCGGGATGCTGGATCGAGGCGAAATAGTTTTGGATACAGAAACTGGCACTGTCGCAAGACCGACAGTGCCAGTTTCAACGTCATCACTCGCACCTTCAAGAGGTACTTACTACTCTAAATTGGCTTTCTGTGGATGGGATAAGCATGCACTACGCGTAGGCCATGCATTCTGGCGTGCTAGACGAGTGCGGATGCGGCTTCGACGCTGGGCAGATCAGTGAAAGCTGCGGCTACGCCGGAGCAAACGATGTGGCCCGCCCGGGTGTTCACGCCCTTGGCCAGCGCCGGGTTTGCCTCCAGCGCGGCCTCAACTCCGCGGTTTGCCAGCTGCAGCAGGTACGGCAGCGTGGCATTGGTCAGCGCCTTGGTAGAGGTTTGCGGCACGCCGCCGGGCATGTTCGCCACGCAGTAGTGGCGCACGCCGTCGACTTCGAAAATCGGGTCCTGGTAGGTGGTGGCATGCGAGGTTTCGAACGCTCCGCCCTGGTCGATGGCCACGTCGACCAGCAGCGCGCCGGGCTGCAGCAGCCCCAGCTGCTCCCGGGTGACGACTTTCGGAGCAGCGCGTCCGGGAACAAGCACGGCGCCGATGACCACGTCGGCCTGGGCCAGCTCGTTCTCCAGGGTCAATGGGTCGTTCATCAGCACGCGAGCCCGGTTGCCCAGCAAGTCGTTCAACTGGCGGATCCGTGACGGCGACATTTCAAGAATGGTGACTTCTGCCTGCATGCCCAACGCCAGTTGTGCCGCCTGGGTGCCCACCACGCCGCCGCCGATGACCAGCACGCGGCTCGGGGCTACGCCGGGAGAGCCGCCGAGCAGCTTGCCTGGTCCGCCTTCGGGGCCCGTCAGGTAGGTGGCCGCCGCGTGGGCCGCCAGGCGCCCGGCGATTTCGCTCATCGGGGTTAGCAGAGGCAGACCGGTAGAGTCCTGCACGGTTTCATAGGCGATCGACAGCGTGCCGGCCTGCAACAGCGCTTCGGTCAGCGGGCGGTCGGCCGCCAAGTGCAGGTAGGTGAACAGCGCCAGGTCATCGCGCAGGAATTGGTACTCGCTGGCAATGGGTTCCTTGACCTTGACCAGCAGCTCGGCGCTGGCCCAGGCTTCGGCCTGGCCCACCAGCATCGCACCGGCCGCGGCGTACTGCTCGTCGCTGAAGCCGGCGTTGGCTCCCGCCCCGAACTCGACGTGCACGGTATGCCCCTGGGAGAACAGCGCCGCGACCCCGGAAGGGGTGATGGCAACGCGCTGTTCGGCCGGCTTGATTTCCTTGACAACTGAAATGAGCATTGGAGGTCTTCCTTCTGAAGTAGCGGTTCGGGCACGACGGCCCGGGGTTAGTGGGTGGTGCGGCGTGAAATGTTGTAGAAGCGGATGGACTGGTATTCCTCTAGGCCTTCGCTGGCTCCTTCGCGGCCCAATCCCGATTGCTTGACGCCGCCGAAGGGAGCCGCGGCGTTGGAAGGCACGCCCTGGTTGATGCCGACGATGCCGGTCTGCAGCCGGTCGGCGACGTTCAGGGCGCGGTCGAGATCCTGGCTGAACACGTAGCCGGCCAAGCCGAACTCGGTGTCATTGGCCCAGCCCAGGACCTCGTCTTCGGTGTTGAAGCGCCGGATCGCGGCGATCGGGCCGAAGATCTCCTGGCCGCTGACCTGCGCGGCGGGATCGACGTGGTCCAGCACGGTGGGCGCGTAGAAGTGCCCGGCGCCCGGATAGCCGTGGCCTCCGGCCAGCAGCTGCGCGCCCTTTTCGAGCGCATCGTCGGTGAAGCCCTGCATCTGCGCGACGGCGCGGGAATCGATCAGGGCGCCGAGCTCGGTGCCCTCCCCGAGCCCGGCGCCGACCTGGATCCGGGCGAAGCGGCGGGCCAATTCGGCGGCGAATTCATCGGCGATGCCGGACTGCACGTAGATCCGGTTGGCACCGATGCAGGATTGGCCGCCATTGCGCAGCTTGGCCGCGATGGTGCCCTCGATGGCGCGTTCGAAATCGGCGTCGTCGAAGACCAGCAACGGAGCGTTGCCGCCCAGCTCCATGGAGCTGCGCAGCACATTCTTCGAGGCCAGCTCCAGCAGTGTGCGGCCCACCGGGGTGGAGCCGGTGAAGGAAACCTTGCGCACCCGCGGGTCCGAGAGCACTGCGGTGCTGAAGGCCGCCGAGTCGGAGGTGGACACGACCTGGACCAGGTCCTCGGGGACGCCTGCTTCGATCGCCAGCTGCACCGCGTAGTAGGTGGTCAGCGGTGTGGCGGTCGCAGGCTTGATGAGCACTGGGCAGCCAGCGGCCAGCGCGGGGGCGATCTTGCGCGTGGCCATGGCCAGTGGGAAGTTCCACGGGGTGATCAGCACAGCGAGGCCTATCGGGGCGCGGCGGGTGAGGATATCGGCCCCGCCGTCGGGTGCCGGCTGGAAGTTGCCGCCGGGGCGGACCGCTTCTTCGGCGTACCAGCGCACGAAGTCGGTTCCGTACTTCACCTCGCCGCGCGCCTCAGCCAGCGGCTTGCCCATTTCCCGGCTGATCAGCTTCGCGATCCGCTCGCCGTGCTCGATGAGCAGGGCATACCAGTTGTGCAGCACTTGGGCGCGGTGCCGGGGACTTTGCTCCGCCCAACTCGTCCCGGCCGCATCGGCGCGCCTGGCGGCGGCCACGGCTTGTTCCGGGGTCGAGTCGGGCACATGCGCGATCAGTTGCCCGCTGGCCGGGTCGTGGACCGCAATGCCCTGGGTCGGCCCGTGCAGGGTTGCGATGGCCGCATCGGCCTCGGCGACGTGTTGCGCAGTGGCGGCGATCAGCCCGGTCTCTTGCTGCGCGGTGGTGCTCATTTGCCGCTCCGATTCGAAATCGCTTCGCCGATGGCATTGATGAAGGTGGACAGTTCCTGCTCGGTGACGATGAACGGCGGGCTGATCTGAATGGTGTTCCCGCGCAGCGGACGACCGATGAAGCCCAGTTCGACCAGGTCATCGCAGACCTGGTCGGCGGACAGTGATTCATGCAGGGTCACCCCGCCCAGCAGCCCGGCGCTGCGCACCTGAATGATGGCCTCGGTGCGGGCGGCCAGCGCATCCAATTCGGCCCGCAGTACTGGTTCCAGCTGCGCCACGCGCGGCACCAGCTGCTCGCGTTCCAGGATCTCCAGGTGCTTGAGCGCCACCGCGCTCGCCGTGGCGTGCCCGGCATAGGTGGCGCCATGGCGGAAGATCGGGGTGTCGGGGGAGTCGACGTAGAACGGCTCCCAGAGCCGCGGGGCCACCATCACGCCACCCAGCGGGGCGTAGCCGCTGGTCACGCCCTTGGCGAAGGTGATCATGTCCGGTTCCAGCCCGTAGTATTCGGCGGCGAACATGGTGCCCATGCGGCCGAAGCCGGTGATGACCTCATCGAGGATGAGCAGGATGTCGTTTTCACGGCAGATCCGGGTGATGGCTTCCAGATAGCCCGGTGCCGGGGGATTGACTCCTCCGGTGCCCTGCACGGCTTCGGTGACGAAAGCGGCGATGTTCTGCGCGCCGATGCGCTCGATGGCTGCTTCGACGGCAGCCGGGTCGTTGAAGGAGACGCGGGCGGTTTCCGGCACCAGCGAGTCGCTGCCGTAGCCTTCGCGGTTGAATTCCAGGCCGGCGATTGAGGTGCCGTAGGCGTGCAGCCCGTGGTAGGCGAATTCGCGGGAGAGGATGATCTTCTTATCGTGGCGGCCTTCGCGCTGCCAGTGCCGGCGGGCTAGCTTGCAGGCGACGTCGATGGCATCGGAGCCGCCAGAGTTCAAGATGATCTTGGCCCGCGGGATGGGGCTGAGCGCGGCCAGCTTCTCGCCCAGTTCCAGGGCCTTGTCATTCGAATAGCGGGCGAAGATGTGGTAGGTCTCCAGCTGCAGCATCTGCTCGTAGGCGGCCTGGGCCAGTTCGGCGTTGCCGTGCCCGACGTTTGCGTGCCATAGGCCGGCGGTTCCGTCGAAGAGCTTGCGTCCGTCGGCGGTGTAGAGCCAGGATCCTTCGCCGCGTTCGACGACCAGCTGGCGTCCGGCCACGGTTGGGGTGTGAGCCTGGGCTGGCCACAGGGAGGGCGCGTCCAGAATGCTGCTGGTGGGGGAGTCCGACAGGGCCAGGTCATTGACGGTCATGTGGATCCGCTCCTTTCCGGTATTCGGTGGTTGGTGGTGAATACCAATCTAGGGAGCCAAACCGGTTATGAAAAGCGAAAGATTCAGACAGCTTTCTGTCAGTTTTACTTACATGTTTTGCGAGTGCTGCAGCTCGGTTTCCAAGGCCTGCCGCACGGCATTCAACGCGGGGTTCTCCTCCGATCCCTTGCGAGCGATCAGCAGCAGGGTGCGGCGCTGGTCGGCCGGCAACCAGGAGCTAGGTTGCAGCTTGCTGCCGGTTTCAGCAATAAGCATGTCCGGCAGGAATGCAGCGGCCAGCCCGGCCTCGACCATGCGCAGGTGGAAAAGCACATCGGAGGAGACATGCTGGATGCGAGGCTCAAAGCCGCGCTCCCGGCACACCCGCAGGGCCCAGTGCGCCGCAGCCGATTCGGCTGGTTCCATGACCCAGGGGAGGCTGGCGGCTGCCTGCTCGTCATCGAGACCCAACCCGGCTGGAAGGTAGCCGCGGATCGGGTCCTGGCCCAGGATCGTGGTGTGCAGCCCGTTGGCGCTGCCCGAGGAAGTGCCGGGAAAGGAATCGGTAATGATTGCATCGACCTGCCGGGAGGCCAGGCGCACGATGGCATCTTCGGGCTCATAGCGCTGGATGCGCACTTCGAGGTCAGGGTGCGTGTTGGCCATGCGCACCAGTGCCGCGGGGATGACCGCGCGGCTGATGCTGGCGAAAGCCGCGACGGTGAAGGCGCCCTGGGCGCGGCGGTGGGAGGTCGCCAAATCGGATTCGGCCTTTTCCAGGGCGGCGAGCACGGTTTCGGTATTGCGCACCAGCTCACGGCCGGCCCCGGTCAGCTGCACGTTGCGCCCGGCGCGCTCGAGCAGCTTCACACCGGTCTCGCGTTCGAGTTGGGCCAGTTGCTGGGAGATTGCCGAATGGCTGTAGGACAGGTTGCGTGCCGCGGCGCTCATGCTGCCGTGCAGGCTGACTTCGCGCAGCAGGCGGATGCGGTTCAAATCGAGCATGGTTCTCCTTGATCAAGTGAAGCGGTCAGCCAGCGACATCCCGCAGAACCTGCAGGAAGCTCTTGGCGGCCGGGCGCAGATTGCTGCTGCGCCGTCCCACGGCGTGGATTTCGCGGAACATCGGGGGCAGGTCGAGTCCCGGTGGAGGGTCGAATTCGGTGATGCTGCCCGGCGGAGGGTCGAGCTCGCCGAACACCATGCGCGGCAGGAAGGCCGCGGCCACCCCGGCGGCAACCAGCTCGCAGTGCAGGCGCGGGTCGGGAGAATCGAACAGCACCCGTGGCTCGAAGCCCAAGGCCCGGCAGTAGTTACGCGAGAACGCGTGGGCATCGGTGCCGCGCGGCTCGAAGGCCCAGTTCAGCTCGGCCAGCGCCGCGAGAGAGGAGACCGGGTGCGGCAGGTAGATGCCCAGTTGGTCGGTGGTGACCAGGTTGCGGACCAGCCCGGAGTCCGTCCGGCGTGGCACATGCGTGAAGTCATCGACGATGGCGATGTCTGCGCGGCGGCTGGTCACCGCATCCAGCGCCTCGCTGGGTTCGAGCTGGGTGAATTCAACGACAACGTCGGGGTGGATCGCCGCCATGCTGCGCAGGGTGCGCGGCAGATAGGTGCGCGCGAAGGTACTGAAGGCCGCGAAGCGGATGACGCCCTGGATCCGGCTGCGCCGGGTTTCCAATTCGGCGCTGGCGGATTCCAGCAATGAGACTGCTTCGTCCACGCTGGCGATCAGCTGCTGCGCGGCCGGGGTGAGCCGGATGCTGCGCCCCACCTGTTCCAGCAGCGGCAGACCGGCTTCAGCCTCCAGCTTGGCCAGCTGCTGGGATACGGCTGACGGGCTGACGCCCAGCATCCGGGCAGTGCCGGCAATGCTTCCGCGCAGGTGCAATTCGCGCAGCAGTGTCAGCCTCTTGAAGTCGAGCATGTGTTTCTCCATCTCGGCCAGCGCTTGCGGATAAACCGTAAGTTCTGCTTAACGATACGAACAAGATGCACCTACTTTATCTGATAGGACACCGGTTCTATGGTGTAGATCACAAGAAAAATTCCATTGATTCGCAAGGAGCACGCAGCCCGAAATGGTCCAGCCCCCAGCAGGCATCGACAGCCTGGAAATCGCCGAGTTCGCAACCCGGCAGCAACGTGTCAGGCAGCGCATGGCCGAACAGGGCCTTGAACTGCTGCTGATCACCGATCCCGCGAACCTGTACTACCTGACCGGCTATAACGCCTGGTCCTTTTACACCGCCCAGGTAATGGTCCTGCCGATGGAAGGCCAGCCACTGCTCTACATGCGCCAAATGGATGCCCACGGGGCGCACCGAACCGCACTCGGGATCGACCCGCAGCGGATCTTCGGCTATCCCGAGGAACTGGTGCACCAGCCTGAGGCCCACCCCGGGGACTGGGTGGCCCGGCATCTGCGGGATCTGGGCTATGGCGATGAGCGCACGGTGGGCTACGAGGGGGATTCGCACTTCTTCTCGGTCCGCATGTACCAGGCGCTGGTCGGTACCCTGGTCCGGTGGCAGATGCGCGAATCACGCGAACTTGTCAATTGGGTGCGGCTGGTCAAATCCCCGTACGAGATCGAGCTGATGCGCATTGCCGGCCAAGTCGCCTCGCAGTCCATGCGCACCGCGCTGGGTGCACTGGCTCCGGGACGCCCGCAGAACCATGTGGCCGCCGAGATCATGGCGGCCCAGGCCCGGGGCGTGACCGGCTATGCCGGGGACTACCCCTCGATCGTGCCGATGCTGCCCACCGGAGCCGGGGCGGATACCCCGCATCTGACCTGGAACGCGGATCCGATGCCGGCCGACGCCCCGATCTCCATCGAGCTGGCCGGGGCGCACCGGCGCTACCATGCGCCGATTGCCCGCACCGCGGTGCTGGGTAAACCGAGTACCGCACTGCAGCGGGTGGCCGCGGCGACTATCGAAGGCATTGAGGCGGCCTTCGAGCAGGTCCGCCCCGGAGCGACTCCCGACGAAGTCACCGGCGCTTTCACGAAAGTGATCAACGCCCGCGGGTTCGAAAAGGAATCCCGGCTGGGCTATTCGGTAGGCATCGGTTTCCCTCCAGACTGGGGCGAGCGCACGATCAGCTTTCGTGCAGGTGAACACACCTTGCTGCAAGAGAATATGACTTTCCACCTGATCGCGGGCATGTGGCTCGACGGCTTCGGCTTCGAGGTCTCCGAACCGATCAGGGTGGCGGCCAATGGACTGGAATTCCTGGCCGACCTGCCCCGCGAACTGACCATAATTAACCCAAGGAGCGCTTCAGATGACTACCCAATCCTTCCTCGCACCGATGTCCACGCGTCTTGCCGCCCGAGCCAGCCAGCTTAAGGGCTCGGTGATCGATTCCTCGACCTCGCTGCTGGCCAGCCAGAGCCACGACATCGTGCGCTTTGCGATGGGCGCGCCGAATGCGGAACTGATTCCGGAAGCCGAGCTCGCCGAACTCTACGGGCAGCCGGCCGAAGGCCGCTACGACTACGCGGCTACCGAGGGAAACCCGCAGCTGATCGAGCAGATCGTGGCCTTCCAGGCCACCCAGTCGCGGCAGGTGGACCCGGCGCGGATCCTGGTCACCACCGGCGGCATGCAGGGGCTGGATATCGCCTTCAAGCTCATGGTGGACCCCGGAGACCTGGTGATCGTCGAATCGCCGACCTACACCAACGGCATCGCCACGGCGCTCAGCTACCAGGGGCAAATCCTTGAAGCCCCGGTGGACGATAACGGGCTGGTGGTCGAGGCGCTGCCCGAATTGGTAGCCGCCACCGGGAAGACGCCGAAGGTCATCTACGTGATCCCGAACTTCCAGAACCCCTCCGGGCGCACCATGGGCCAAGCCCGCCGGCAGCGGTTGATCGAGCTGGCCGAGCAGTGGGATGCCTTCATCATCGACGACGATCCCTACGGCGCCCTGCGCTTCGCCGGCGAGCATGTGCCCGGCTTCGACGAGCTGAGCCCGGATAATCCGCGCATCGTCTCGGTGCGCACTTTCTCCAAGGTGCTCGCCCCGGGGCTGCGCGTGGGCTGGATGGAACTGGATCCGGCGCTGCGCGCCCTGGCGATCAGCGCCAAGCAGTCCATGGACACCTGCACCAATGCACCGCTGCAGCAGCTGGTGGCCGACTACCTGGCCCAGGGCCGGCTGGAAAGCCACCTTCAGACGCTGCGCGGCGTCTACGCCGAGCGCAAGCAGGCCATGGTCCGCGCGCTGCGGCATAGCTTCGGCGACCAAGTCGAGACCACAGATCCGGAAGGCGGCTTCTTCCTGTGGCTGACGCTTAAGGGACGCTACGCGCAGATCAACACCGAAGAGCTCTTCCCGGTGGCCCTGGAATACGGGGTCGCCTACATCCCGGGACCGGCCTTCGCCGACTCCGGGGCATTCACCGACGCGCTGCGCCTGTGCTTCGCCACCTCCACCCCGGCGCGGATCGAGCAGGGCGTGCAGCGCCTGCACGATGCGTTGGAAGCGATGCTCCAGCGCGGTGCGGCGGCATGAGCCCGGTGATGGCCGGGACCAGCAAGCTGGAGCAATCGGTGCTGGCACTGATCGACCGCGACCAAGTGGCCGGAATGTGCGCGGAACTGATCGCGGCGCCCAGCGAGAATCCGGGGAGTACCGAGGAGGGGACCGTGCTGCTGCTGCAGCGGATGCTTGGACGCCTGGGCGCTTCGGTGCACCTGCAGCAGGTGGCACCGGGCCGGCCCAACCTGGTAGCGCACTTGGGAGGCGGCAACGCCGGGGGCGGATTGCTCTTCCTGGGCCACAGTGACGTGGTCCCAGCGGGCCAAGGCTGGGATGCTGATCCTTTCGCCGCCCGGCGCGAAGGGGACCGGATAATTGGCCGCGGTGCCACCGACATGAAGGGCGGCCTGGCTGCAGTCATCGCAGCAATGGCCGCCGTGAACCGTCTGGCACCGCAGATCCCGATGACCCTGCTGTGCACGGTGGACGAGGAAGCCGATGCACTCGGAGTCGAGCACTATGTCAGCACCGCAGCGGGCACGCCGTATTCCGCGTGCATCGTCGCGGAGCCAACCGATCTGGTGGCCATCATCGGCTGCCGGGCCGCGGCCAACCTCGAGGTGCGGATCAGCGGAGCCAGTGCCCATGCCGGACGCCCCTCCGACGGCGCCAGCGCCATCGAGGCCGCCGCGTCGCTGGTAGCTCTGATCGGCCAGGACAAGCAGCGGCTCGCGGCGCAGCCGCACCCGGTGCTCGGGCCGGCCACCTGGAATGTGGGAACCCTGCACGCAGGACACGGGACTTCCATCGTCCCGGATGCCGCGCAGCTGGGCATCGACCGCCGGTTGCTGCCCGGAGAAGACCCGCAACAGGTGCTCGAGAACCTGCTGGCCCAAGCCCGCGAGCAGTTCCAGGCCGCGTCGGCCATCGATGCCGGCAGACTGGAATTGCGCGGTTCGGTGCAGATGTTCATGCCCGGATTCCTCACCGACCCCGAAGCGCCGCTGGTGGGCCGGATCCGCACGGCGCTGCAAGATGCCGGGGCTGCCGGCGAGCACGGCATCTGGACGGCCTCCTGCGAGGGAGGCTTCATCGCCAGGCATCACAACGTGCCCACCGTGGTGCTGGGGCCCGGCGAAATCA
The DNA here is from genome assembly GCF_052114325.1 of Glutamicibacter sp. MCAF14. Taxonomy (NCBI): domain Bacteria; kingdom Bacillati; phylum Actinomycetota; class Actinomycetes; order Micrococcales; family Micrococcaceae; genus Glutamicibacter; species Glutamicibacter sp. MCAF14. The sequence goes on from NZ_JBFREO010000001.1 coordinate 240,621, forward strand.
ACACGCAGGCCCATCAACCCAATGAAAGCGTGTCCATCACCGATCTGCACACCGCAGCCTGCGCCTATGCGCTGATCGCGTTGCGCCAGAACGAACAGTTCCAGAGCTAAGGACCAGACAATGACCACCCACGCACAACTGCCCGCGATCCGCTGCGAAGCGGACTTCACTGCGGACGAGAAGAAGCAGGCCCGCAAATCGGTGGCCGGCTCGGCCATCGGCAATGCCATCGAGTGGTTCGACTACGGAATCTACGGATACCTGATCGTCTACATTTCCCAGCTGTTCTTCACCTTCGGCGCCAACGACGGGGCGATGCCGCGGATCCTGGCGTTCTCCACGTTCGCGATCTCGTTCCTCGTGCGTCCGCTGGGCGGCATGGTGCTCGGCCCGCTCGGGGACCGGATCGGCCGACGCACCATCCTGATCTTCACCATCGTGATGATCAGCGTGTCCACCGCGTGCATCGCGGTGCTTCCGACCTTCGAGCAGGCCGGCTACCTGGCGCCGGTGCTGTTGGTGCTGCTGCGCATGATCCAGGGCTTCTCCGCCGGGGGTGAATACGCCGGTGCGGCGGTGTTCATGAGCGAGCATGCGCCGGATAACAAGCGCGGCAAGTACGGCTCGTTCCTGGAATTCGGCACACTGGCCGGCTTCAGCGCGGCAGCGATCCTGTGCACCGTGCTGACCATGGCGGTGGGCGAGGAAGGCATGATGGCCGGCTGGTGGCGGCTGCCCTTCGCGCTGACCCTGGTGCTGGGCGGCATTGCCCTGTGGATGCGGCGGCACCTGCAGGAATCCGAGACGTTCACCGACGACTCGGCAAAGGACACCGCAGTGCAGTCCGCTCCGCAGGCCCTGCGCTCGCTGCTGGTCCAGTATCCGGGGCAATTGCTCAAGCTCTTCGGTTTCATCGTGCTGGTCAATGTGGCGTTCTACCTGGTGCTGACCTACATGCCCAGCTACCTGACGGCCACCCTGGGCCATGACGCTACCCAGGCCAACCTGACGCTGGTGCTCATCCAGCTGATCATGATCGCGTTGATTGTCCCGCTGGGAGCGCTGAGCGACAGGATCGGTCGAAAGCCGCTGCTCCTGGCTTCCAGCCTCGGCTTCGTGCTGCTCTCGGTTCCGGCCGTGCAGCTGATGCAATCGGGAGGGCTCTGGGGCCAGATCGCCGGGATCGGCACCCTGGGGCTGCTGCTGGTGGTCTTGCTTTCCACGATTTCCTCCACCCTGCCCGCGCTGTTCCCGACTTCGGTGCGGTACTCGGGATTCGCGATCGGGTACAACCTGTCCACCGCGGTCTTCGGCGGAACCGCGGCGGTGGCCAATGAAGCCATCATCTCAGCTACCGGAAACGAGCTGACCCCGGGGTGGTACCTGATGGGAGCGGGCATCATCGGGCTGGTCTCGGTGTGGACCTTCCGCGAAACCGCCGGACGGTCTTTGCGCGGCAATGTGATTCCGGGCAGCGATGACCAGCTGCGCCGCGAGCGCGGGGAAGCCCTGATCGGCCGCAGCAAGCGCTGAGCTGATCGAACTGCAGGCACTACACGGATTCAAAAAGGAGAAGCAACGATGGAATTGAAGCAGCAGGTGGCTCTGGTAACCGGCGCCACCTCGGGAATCGGGATCGCGATTGCCCGGCGCCTGATACAAGACGGGTTCTACGTCGTGATCAGCGGACGGAACACCGAACGCGGTGCCGAGGTGGCAGCCGGACTCGGGGAGAACGGCTGTTTCATCCGAGCCGACCTCACTCAGTCCGGGGAGCCGCAGCGCCTGGTCGACGCGGTTGTCGAACAGGCAGGCAGATTGGACGTGCTGGTCAACAATGCGGCCATCGACCACATCAATTGGATCTTGGAGACGCCCGAAGAAGAAATCCGCGAGACCTTCGAGACCAATACCTTCGCGGCCATCTACTGCCTGCAGGCCGCCGCTCGGGCCATGCGCGAGGCCGGCGGCGGGTCCATCATCAACATAACCTCCCGGCTGGCCAGCATCGGGGTTCCCACGATGAGCCTGTACAGCGCCAGCAAGGGTGCGATGCTCGCGCTGACCAAGGCGGCGGCGGTGGAACTTGCCGAACACGATATCCGCGTCAACGCGGTAGCCCCAGGCATGACCAGGACACAGATGTTCAAGGACTGGCTGGCCTCGCAACCGGACCCCGAGGCAACCGAGCGCAACGTCTCCTCGGCCATTCCGCTGGGCAGAGTGGCGCTGCCCGAAGACGTGGCCGGTGCCGTTGCCTATTTCGCGGACCCGCGCAACAGCTACGTCACCGGAACCTCGCTTCCGGTGGACGGTGGATATCTGGCCAAGTAAGCGCCGTGGCGCGGATGAGCCCGATGCCGGATAACGAAAGATTCCCGCTGGCTGCCCAGCGGGAATCTTTCGTTAATCAAGCACGCCTTCATGGGGCAGGCTATTGCGCATTCGCCGTTGTCACCGGTTGCTCCAGTTCTTCAGGCTTGGCCTTGGCTGGTGCAGGAATGCAGCCTGCGCTCAGCGCGGCCACCAAGCACATGCCCGCACCGAGCCACAATGTGAGATGGAAGCCTGCTTCAGAAGGCAAGATGGTGCCATGGAAGTCGATGGTCAAGTCGGCAAGGACCAGGCCGATAACGGCGGCGCCGGTCGTGGTGCCCAAGGATCGCATCAGGGTATTAAAGCCGTTGGCCGCACCGGTTCCGCTTCGCGGAACCGCTGACATGATGATGGTGGGCATGGCGCCATACGCAAAGGCGACGCCGCTGTTGATGACCAAGCTGGTCACCAGCAGGCCCCAAGTGGTGCCCATGCCGATCTGGCCGAGTGCGTAGCCGGCAGCCATGATGAGAATGCCCAGAATCAGGGTGAACTTCGGTCCCCTTGCACTGGTCAAGCGTCCGCCCACCGGAGATAGGAATAACATCATCAAACCTGCCGGGGCCATCCACAGCCCGGCGGCCAGCGCGCTTTGGCCCAGACCGTAGCCGGCTTCGGCAGGCATCTGCAGAATCTGGGGCATGACCAGCGAGCTGGAGTACATGCCGAAGCCCACGAAGATCGAAGCGAGGTTGGTCAACAGGACCCGCGGGATGGCGGCAATGCGCAGATCCACCAGAGGTTCGGTAGTGCGCAGTTCCCAGAAGCCCCAAAGCAGCAGAATTGCTACGGCGCCGATCAGCAGCGCAAGGATCTGGGGAGAATTCCAGCCCCAAGTTGATCCGTTGGATACGCCAAGCATCAGGCAGATCAGGCCGATGGCCAAGTCGATGGCGTCAATCCAGCCGAAGCGGCTCTTCTTGCCGTCGTTTGCCACGACGGGAATGAATTTGAGGATCATCAGGGCTACTGCCAAGGTGACGCCCGCGCCGATGTAGAACAGTACGCGCCAGGAGGAGAACTGGATGATGGCCGCCGAGAGCGGCAAGCCGATGGCGCCACCCACGCCCAAGGTGGCCGAGACCGTTGCAATGGCCGAGGGCAGGCGTTCCTTGTCGACCAGGTCGCCCAGCATGGCGATGCCCAGCGGGACCATGCCCGAGCCGAAGCCCTTGCAAGGCGCGTCCGATGATCATGACCGTCACATTCGGTGCCAGCGCGCAAATCAGGCCGCCAAGGATCAGGGGAATGGCCAGCGAGAGCAGTACGCGCCGCTTGCCGAACATGTCGCCTAGGCGGCCCGAAATCGGCATGACCACAGCCGCCGCGAGCAGCGTTGCGGTGATGATCCACGCGGTGTTACCGGCGAAGTGCTGAAGATTTCGGGGAGTTGCGGGATCAGTGGCGCCACCATTGTCCGGGTCAGCGAGGAGGCGATGCCTGCTGTGGCAAGAATGCCGACGATGAATCCTGGCGTGGATTTTCCGGCCGGGGCGGTAGGGGACACGGGGCCTTCCGAGGATAATATGTAAGTTACATACAATGTGCATCATACACATCAAAGGTATGATGGTGAAACAATCGGAAAGAAAGGCCAGAATGAAGCGCCGCATCGCAGATGTCGAATACGAGCAGATGATGCTCAGCCGCTACACCATTGCCCAGCAGCGGCAGGCAGGTGGACTGGATCGCAGCGTGTACCTGCTGATGAGCCGCATCGACAGCCAAGGGCCAATGTCCATCGCAGAACTGAGCCATGCCCTGCGCCTGGACAGCTCCACGCTGCAACGCCAAGTCACCGTCGCAATCAAGGATGGCTTTCTGGAACGCATCGTGGACCCGCAGGGAAATGCGGCCCGGAAAATCATGGTGACTGCTCGGGGATCTGAAAAGCTGGCCGAGGCCCGCGCCATCTCGATCAACGCGCTGGAGCACATCATGGGGGACTGGAACGATGAAGAAGTCGAGCAGTTCGCAAAGTTCCTGAATCGCTTCAACAACGCGATCGAAGAATACAGCGACTCCAAGCAAGATTAAAGAAAAGTTCCCGTTGGGCAATATCCAACGGGAACTTTCACGATCATCACTCGCACCTTCAGGAGGTGCTTTTAACGCTACTGGTGCTTTCTGTGCCATCCCTTTGGTTCGGCTACGCATTCTTCATGTATTGGCACAGGTTGCCTGCCGGGCGGGGCAGTCGTATTGCACATAGATTCACCTGCGTCCTCGACGTAACTGCGGTCATTCGACCATAGGAGCCGGAAGCGAATTTCCCTAAGCTGGGAGACATGACTTCAGTGCAGAATCCAGTGCCAGAAACTACCCATGCCTTGAACGTGGCGATCGTGCCCGATTCGTTCAAGGGCAGTGCCCGTGCCAGCGAAGTCGCCGCCGCAATGGCCGAGGGATTCGCCAAGGGAGCGGCAAGCCGTGCATGCGAGGTGGAGATTACCGCGGTGCCTTTTGCCGATGGCGGGGAAGGCACCCTTGAAGCACTGATCGACGTCTGGGGGACCGAAGCGATCGAGGTCCAGACCACCGACGCGCTGGGCCGCCGGGTGCTCTCGCGGCTCGGCCTGTCTGCCGACCAGCAGATCGCCATTGTCGAAGCCGCCGAGGCAGCTGGCCTTCCGCAGGTCAGCGACGTGGCCCGCCAGCCATTGGACGCGACCACCTACGGGCTGGGAGCGCTGGTAGCGCACGCCCTGGACCTCGGTGTCTCGCAGATCATCTTGTGCCTAGGCGGTTCGGCCACCACCGACGGCGGCACCGGCCTGCTCTCCGCGCTCGGCGCGAAATTCGTCGACGCCAACGGCGACCAGTTGCCTGCTGGCGGCGGGGCGCTGGAGAACCTGGCCAGCATTGATATTTCCGAGCTGGATCCGCGGGCAGCGACGGTGCAATGGCAGATCGCGTGCGATGTCACCAATCCGCTGCTTGGCGCCAAGGGAGCGGCCGCGATCTTCGGCCCGCAAAAGGGCGCCAGCCAAGCGCAGGTGGAACACCTTGATGGCGCATTGGGCCAGCTGGCCGAGGTGCTGGAGGATGCCACCGGACGAGTGCTGCGCGAGCAGCCCGGCATGGGCGCGGCCGGTGGCCTGGCCCTGAGCCTCGGATCCTACTTCGACGTGGAACTGGTGCCCGGCTGGGAGCTGGTCGCCAAAGTACTCGGCGCCCACGAGATCCTGGACGGTGCCGACGTGGTGCTCACCGGGGAAGGCCGGCTGGATTCGCAGTCGCTGGACGGCAAGGTGGTTTCCGGGGTGCTGGCTGCCTCGGGGCCGGGCTGCGACGTGATTGTCATTGCAGGGTCGGTGGACCTGGATGATGCGCAGCTTGAGGAATCCGGAATACTGGCCGCGTACTCCATCGCGCCTGGTCCTGCCACGCTGTCGGAGCTTTCGACCGATGCCCTCGCACTGGTTCAGCGCACCGCCTTCAGCGTGGCACGAACCTACCTGCGCAAATAGTCCTGGAAAGACATCGGCGCAGTGCCGGTGATGATCTCGATATGGTCGCTGACCTTGGCCATGGCGTTGCTGGCGATAGCTGTGTAGGTGCTCACCCAGGCGTCAAGCTGCCACTGCGGGGCGCCGTAGCCGGCGCGCGAAGCATAGGCCTGATCGATGCTTTCATCGAGGAAGGTGATGTTCTCGCCGCGCGCGGTGCCCAGGATCTGTGCCACGTCGGACATGTCCAAGGATTGCGGGCCTGTCATCTCGTAGGTTGCGCTGGCATGCTCGGAGGCCGTGGCCAGAATTCTTGCCGCAGTACGCGCAACGTCCGCCCTGGCGACCGGGGCGAAGTGCCCTCTTCCGGCGGGTCCGCGGATGACCCTGTCCTTGCCAGCCAGATCTGGCAAAAAATCCAGGTAGAAGCTGTCGCGCAAGAAAGTGAAGCGCGCAGGCGAGGCGCGAAGGTACTCTTCGGTCGCGTAGTGCTCGCGAGCCAGGGTGAATTCCGCCTCGGTGGACGCGGCGCTGAAGGAGGTGTAGACCACGTGCTTGACGCCGGCCGCCACCGCGGCATCGATGAAGGTGGAGTGCAGCTGCATCCGGTGCTCGCTCTCCGGGGCGGAAACCATGAACAGCACTTCGATGCCCTCTAATGCCTTGATGCTCGCGGTCCGGTCGGCGTAGTCGAAGGATCGGGCGGCAGCGCCAGGCAGCCGGGGTGCGCGGGAGGTGTCGCGGACCAGAAGCCGTTGGGGCACGCCGAGTTCGGCAAGGTGATGGGCTACCAGCGAGCCAAGGGCTCCGGTAGAACCGGTGACTGCAATTTTTTCCTCGGGCGCCATGGCACAACACTTCCTAGGTGGTCCTGCGATAGGTGCCAGTCGAGGCCTTGCGGCTAGGAATTCTCCAGCTTCAGCAGCCCGGCATCCAAGATGACCTGGGCCGACGCCTCGTAATGCTGGCGCAGGCGTTCGCCGAGCAGCTGGGCATCGCGATCCAAGGCCGCCTGGAGCAGGCCTCCGTGCTCGGCCTCCACATTCCGATGCGTGGCCGCTTCGGAAGCCGCGGCCCAGCGGCGGTAGAGCAGGGTGGAATTGGCCAGGTTGGCCGACAGATCGAGAATCGGCGGGCAGGCGCAAGGGGCGAGCAGCAGCTGGTGGAAGTCACGGTGCGCCTTGCCCCATTGCGCGGTGAATTGCGCAGGGTTCCCGGCCTGGCGACGCGGCGCCTTGGCCAGCCTGTAGTGCGCGGCAATCAGCGCCGATTCCCATTCCAGGTCGCCGCGCTCGATCGCAAGCGTGGCGGCCAGCTCTTCGGTGACGCAACGCAGCTCGGTCTGGTCGCGCAGCTGGCGCAAGTTCAGTTCCGGAACGAAGAATCCGCGGTTGGGGATCGCCGCCACCAGTCCTTCGCCGGACAGGCGGGTCAGCGACTCGCGGATCACGGTGGTGCTGGTGGAGAAGCGCTGGGCCAGAGGCGGGGGAGCGAGGCGCTCGCCGGGCATCCACGCGCCATCGAGGATGGCTTCGCGGATTCCGGATAGCGCTGCTTCGGCCGGCCTAGCCACGGGTTCCTTGCTTTGCCGTCCCGAAGCCAGCCAGCACGGTGGCCTTGGCGCTCAGTTCCCCGAGCAGCTTGTCGCGGTCCTTGGATGGTGCAATGCCTGCGACATAGTAGTCCGGGCGGATCAGCAAAACGGTGCCGGTGGCGGTATCGAAGACGCGCGAGGAATCCGTGGCGGTGACGGTGCCGCCATCCTGGTTGGTGAAGACCAGCTGGTTCCCGGCAGCCGCCTCAATGGTGTTCCAACCTGCGCCGAGCAGGTCATCGAGCTTGGTAATTGCGCCGTTGACGTTCACCTCGGGCTGCGGAAGCATGCGTCCGACGAAGTCCTGGGCCAGATGCGGAACCCCGGGCAGCGGGGAAGCGACGGTGCCGGTGGTGTAGTGCGGCTGCTTGAGGAAGCGCATGCCGGTCAGCCAGCGGTTCAGCGGCGGGATGATCCGGGTGCCGATGACCACTGCATCGCGGATGCGGGTGACGAGCGGGTTGGTGTTCATGACCACCGCGCCGATGCGCTTGGAGAGCTTGACCATTGCGGCCGCGTGCGGGCGGCGCTCGGCCTCGTAGTCATCGATGATCGATTCGTCGGCCTCGCCGGTGATGACCGCGGCCAGGCGCCAGGCGATGGCCGCGGCATCACGGATGCCGGCGTTCAGCCCTTGTCCGGCGAAAGGCGGCATCAGGTGCGCGGCGTCGCCGGCCAGCAGCACCCGCCCCTTGCGGTAGCGTTCGGCGATGCGCTGGTGCGCGGTGTAGACCGCGGCGCGGCGGATGGTGACCACCTCGGTGTCCTGGAATTCAGAAACGAGCTTGGTGATGGATTCGGGCGAGCTCATCTGCTCGCCGTCTTCGTGGTCGAAGAGCATGAATTCGTAGCGCCGGCGGCCGTTGACCCCGGGGACCACCACTGCCGGGCGGTGCCCGTTGCAGTGGAAGGAGGCGAAGGGTTCCGGGTTGCCTGGGACATCGAGCAGATCCACCACGATCCAGCGTTCGGTCTGGGTGGAACCCTGCAGGCCGATGCCCAGCTCGCGGCGGGTGAAGGACTTGCCGCCATCGCAGGCCAGCACCCACTTGGCCTTGAATTCCAGTGCGGTGTCTTCGCCGGATGCGGCGGCGTAGGGATCATGCCCGCTGTCGCCGGTTTTCGCGCCATTGAACCCGGTAGTGTGCTCTCCGGTGCGGGTGGCGTGCACGATGACGTGATCGGCGTGCTGCTCGATCGCGGTGGCCGAGGTGTTGTAGTGCAGATCCAGGTTCTGCCGCAGGGTGGCCGCCTCGTAGAGCAGGCCTTCGAGGATCGGCTGGTCGAACTGGCTCTTGCCTGGCTGGCCCAGGCGCGGGTTGCCCGGGCGCACATCGGCAATGACCTTGCCGCCCAAGCCGAAGTAGCGGGCACCGGTGTCCATGAGCATTTCCGGGCCTAGCTGCCCCATGATTCCCAGCTGCTCCATGATGCGCAGGCTCTCGTCGGTGGCGCTGATGGCGCGCGGTTCGTCGCCGCTGCCCGGGTTCTTCTCGATCAGTGCCACCTGCAGGCCGGAGTCGGCCAGCAGGTTGGCGGCGGTCAGGCCGGTGGGACCTGAGCCGATGACCAAGACGTCGATTTCATGAGACTGTGCCACTGCCCGCTGCTTCCTTTGTGCTTCTTTTATTAACTGTGCGCGGCTGCGCGTTAGGCGGTGGCGCCGGCGGTGGCCTGCGCGTCGGCCAGCAGCGAAGCCTCGTCAGCTACGGTGTTGCGCAGGATGCCCAGACCGGTGATTTCGACCTCGACGACGTCGCCGTGGTTGATCAGGCCTTCTGGGCCGTAGAACAGGCCGACGCCGCCCGGGGTGCCGGTGACGATGACATCGCCCGGGTTCAGCTTGGTGAAGCCGGTGACGTAGTTGATCAGGGTCGGGATGTCGAAGACCAGGTTGGAAACCGGTGCCTGCTGGCGCACTTCGCCGTTCACGCGGGTTTCCAGCACCGCGGTGGTGATGTCGCCCAGGTCGGCTGCTGGAACCAGGTAGGGGCCGAAGCCGCCGGTGCCTGGGAAGTTCTTGCCCGGGATCCACTGGCTGGCTGCCTTCTGCCAATCGCGCACCGAGAAGTCGTTGTAGCAGGCGTAGCCGGCGATGTGCTCCCACGCGTCTTCCTTTTCGACGTGGAAGGCTTCCTTGGAGATGACCAGGGCCATTTCGCCTTCGTAGTCGAACTTGGTGGTGGTGGTCGGCTTCACTGCAGGGGCCAGATGGCCCATCTGCGAGTCGGCGAAGCGGGTGAAGACGGTCGGTGCGGTCTGCCCGGTCTTGCCCGACTCTTCCTGGTGGGCCAGGTAGTTCACGCCGATGCAGATGATCTTGCCCGGGTTGGTGACTGCGGGCAGGAAGTCGATGCCGGTCTCGGCGATGGTTGGCGCGCCGGCCAGGTCCAGGTCGGTGCCGAAGATGCCCTTTTCGATGGCGTTGCGGGTGCTGGTTGCCAGGTTCTTGCCGGTGGGACCCAGGTCGTAAACGGTGCCGTCAACGGACACGCCCCAGGTCTCGGTGCCGTCAGCTGCCTTGAAGGATACGTACTGCATGGTGGTGGTGCCTTTCGAGAGTGCTTGAAAGCGGTGAAGCTAGATGAAGGTTTTCAGTTCGGTGACGGTGCGGATGCCGTAGGTGCGGAAGTCGTCGGTGCGGCGGTTGGCCCACATATTCCACCAGTTCTCGTCTTCGCCCCAGATCATCGGTTCGCGCTCGTCATCGTAGATCTGTTCCAGATCCGTGTAGAGCTCTACGACCGCTCCGGAGGTTTCCACGTAGTAGGCGGCGATGTTGTGGCCGGCGCCGTGGCGTACCGGTCCCCAGATCAGTTCGCGTCCGGCAGCTCCCAGCCGATCCCCGAGCTTGGCCAGGTCGTTGATGGACTGGACCTGCCAGGCGTGGTGGTGGAAGGTTCCCTGGCCCTTGATCAGCGCGATACCGTGGTGGTCCGGGTTGCAGCGCATGAAGTAGGCGAAGTCATCGCCGATGACATCCGAGAGGCGGAAGTCGAAGATGCGGCGCAGGAATTCCATCATGCCGCGCACGTCGCGAGGGTGGAAGTTGATGTGGCCGTAGCGGTCCGGGCCGAAGGAGAGCAGGCCGCGGTCGTTATGCTGCATGCCGGTGTAGACCTCGAAGATCCAGCCTTCGGGGCCGATGAACGAGAAGCCGTCCTGCACGCCGGCGGAGACCGGGGTTTCGGAGACGATGCGGAAATTCTCGCTGGCTACGCGCTTGCGGATCTCGCGCAGCGCGTCGCCGTTCTGGGCGATCAGGCCCAGGGAGTGGATGCCGTTGACATCGGACTCGACGTAGGTCAGCTCGTGATGCACGGAGTTCGCTGCGAGGTAGACCTCGTTATCGGTGCGTTCGGTGACGCGCAGGCCGAGCAGCTGCGTGGCGTCGAAGATGGATCCTTCGATGTCATTGGTCTGGATGGACACATGGCCCATTTCCCTGATTAATCCCCAAGCCATGGCGGATCCCTCCCGAGTCTACAAAATATTGTCTTCTAAATAATTAGATTATTTGCTTTAAGTTAGATTGTCTAGTGTTCCTGCGAAAGAACTTTGCGCGCCCGCTCGGCTGAATTGGAAAATCGCAGAACGGACTCGCAAAGGCTAGGCCATAACCTGGCGCTTGGCCGCAAAGCGGCGATCGATCTGGCGTTCAACCAGCCCGGATTCGGCCAACGCAGTCATCGAGGCGGCGCCGGCTTCATGGACCGGTAGTGCCCTCCCGGCTGTGTTCCTGGTCGTTCCGTTGCGCACGAATGAGCCCACCGCACCGCTGAGCTGAGCCGCCGCGGCATTGAAGGTTTCTTCCGGCAGGCCGTTGAGCATCGGTGCATCGTGCCAGGCATCGCGATTATCAAAGAGGAACGGCAGTTCGAAGCAGTGCGCGCTGCCCGCGTTGGGCAACGGCGAGCGGACTTCGAAACCCAGCAACTGCACCTGGGTGCCGTTGCCTGCGGCCGCGTCGGCGAACTCGGTGGCGTAGAGCTGGATCTGGTGCAGGCTCATCACCTTGATCATCAGTTGCTTGCCGGTGGCCGCGGGCGCATCAGCCAAGAGCGCCTCGAAGACGCCCTCGGGCTGGGTGAAGTTCCCTGCGATGAATCCGCGGACGGCATCGAAGCTGAATGCCTGCTCGGGAGCCATACCGATAAAGGCACTGGCCTCATCAGCGGTATGCGAAAGCAGCACCTGCTCCACATGCAGGCGGGAAACTGCCTGGCGGACCTCGAAGAGATTAGCCGGAACAGTATCGCCAGCGCTCGGGTAGAGGCCAAGACCGCGCCCTGCCCAGGCCTTGGCCACCGCACCGCCGGCAGCCAGAAGCTGCTCGGTGCTCGCCTGCTCCAAGGTGGTCTCGCCCAGTGCTTGGGCGATCACCTCATTGCGTTCATCGGCCATGACCTGGTTCATTGGCGGTTGGTAGGACAGTGAGCCGAGGTACAAGCGCTGGAATAGGCCGCGAGTCTCATCGAGCTGAGCCAAGACTAGGGCCCAGAAAGCACCCGCGGACTGCCCGGCCAAGGTGACCTGTTGCGCGTTACCGCCGAGCTGGGAAATATTGCGCTGCACCCATTTCAGCGCCAGCAGCAGTTCCTCAACTGGCAGGTTGCCGCCGCCTACCTGCTGGCGATGGGCCAGCAAGCCAATGCGGTAGTTGACCATGACGACAACGCAGTTCTGCTTTTCGGCGAAGTTCTGCGCGTCGTACCAGCGCACGGTACCCGCACCGGAAACGAAGCCGCCGCCGGGCAGGAAAACCATCACCGGCAGGCCCTTGGCGCCCTCGGGTGCGAAAACTGCAACCTGGAACGCATCTTCTGACTGCGGCAGTTCCTGCAGGGCCGGGCCCAGCAGCCAATCCAGCGAGCCCGGGGTCTGCGGGAAGATGGCCGGTGCCGCTTCGGTGAGCTCGGTGACTTCACCGAGCTCACCGAAGCGGCCAGCGCCGCGCTGCGCGTAGCTGTAAACGCTCATGCTTAGCGGATCTCCGTGTACTGCGACTGGTCGACCGCGCGGGTGATGTTCCAGTACTCGACGATCGGGTAAGGCCAGATCTGCGAGACGCGGCCGAACTTGTTCTTGTACCAGGTGTGCACATCCGGGTGGCCCCAGGCCTTTTGCTCGTTGGCGGCGTCGAGATCTGCCACAAAGGTGTCCAGCACTTCCTGCTTCAGATCCAGTGCCTTGAGGTCTTTTTCCAGCACGATGTTCAGCGCATCCAGGATGTAGGTCAGGCCGTACTCGATCATCGAGAACAGCGAGCCGTTGACCACGTGTCCGGTGTTCGGGCCCGAGACGATGAACAGGTTCGGGAAGCCTGGCACGGTGGCGCCAGCATATGCGGTGGCGTTGCCACCCCAGTATTCGTGGATATCCTTGCCATCGCGTCCGGTGATGCGCAACGGCTCGAGGAACTCCGAGGCCTGGAAACCGGTGGCGTAGATGATCACGTCCAGCTCGTGCAGGTTGCCTTCACCGTCGACGATGCCCGCTTCGGTCATCTCGCTCATGCCCGAGGTGATCAGGCTGGTCTGCGGCTTCTTCAGGCTCTCGGCCCAGACACCGTTATCGCGCAGCATGCGCTTGCCGCCCACGATGTAATCCGGGGTGACCTTCTCCAGCAGATCCGGGCGGTCGGCGTACTGTTCCTTGAGCATTTCGGTCAGCTGCTGGCGCACCCGCTCGTTGATCGCCGAGACCGAACCTTCCTTGGTCCAGTTCGGGTCGGCAGCGGTGGTGTGCTGGCGGCCCTCGACACCCAGCCAGTGCTGCCAGAAGCGCAGCCACTGGCCGTACTGAGGCAGGTGCTCGACCAGGTAGGTCACCGATTCAGGCATGTCCTCGTAGTAGAACGGGGTTGGTAGCATCCATGGGGAGGAGCGCTGGAAGACCTTCAGCTCTTCGACCTCATCCACGATGGCTGGAACGATCTGGTAGGCGCTGGCACCGGTACCGATGACGGCAACCTTCTTGCCCTTCAAATCGATGCCCGGCTTCCATTCGGCCGAGTGCACGTGGATGCCGGCGAACTTGTCGTGGCCCGGGGTATCTGGGAACTTCGGGCGGTCCAGCTGGCCTACGGCCGAAAGTACCGCGTTGAAGCGGCGTTCTTCCACTTCGCCGCCGTCCACGATCATGGACAGCACCCAGCGGCCATCTTCTTCATCCCAGGTCGCAGACAGCACTTCGGCGCCCATCTGGATGTTCTGCGTGATGCCGCCGCGTTCTGCCACGTCGCGGGTGTACTTGTGGATTTCGGCGCCTTCGGAGAACTGCTGTGGCCAGTCATCGCGCTGCGCGAAGGAGAAGGAGTACGCGTAGTTGGGGGTATCCAGGCGCACGCCCGGGTAGGTGTTCTTCCACCAGGTGCCGCCGACTTCGTGGCCCTTCTCGAAGACTGTGTAGTCCAAGCCGGCCTGCTTCAGGCGGTAGGCGGCAGCCATGCCGGCCACGCCCGAGCCGATCACGGCAACGGTGAAGTCGCGGGTTGGGGCTACTTGGTCCTTGGTGAAGGCCGGTGCGCCGCTGACTTCTGGAACCAGCGCCATGTCGTGCTTGAGCATCTGGTGGTAATCGGTGGTGGCCTGATTGGTGATCCAGTCCAGGATGACGGTGGCCTGCTCATCGCTCAAGGTGTCCACCGAGGTGATCTTCTCGTCGCGGATCTTGCGCAGTGCCTCGAAGGCCAGCTCGCGGGCCGCTTCCTGGGCGGCGGCGTCCATGCCGCCGTGGGGCTGGCCAACAGTGTCAACCGGTGGCTGCGGCGGGCGCAGCTCATCGCGAAGGATCGAGTAATCGCCGGTTGCCGCGGCCAGGGCCACCATCAGCGGTGGCAGCTCGGTGCTTGCGACGATCTGGCGCAGCTGCTCGTCGCTTTCGGTGATCGCCGAGTAGTTGTCACGCCAGTACAGGTCATCTACCTGTTTGGTGGTGGCGGTCTCGATCAGTGATTCGCTCATTGGTTGCTCCTAGCAAGTCATTTCGGGCCGTGCGCGGCAAGGGCCAGCAGACGCGTCATGTAACCAGTGTCACCGGCAAGTTATGCATAAGTCAAATAAAAATGTATTCTTTATCGACTTTGGTATGATCTAGGTCATGGCGAAACGCACCGATTCAGAGACGATGTCCAAGCACATCCGCGACACCCTGCGCACCGATATCCTCGATGGGCGCTGGGAACCAGGTGCCCGGCTGCAGCTCACTCACCTGTCCGAGCATTACGAAACCTCGAGCACGGTCATTCGTGAAGCACTGACCCGGCTGGTGGGGGACAAGCTGGTCACCCTTCGCCCGAACAAGGGCTTTTTCGTGCCCGAGCTGTCGCTGGCAGAGTTGACCGATATCGTGGAGATGCGTTGCGTCAACGAGCAGCTGGCGCTCTCGCTGGGCTTCGAACGCGCGCCATTGGAGTGGGAAAGCGAGCTCATGGCCGCGCACCACACCCTGGAGCGCACCCCGCGACGTTCGGACGAAGACCCGGACAACCACACCCCGGAATGGAACCACGCGCACCAAGCCTTTCACGACAAGCTCGTCGAAGCCTGCGGAGTTCCACTGCTAACCGAGATGACGCGAACGCTGTCGGATCTCATCCAGCTCTACGGGCGCTGGGCCGGGCCAGCAACCCGCGATGCCAAGCGCGATCTGGATAAGGAGCACCGCGACATCCTGAACGCCGCTTTGGACCGCAATGCCGAATTGGCTGGGCAGCTGCTGCGTGCGCACTACGAAACCACGCTCAGCGCCGTCAAGAATGGCGGCGAGGTGGGCTTGGCCTGCCTGCCGCACGTAAAGCTGCTGAAGTAGCCGGAACCTGTTTCGCGGCGCAGCCAGGGCAAGAATTGGACCGCCGCCATTCGAGCAAGCTCGGCTTCAGAGCTCAGGATCGAGAGTGCCACGTGGGAATGCGCCTATTCAAGAAACTGGTGCGCAAGGAATCAACGGCTTGGAGCGCTTGGCCTTCGCCGGTGCCGATGTTTTCTTCGACCCATGTGAAGTAGCGCTGGGCTTCATCCAGGATTCCCGGAATGAAATCGCTGGGATCCACACGGTGCTTCCGCTGGTACACGGCGAAGAATGTTGACCGTCCCTTCGTCTCCAGCCGAAGCGGCACGGGTTGGCCTGGGAACAGCCGTTCAGCCGATCCCTTGTGCAGATAATCCTCGACCAGTTCAATCAACTCGAGCCAGATCCCGCTCACTTCATCCCACAGCCCGCCTGGAATTAATTCGATCCCTTGGTACGACAGCGAAAGAAAACCTTCGCTGCCGTATGGGTTTCTGTTCAGCCGATCCCGCCAAATGCTGGCGGCGCGGTCAGGCTCCTGGAACATGCTGACCAGATAGTTTTCGGGATGCGTGACAAAATCTTCGAGGTCTGTCACCGTGTGCGGGACCAAGATATACGGTTCGCTATGTACGGCTGGTTCTTTCATCTCATCTTGATTCGTGCGGAGGGCTGAAGTAGATGGCTCGACCGTTACCGATGAGCCTCTGGTGCGTGGCATCGGATCAGTTTCCCCCACGCTGCAGCTGCTTGCTTGTCCCGCCGGTTTTTAGTGTACGTCGGTTCCGTATAATTGGTTCCGTCTAATATCGGCCTGCAGTGGATTTCGAGCATCACTGGCGTTCAGGCTTGGCCAGCGGCCAAGTTGTTGACCCCAACGACTAGTGGCGCCCTCTCTGCCTAACTCTTCCATGCCTCTGTTCGGTGCGTTCGGCTGGGATATCGACGGGATACGACTCGACTCCGGGCAAGCGAATCCCCTTGCCGCTCTTGCGGCAAGGGGATTCGCTGTACTTAGTGCGCCAGGTTCTGGTGCTGGACGCTTGAACGCTCTTCGCGGAAGCGCGCAGGCCAAACGCCCTGCTTGCCAGGTGCCAGGATGCCAGCTGGATCCAGCGCGTCCTTGATCTTCTCCTGCAAGCGGCGTGCCGCGTTGTCGTTGAAGTCGAAGCCATCGGCAATCCGGTCCATGTAGTCAACGTGGCTGCGGTACGGAGCGTAGCCGCGGGCACGGGCCGCATCAAGCAGTTCCGAGTACAGGGCACGGGCGCGCTTGAGCATCTCTTCATTGCCCCGTTCGAAGAAGATCATGGTCACGTGGACCATGTGCCGCGGATACAGGTGGTAGCCGATGTACAGGTCGAAGCCGTGCTTTTCGTAGAGCTTCTTGGCTTCCTGGTAGAACTCGGCCACCAATTCGCCGCGTGCCGGAATGATCGGAGCGGCGTCGATATGGCCCCCGTTTTCGGCAGCCCAGCCCACGGTCGACAGTGGCTTCAGGGTCGGGACGCCGGCCATCTGGGTACGGTCTTGGGTGGCGATGTCATCATGCTGCAGGGCCAGGCCTTCTTCACCCGAGTAGAAGCGTGCATCAACGCGGGCACCGGGGATCACGCTGATCCGGTCCTTGACGATTTGCAGGCGGCGCTCGCATAGTTCACGGTCGCCGTAGAACGCGAACTTGCAGTTCCACTGGCCAATGCCGAATTCCTTGCGCATTTCCTCGAGCCGCCAGTCGGGAATGGAGCCGTCTCCATCCCAGAAATCGGCACGGGATCCGCGCATGGTCGCGGCGCGGACAACGTTGCCGCACAGCGCGTTGTTCTGGACGATCTCCTCGCGGCGCAGGGTGGTGAGGATATCGATCAGCTGCGGCAGGTGCACTTCATCGTCAACGAAGATGTCGCCGTTGACGTAGGTGTGCGGCGCGGGCATCAGCCACAGGCCGACCTGGGTGACCACGCCGTAATTGGACTGCGTGAACAGCCCGTCCAGCGTCGGACCGAAGCCGCCCTGGAAGATCGGTCCCAGCTCGGTTCCGTCCATGGCACCCATGCCGGTGCGGACCAGATCGCCATCGGGCATGACTACTTCCATGCCGCACAAGGACTTCACGTGGTCGCCCAGCGGTGTCATGCCGTAGCCCCGGTCGAGCATGTTGCCCATCACCGAGCCCCAGCCCAAGGCCGGCACCGACATCCACACCTTCAGGCCGCGTTCCTTGATGTATTCGAAGAGGTCGAAGAAGGTGACCCCGGGTTCCACTACCGCGTAGCACAGGCGGTCATCCACGGCGATGATGCGGTTCATACGGCTCAGGTCCAGTGCCACCATACCGGTGTCGCGTGGTTCCGGGCCGCCGTAGCCCAGGTTCTTGCCGCAGGAGAAGGTCCACAGCGGAACTTCGTGCTCGGTAGCCAGCTTGACGACGGCTTGGACTTCTTCTGTATTTGCCGGGCGGATGCCCGGCCACGGGGTGCGTCCCGGGTTCAGCGGGTAGGGATCAAGATAGCCCTCGGAATCTCCCAATGAAACAACGTTTTCTGCGCCAACGATTTCCTTGGCTGCCTGAAGAAATTCTTCACGACGATCCATGATTCACCCTTCCACTGGCTGCGGGCTAGTGCCGCGGCCTCACTGTCTTAATCTAAAAAATTTGCTTTGTTTCTCACCGTCATCAATATGCTTGATGACATGAATCTTGTGTCCCACCCGCAGCTGACCTTGCGCCAGCTTTGGCACTTCGTTGTTGCCGCCGAAGCCGGAACCATGGCCGAAGCTGCCCGCAGGCTGCATCTGGCCCCTTCTGCGATCTCCATGTCCATTGCTGAACTCGAGCGCATCGTCGGTGCCGAGCTGGCGATCAAGCGCCGAGCCAAGGGGCTGACTTTGACCGCCAGCGGCAAGACCGTGCTGCTCCAGGCCCGCGAACTGCTCGAACGCGCCCACGATCTGGAAACCATGGGCCAGGGAACCCGTGAAGAGCTGGCCGGCCCGCTGACCGTTGGCTGCTTCATGCCTCTGGGGCCGATCATCATCCCTCCCATGCTCAGTGCCTTTGCCCAGCAGTGCCCCAAGGTAGAGGTCGACTTTTTGGAAGGGTTCCACCAGGAAATGCAGGATGCGCTGCTCGATGGTTCCATCGACGTCGCCTTCCTCTACGGTTCGGAGATTTCTCCGGCGCTGCGTTCGGCCACCGTGGCGATGGCCGAAGCCCAGATCCTGCTTCCTTCGGATCATCCGCTGGCCGCACGCCCGTCGGTGTCACTGCGTGAAATCTCTACGGATCCGTTGGTGCTTTTCGAATCCGAACCGATCACCCAGCGCATCTTGGGGCTGTACCAAGGTAGCGGGCTGGAGCCGGTTATCCGGCACCGTTCGCGTTCCTATGCAACGGTTCGCTCGCTGGTCAGTACCGGCCGTGGGGTGGCGGTCCTGTTCCAGCAGCCGGCCCTGGAAGCACCCTATGAAGAGTTGAACGTGGTGCTCAAGCCACTGAAACTTGATGAGGAGAATATCGCTGTAGTTCCAGTTTCAGTGGCTTGGCCCCGCAGCTCTCGGCTGAACTCCCGTGCCCAAGCGTGGGTGGAAGTAGCTGCCGAGCTCTTCGAGGATGCCGGCCGGCGCAGCTAGCGGCTAGACGCGCGCGCGGATCGAGGACGGGTAGGACAGCCCGAAGTTATCGCGCAGGGTGGTGCCCTCGTACTCGGTGCGGAAGTAGCCGCGGTTCTGCAATTCCGGGACCAGCTTGTCGCAGATCAGCTTGAACCCACCCGGGTTGAATGGGGCGTTCAGGTTGAAGCCGTCGCAGGCTTTGGAATCGAACCAGTCGATCATCCGGTCAGCCACTGCCGAAGCGGTGCCGGCCATCCACTGGTGTCCGGTAGAGCGGGCCAGGTCAACGATCAGCTCGCGCAGGGTCATGCCCTGGTCCACCGACTTGCGGCGGTAGATCTGGTAGCGCGAACCCAGAGCCGGATCATCGGAAAACCATTCGGCAGGGATCTTCTCGTTGAAGTCCAGCGAGGACAGGTCCATCTTCAGATCCGCGCCGACCTGCACGCGACCGTTTTCCAGGTGGATGTGGTTGGCCAGCTCTTCGGCCAGCTCATCTGCTTCAGCCTGGGTGTCGCCGAGGATCGGCAGGATGCCCGGGATGATCTTGATGTCGTTGGGGTTGCGGCCCTTGGCAGCTGCCATGGCCTTGAACTTGGCGTAGAACTCCACAGATGGTTCTTTCAACGGCTGCGCGGTGTAGATGCCGTCGGCCACCGATGAGCCCAGTTCCATGCCCGGTCCCGAGGAGCCGGCTTGGACCAGCACCGGGCGGCCCTGCGGGCTGCGCGGCATGTTGATCGGGCCCTGCACCTTGAAGAATTCGCCCTCATGGTTGATCGGGTGGATCTTGTCGGTGTTGACGTACCAAGCCGATTCCTTGTCGTTGGTGACGGCGTCGTCTTCCCACGAATCCCACAGCTGGTTGGCGACCTCGACGAACTCGGTGGCGCGGCGGTAGCGGGTGGCTGGATCCGGCGCGGAATCCATGCCGAAGTTGGCGAAGCCATCGGAACTGGTCACGATGTTCCAGCCGGCGCGGCCACCGGACATGTGGTCCAGTCCTGCCATCTGTCGAGCCAGATTGTATGGCTCGGAGAAGGAAGTGGAAACGGTGCCGATCAGGCCGATGTTCTTGGTGCGCGCTGCCAGAGCGGAAAGCACCGAGATCGGCTCGTAGAAGCCGTTCATTTTGATATCGCCGCGCATCACGGTGTTGGCGTGGACGATGTCGCCGAAGAAGATGGCGTCCAGCTTGGCGTCTTCAGCCATCTTGGTCAGGTCGTAGACGAAGTCCAGGTTTGCCAGCTCTTCGGAGCGCGAGCCGTCCATGCGCCACGAGTCCTTGTGGTAGCCGGCGGGGAGCATGAAGGTCGTGAGCACCATGTGCTGGGGGTTCTTGGGAGTCATTGAAACTTATCCTTTCCTGCGAATGTGACGGGAAGCACTGAATCCATGCTTTCAAGAGTTCCTTAAGTCGTAAATAGAGAACTTTTGCACTTTAGAATTCAGAAAAATTGATGTTAGTTGGTAAAAGCAGGTCCGCGCACCAAGTGATACGCGGACCGTGCTGAAGTTTAGGCGTTCAAGAATTCTTTGGTTTTTGCAGCACCTTTGGCTGGCAGCGCCGCACCCTCGGGGCTCATGCGGATGGCGATCAGGCCAATAACCAAGATGGCTGCCCAGAAGATGCCTACCGCGGTGATGCCGAAGCTGACAGCCAGCGCGGTGCAGATCATTGGAGTGAAGCCGGCACCAACGGTGGAGGAGCCCTGGTAGGCCAGCGAAGCGCCGGTGTAGCGGACGTCGGCGGGGAACAGCTCGGAGATATAGGCGCCGATTGGTCCGGCCAGGATGCCCTGGATGACGCCGTTGCCGACGATGACGGCAACTGCGAAGCCCCATCCGGTGCCATTGCTCATCAAGAAGACGGCAGGGAAGGCCCACAGGATGCCGGCGGTACCGCCAACGGTCAGGATCGCCTTGCGGCCGTACTTGTCAGAAAGCTTGGCGGCCAAGAAGCAAACCAGGATGGTGACGATGGCCGCGTATCCCTTGGTATTCAGAACGAAGGAGCGGTCCACGCCCTGGGCGGCTGCTTCGGAGACGCCCCAGGAGGTCAATACGCCCTGGCAGGTGTAGAAGCCAAGCGAAGCAACAAGGGTGATGATCACGGTACGGGAATGGTTCTTGAGCACCAGTGCGATAGGGGTCTTGCGTTCTTCTTTGCGGTTCGCGGCCTTCGCGTCGAGCTCTTGGAAGATCGGGGTTTCGGCCACTTTCAGGCGAATAACCATGCCGATGATGATCAATACTGCCGAGAAGACGAACGGAATGCGCCAGCCCCATTCCAAGAAGGCATCGCCCGTAGAGAAGGAGACGAAGGAAACCAGGAAGGTTGCCAGCAGGCCGCCGGCAGGAGCTCCTGCGTTGGCGAAGGAAGCGGCGAAGCCGCGCTTGGAAGCCGGTGCGTGTTCAAGTGCCATCAAGGTGGCACCGCCCCATTCGCCGCCAACGGCAACACCCTGGATGACGCGCAGCAGGATCAGGATGATCGGTGCTGCCATGCCGATGGTTGCGGTGGTTGGCAGCAGGCCGATGGCGATCGTGGCAAAGCCCATCATCATCATGGAAAGGACCAGCATCTTCTTGCGTCCCAAGCGATCGCCGTAGTGGCCGAAGATGATGCCGCCCAGCGGACGGGCTATATAGCCGACTGCCAGGGTTCCGAAAGAAGCGAACAGGGCCAGGCCTGGACTGAGGTTGCCGAAGAAGACCTTGTCGAAAATCAGCGACGCGGCGGTGGCGTAAAGGATGAAGTCGTAGTACTCGATAACGCTGCCCAGGAAGCTGGATCCGAGAATGCGGCGCAGGTCCTTGGTGTTGAGGGAGTCGTTCGGCTTCGATGCCGGCACTGGCTGGTTCTGTTGCGAGTCGGACACGTTGGGAACCTTTCCTGATCGCGGTTTGTGACTTAAGCCATAGTGGCCCATTTCACTGATCCTGTCTACTTTTTACGCATTTTATGACTAGGAATATTTTCTTTTGAGGCCAAAACCGCGTAATTCCGGTTTTTCTAAAAAAATCTTTAACCCAGAGGTTGATCTAGGTCACATAAGTTATATAAACTGATGCACAGAATATATTTTTGACCCGCTAGTCGGGACGTCCGATAAGGAGCAGCAAAGATGAGTGCACGCACTGGAGAGCAGTACCTGGCAGGGCTCAAGGATTCCCGTGAGGTCTGGCTAGGCGACCAGCGCATCGACGTGACCGAGCATCCTGCATTTGCAGGCTCGATCAACGGCATGGCCGCCTACTTCGACTACCAGCACAAGTACGCAGATGACTGCCTGATGGTTGACGAAGAAACCGGGCAGCAGCACAACGTCTCCCTGCTGCGCCCCAAGAACGCTGAGGATATCGCCCGCCGCCACCGAGCCTTCGACCGCCTGGCCCGCTACTCCAACGGCATGCTCGGCCGCACCCCTGACTACGTGAACGTCGTCCTGGCCGGCCACGCTTCGCGTCCGGACATCTTCGCCAAATCCGGCGACCCGGTCTACTACGAGCGCTTGGAGAACTACTGGCGCCACGTCCAGGAAAACGACCTGGCACTGACCCACACCATCGTGCACGCAGCCATCGACAAGTCGGTGGGCGAACTGCAGGGCATCAACGAAGAGCTGACCCTGCGCGTGGTGGAGCGCACCGAAGAGGGCCTGATCGTGCGCGGCGCGAAGATGCTCGCCACCCTGGGCCCGATCGCAGACGAACTCTACGTCTACCCAGCGGTGCCAATCCAGAAGGGCTACGAGGAATACGCGCTGTCCTTCGCGATCCCGGTCGCCACCCCGGGAGTGGTCTCGGTATGCCGCGACCACTACGGCGTCGACCAGCCCGTAGTGGACAAGCCGTTCTCCTCGCGCTTCGACGAGCAGGATGCGGTCATCATCTTCGATGACGTGCTGGTTCCATGGGACCGCGTGTTCATCGACGGCCAGCTCGATGTCTACAACTCCCTGAACTCGGGCACCGCTACCGGAAACACCCAGCAGCAGACTGCCATCCGCGCCTCGGTGAAGCTGGAATTCGCCTACGACCTGTGCGTGCAGATGGCCAAGGTCACCGCCACCGACAACAAGCCGGAAACCGCGTCGATGCTCGGCGAAATCTACTCCTACCTGCGCATCGCCCGCGCCGTAATCCACTCGGCCGAGGTCAACGCCTCGGAATGGGGCGGCGGAGCATTCTTCTGCCACGACGACATCTCCGCGCTGCGCACCATGATGCCGCTGTGGATGGCCCGCGTGAACGACATCATCAAGTCCATGGGCAGCCACAACCTGCTGGCCACCCCAACCGCGGCCTCCTTCGAGGATCCGCGCCTGGGCCCACTGCTCAAGAAGTACCTGCCAGGGGCCAACGGCATCGCACCAGAAGAGCGTGCCAAGATCTTCCGCACCGCATGGGACTTCGCCGGATCCGCCCTGGGCAGCCGCATCGAACTCTACGAGCGCTTCTACCTGGGCTCGGTAGGCCGTGCCCGCGGACTGGACCACCGCAAGGCGCAGATGAAGGGCGAAAGCGGTGCCTTCGAGGCGATGTTCGCCGAGCTGGGCATCAACCCGGTCATTGCCGAACACGCCGGACTGGATCTGGACGCCGCGGCAACGCGCGCCTAGGAAAGCAGAAAATCATGGCTAACCCAACACCCGATGTGCTCGATGCGCTGCTGGAGAACCTGCTGGAAACCCAGTATTCCCAGCTGCCGACGGCCACGATCCAGCGTGTGAACCAGCGCCTGCTCGATTCGGTGGGCGTTGGGGTGGCAGGCCACCGTGCCGATGATGCCTCAGGGCTCATCGAGGTCGCTCGCGCCTGGGGCAGCGGTCAAGAAGCAACCGTACTGGGGACCGGAATCAAGCTCCCGGCCACCTCGGCCGCCCTCGTCAACGCGGCCCTGATCCGCTCCTTCGACTTCGAGCCGGTGGAAGCCGAAGGGCCGGAAGGCAAGCAAGTCGCCGCCCACATTTCAGGTACCACCGTGGCGGTGGTCCTGGCATTGGCCGAGGCAACCGGCGCCAACGGCGAAGAGACCCTGGCTGCGTTGGCACTGGGAGATGACCTGGCCGCGCGTCTGGCTATCGCCGGCGGATTCGATGTGTACTCCGGCCAGGATAATACCGGCACGCTCAACGCCTTGGCCGCCGCGGCAATCGCCAGCCGGATGCTGGGCTTGAGCAAGGTGCAGGCACGCCATGCCATCGGCATCGCGGTCAACCAAGCTTCGGGCAATGTAGCTGCGATCTTCGATGGCGCCAACGGCTTCAAGCTGCCCATGGCCTTCGCCGCCCGCTCCGGAATTTCCGCAGCGCAGCTGGCCAAGGCCGGCTTGCAGGCGGCGGATGATCCGCTGACCGGCAAGCACGGCTACTTCCAGCAGTTCGGCATCGACGCGCAGCCGGAACTGGCAGTGGTGGGCCTCGGCGTGGTGTTCCACGGCGATTGCACCATCAAGCCATTTGCCAGCTGCCGCGCCGCGCAGCCATCGCTGCAGGCCTGCGCGCAACTGGTGGCCGATGGCACGGTGAACTACAAGGACATCGAATGCCTCACCGTCCACCTGAGCGAACGGACTCTGAACGGATTCGTCGGAGCACGCTTCGAAGCCGGGGATACCCGCACTGTGGCAGCGCTGTTCTCGGTGCACGCCACCGCGGCCATCGCCTTGATCCACGGGACGGTCCGCCCCGAGCACCTGACCGCCAGCGCGCTGGCGGACCAGGAACTGGCGCAGATGCTCGGACGCATTGAACTGGCCGGCACCCTGCCCAACAGCCAGCGGCTGACCGCAGAAATCACCGCACGGCTGCGCAACGGCGAAGTGCGCCACATACGCGTGGAGCACCCGGATGGAAACATCTTGCGCACACCCCTGGAGCATGACCAGGTCGTTGAGAAGTTCTCGAAGAATCTCGAGTTCTCGCATCCTGAACTGGCGGCACGCAAGGACGTGTTGCTTGACCAGTTCGAACACCTTGCCAGCGCACCGGATCTGAGGAATCTGATCGCAACGCTGGACCCAGCTGAAAACTTCACCCCGAATTACCAGGAGCAACTCTCATGAGCATCACCAACCTCGAATCGGTCATCCCCGTCGACATGAACACCTTCCGCAACGTCGTAGGCCACTTCGCCTCCGGTGTCACGGTGATCACCACCGCCGTCAACGGCCAGCTCTACGGCACCACTGCTTCGGCAGTATCCT
Source organism: Glutamicibacter sp. MCAF14 (assembly GCF_052114325.1). Taxonomy (NCBI): domain Bacteria; kingdom Bacillati; phylum Actinomycetota; class Actinomycetes; order Micrococcales; family Micrococcaceae; genus Glutamicibacter; species Glutamicibacter sp. MCAF14. The sequence goes on from NZ_JBFREO010000001.1 coordinate 265,657, forward strand.
CGCTGTCCATGGAACCGCCAATGATGCTCGCCTGCCTGAATCGCTCCAGCTCCACCCATGACCGCGTGGTGGAATCAGGGGTCTTCGGCATCAACATCCTGGCTGAAGACCAGGGTGCGCTGGCCTTCCACTTCGGGCGCAAGGGCGAAGACAAGTTCGCCACCGTGCCGCATACCCTCTCCGAAGAAGGCATCCCGCTGATCGACGGCGCCCTGGCCACGATCGTATGCCACGTAGCCGAGACTCCAACCGGCGGCACCCACACCGTCTTCTTGGGGCTGGTCAGCCACGCTGAAGCCCACGACCGCGAACCACTGGCCTACTACCGCGGCACCATGGGCCGTCTGGAGCCAACCAAGGAATTGGCAGCCTACCAGGCCACCCGCAACTGGGTGCTGCTGCGCACCAGCCCGCTGGGCGAAGACCTCGATGTGGATGCAATCGCCGCTGCCTCTCGTGCCGACACCGATCATGTCTCCAATGCACTGGTGAAGCTGGAAAGCGAGCACCTGGTCTTCCGCACCGAAAACGGCAAGTACCAGCCCAAGCCGATCACCGCAGAGCTGACCGATTCGGCCTATGACTCGCGCGCCACCATCGAGTCCGGTGTCATCGCATCGCACCTGGGCAAGGTTTCAGCAGAAACCATTTCCACCCTGCGTGAGATCACCGCGAAACTGGCCACCCTGCGCGAGACTTCCGAGTCCGACTTGGAAGAGTTCTTGGCTCTGAACGTGGCCTACCACGACGCTTTGGTGGGCGTTGCCGGCTCCAGCCAGCTGGTTGATTCCTTCCGCCGTCTGGGCATTGGCACCGTATGGCGCCAGGCATTGACCGCTGAGCAGTGGTCGCGCCAGCTCGAACACCGCCACGTCGCCGAACTGACCGAGGCACTGGCTGCCGGCGATGCTCCAGCTGCCCAGGCAGCACTTGCTGCCCACACCGAGTTCGGCAAGACCTTGGCTCGTGAAGTCGTGGCTCGCCACGGCGGCCAGGTCTAAGCCCTGAGCTGTTAGCCAGTACGCAGTAGGCGGCAGGTTGGATATCCAACTTGCCGCCTGCTGTTTTAAAGCGTTGAGGTGCAGTCCTATTCTGCTTTAGCCCCGATAAAGAGGCGAAGTTTCGACTGTCCGTCGGTATTGGCCCACACCGTGCGGTTGACCGTTTCCAGATGCTTCTCCACTCCGCCGGAAATCAGATGCATCTTCATGGTGCCTTCGACAACCGCCAGGCCGCCCTGCTGGGTGACTGAATCGAAGTCGTGTTTCAGTGCCAAATATTCGGTGGTCCCTGAGCTAAGCAGCTCCAGCAACGAATCGCGGTCATCGACCCGACCAGTGGAATGCGTGTACTGCAATTCCGGCTCCAGCAGGCTCTCCAGGGTCGCAAGGTCACCAGCAAGCATGGCCGAAAGGCGCTGGTTTTCTGCGGTGCGCAGTTCCGATTCAAGTCTCGCAGGGTCAAAAGTGGTCAACGTTGACGGCTCCTAATTAGCGTTATCTTCGTTGGTAATTTACCAGTACGCCATGGCGATTCGTGGTTCTTGGCGAAGTCTTTCAATAGGTGAGATCGGCTTTTTTGGGTTGAGGGTACTGGGAAAAGTCTCAGCCGAGGGTATGAGCAGGAAGCGGGATAGTTACCTCGCATCGCTGATGTCCAAGGACGCTGGAATTTCTACGATGGAGTCATGCTTAAGAAAAAGTACCTCGCCGCTGGCGCGCTCGCCCTTCCCTTTGCACTTCTGCTCACCGGCTGCAGCGCTTCTGATCTACTCTCCGATAAATTCGACGAATCAACCACGCGAACTGCCAAAACTTCTCAGAAAGCAGTTGAAGATGGCGTGCTGCCCGACTGGGTGCCAGCCGGCGGCACCGACGTGCAGCTGGTTCAACGCAATACCGGCTCTGAACGCATCTTCGTGATGAACTACGAGGGCAAGCTCGATAGCGAGCAGTGCAAGGCACTGAAGACTACCGGACAGCCCACCGATGCCGAATTGGCCCAGGCCTATGCTTCTGATCCGCGCACCAAGAACATGAAGCCCGAAGAGCTATCCAAGACCCGTACCTTGGAAGCGGAGTGGTGGCCGGAGAACGCGCAGGCCAGCACGACTGATCTGTGCGGACGGTTCTGGGTTCACCAGGCAGACGGCAAGCTCTACGCCTTCTCACCGGATATGGTCACCCAGGTTCAGGCCATTGAGAAAGAACGCGCTGCCAAGGATAAGAAGTAGTGTCTGCACGCGAATAGCTGAATGGCAGGCCGCCAACCGGGAAAATGGTTGGCGGCCTGCCGTTCGAATGCTGTCTAGCTAGACCTTAGTTGTGTGAGCGCGGGGTCTTCCGGATGGCATATAAAACGCAGCTTATGAGGCCGAGGAAGCTAACAAGTACTGCGACGGACCCGAACAGACCCGGCAGATGCTTACTCCACGTGAGGTTGAAAGCAACTAAGAGAGACACCAGGAATCCGCCGGTCAGGTAACTGATAGCTGAACTCATGGCAAACCTTCCGTGGGTAAAACGTGCTGCAGTGAGCCTAGCATCCTGTTAAAGGCAGTCAAGGGAGCTGGAACAGTGTGCCTCTGTGAAAAGGCTAGGAGTTGGATTGGTGAGTTACATTCCCATCGTCAATTCTGAAACTGTCACCATCGCATGGAACGAACAACTTGCCGCGGAATTGCGTCATTGCTGTTTGCCAGGCTTCGGGGTTTGAAGATGCTGGAACTAAATGGTGAAGTGCCAGGTGGGATGCCCCAGCCTCCTGGGCAATTGCGCCGGCATCCAGAGGCGTCGTATGGGCTCGCCGGTGGTGTCCCATGCTTGCTTCAAGCTCTTGCTTGGTGGCATTGGGATAGCTGCGAATGACGGAATCGAGATCAATGGCTTCATGGAAAAGAAGGTCGCATCCTCGTGCCAGGCCCACGAGATTCTGGCTCGGTGCCGTATCCCCGGAAACGACCACGGAGCCGTATGCGCTGTCAATGCGGAAGGCGTAGGCCGGAGCGATCGGCTGGTGCTGCACTAACGTGGCCGTAACGGTGACAAACTTGTCCGAGTAGACTTCGAACGGCTCCATCGCAGGATGGTTTGCCGTGTTGGGATGGAAATCCACTTCTTCGGGAAGCCGGATGTCTTCTCCAATAAAGATTTTCGAGATGTCTGGAGCTCCAGAATCCCGCCGGCGATCGTTGAGATCGGTGGCATGGGATCGAAGCATCAGCTCAACCATTTCCTTGGTGCCTGGAGTAGGTGATTGAGGGTAGATCGTCGGGACATCCTTTTCGGCATGCTGGACCTCCGGGAGCATGCCGCGATCTGCGGGACCTACAACGCGTACGCGTAGTTCTGGGTTGCCACGGAATGCGAGGCCGCCGAGCACCATGACCGAATTCAGGTCGATGACATGGTCGGAGTGCTGATGGGTGATGAAAATGGCGCGCAGACTCGTTGGCGAGAGCCCTGCGTCTGCCAGCCCCATGCCCACACCATGTCCGCAGTCGATCAGATAGGTGCTGCCATCTACGACGACGGCTGTGGCGATGCCTCGACGATGGCCGTTATCGAGACCTCGGCGGAGGAGCGGACCTCCGGCTGTTCCCAAGGAATAAACGGTCATTCCAGTACTCAACGTAAAACCACTTTCATTGTGAAAACTTCCAGGGATATAAAGACGGTGGGTACCGCGTTGCGATACCCACCGTTCGGAGAATGTCTAGCGGCTGAAGATGCTGCTGACGCTTTCCTGGCCCTTGCGCTGGCGATCAGTTACATCAACCAGATCCGGACGCGGCAGCAGTGGAACGTCTGCCGGGTTTTCGAATGGAAGGTCCAGATCTTCAGCGTTCACGATTGGTCCGTGGCCAGCCTTGGCCTTGACTTCATTAGCCTCTGGGGAGTTCAACCAGGTGATGAACAGTTCAGCGGCCTGCGCGTTTTCAGCGCCATCGATGACTCCGGCGTACCAGTAGGTTGCCCAGTTGCCACCCTCGATCGGGTAGGAGATCTCAACTGGCGCACCATCACCGGTCAAGGTCAGGTAGTTGCCCATTGCGCCCATCAGGCAGACATAAGCGCGGCCCTGTACTACGGCGTTGTGGCACTCAGCGGTGCTTGAAGAGATGATGGGATCTTGTGCCGCCAACTTTTCTAGGTAGTCCTTACCCAGATCCTTGTCATTGAGCACAAGGTCTGCCCATTGCATGCCGCCACCGTCGGTGGCAGGATCGGTCATGGTGATTTTTCCCTTGTAGGCAGGATCCAACAGAGACTGCCAGCTATCCGGCGTCTTGCCCAGATCCTGACGGGTGTCATAGATCAGGCCGCGTGGAGATGCGGATACCGGGGTGAGGGTTCCGGTCTCGAGCGATAGCTGTGGATCCTTGGTGACCTTTTCCGCATTGAAAGGCCGGAACTCGCTGAAGTAATCCCGATCGGCGAGCGAGACCGCTCCCACGTCGCCGGTGATGACAATGTCTGCGATGCGTTGGCCGGAGGACTGCTCCTGGGAAATCTTGGTGTCCAACTCGGCGCCGACAATCTGCAACGGCTCAACTTCAATGCCTGGGAATCGCTCGTTAAAGGCTTCGAAAACCGATGGCCAGGTGGCCGTCAGCGGGGTGTAGATGTTCAGTGAGTCCTGGCCGGCTTCAAGGGCAGCGGCGTACTGCTCTTCAATCTGCTTTTTGGCTTCTTCGCCACCCAGCGCGGCAACGGTATCGACGCCTTCGCGTTCTCCCAGACCCTCGCTGGCAGCGTCGCCGCTGCCGCCTGCGCAAGCGCTGAGCAGCAGAGCGGAGGAAAGTCCGAGTGCTGCGATGGTTGCAAATTTGTTCTTCTTGATCCCCATGGTCGTGCCTTTCATAATGATGGACGAGGAGTGACTTCGTTTTTGGCTGATGTTCCCGAGGCCTTCGCCTTAGGCCAGGGCCGGTACCTTGGAATTGAGCGCTGGCAGGCATGCCAGCGAATCCGGAGCGATGGCTCCGGAGATGGAGTCGCCGACCCGAGGGGCGCCAACTGGCCAGATGTTGGCCACTTCTGCGGTGCGAATGGAGACCTTGACCTTGTGCGGGCCCAACTGCAGTTCGTAGATGAAGTCATCGCCCAGGTACATCACGTCGGTGATGACACCCTGGAACCGGTTTGGTTTTTCGCAGGCAGGAGGCCCAAGGATCACCGAGGAAGAGCGGACCGCAATATCGACCTGCTGGCCCTCATGCACGTCGTTGCGTGGCGGGCAAGCCAAGCGGACATCGGTTCCGTCAAGCAGGACCTTGACTCCGTACTGATCGGTGGAGACAACGGTGGCGCTCACGAAGTTGTCGTATCCAACGAAGTCAGCGACGAAGTGCGAGACCGGGTGCCAGTAGATCTCTCGCGGGCTGCCGACCTGTTCGATAGCGCCCTTGTTGAGCAAGACGATACGAGTGGACAGGGAGACCGCTTCTTCCTGGTCATGTGTCACGTAGATGGAGGTGGTGCCAACGCGCTTATGCATTTCACGCAGTTCCGAACGCATGTCCTGACGCAGACGAGCGTCGAGGTTGGACAGGGGCTCGTCGAAGAGGAGAAGCTGCGGAGTTGCAACCAAGGCGCGAGCCAAAGCCACGCGCTGCTGCTGGCCGCCGGAGAGATCGGTAGCCATCCGGCTTGCATACTCTTCCAGCCCGACCATTTCCAAGACTTCGCGGACCCGGCGAGCACGTTCGTCCACGCTGATCTTCCGCATCTTCAATGGGTAGGCGACGTTGGAAGCGACCGACATATGCGGCCACAGGGCGTAGCTCTGGAACACCATGCCGATATCTCGCTTGTCCGGGGCAACATGGATGCGCTGCGCCGGTGCGTCCACAACTTTGCCGCCAATGGAGACCTGGCCACCGGTTGGGCGTTCCAGGCCGGCGACACAGCGCAGGGTGGTGGTCTTGCCGCAACCCGATGGGCCCAGCAGGGTGAGGAACTCGCCCTCCTGGATTTCCAGATCCAGTGATTCCACTGCAGCTGCAGCTTTCGGCGAGTACTTCTTTTCTAATGACTCAATACTTACGTGTGCCATGGAATTTCCTATCACTTGGAAGCGGAGGTCGGAACTCGACGCAGGGTAGTTGGATCGTTGTCTACTTCGATGGCGTGGGAATTTGCAGGATCGAAGCTTTGGGATGGAGCGGCAACGTCAACTAGCCGCCCGCGCTTGGTGGTCTTGCGGTAATTGAGACGTTTGAACAGCGCTCCGGCTGCCAGGAGCAGGCCGCCTCCGGCCGCCAGCAGAACCAAGAGCACCAGCAGGAGAGCTGCGGCGGCCGAACCGTTTCCGAGCTGCGTGTAGTAGTTGTATACGAGCAGGGAGACGGTTTCCGTCTTGGCGCTGGAGAGGAGAATCGGAATATCCAAGCTGCCAGCGGCCATCACGCCGGTAATGAACCATGAAGCTAGGAAGGTCGGGCCGATCAGCGGAACTACGATGGTGACCATCATTCGTGGTGCGGAAGCTCCGCAGATGCGAGCGGACTCTTCCAGCTCAACACCTAGCTGGCCAACTGGACCCGAGGTTGCCCGCTGCGCAATTGGAGTAACTACGATAACCAGAGCAATCAGCACGATCCAGATCGAACCGTACAAGTTCTTCAGGCCCGGAACACTGAGGTAAGCCCAGGTGATTGCCAGTGCCAGTACGATGCCTGGCACCGCAACGACAGCCCAGACAATCATTTCCGGGACTTGTGCCCAGCGACTCTTGTTGCGTAAGGCCACGTAGCTGATTAGGACGGCCAAGATGGTGGCGAACAAGCCGCCTATAACGCCCATGACCAAGGTGTTTTCCAGCGCTCTGACAACCTTTGACGAATCGAATAGCCCTATATAGTGCTTGAAGGTGAATCCAGCGACGCCGAGTACGGGTTGGAAGGACCCGATGATCAGCTGTACTAGGGGGAGTACCAGCGCAATCGTGACGTAGGCAGCGAAGAGGGAGAAGCCTGCCCACTTCCAGCGACCTATTTCTTCCTTTTCGAGGCGGTAGGCCTTGCCCGTGACGGTGATGAAGTTGCGATTGCCGATTGCTTTGGAACGAATGGCAACCAAGATGTAGATGATAGCGATGAGCAGCAAGGCCAAGGCGCTCGCCGAGTCGTAGCGGATTGGCGTAGTGGCCAAGAAATCGTAGATCTGGGTTGGGAACACGTAGATACCAGCCGGTACGCCAAGAATCAGTGCAACATCCAGCTGGCCGAGCGAGTTAACAAAGCCAAGGATGGCCAAGCCGGAAAGCGTCGGCAGCAGGATTGGGATGTTGATATCAAGGAACAAACGCAGCCGGTTGGCACCCGATAACAGCGCTGCTTCTTCGAGTGAACGGTTCAGCGCACGAACTGGACCCAGCAGCAACAGGTACATGACCGAGATGCTCTTCAAGCCGCTGACAACGATCAGGCCCATCCAGGAGTATGCATCCAGGCGGGGCATTCCATCGGCTGAAACACCGAAAATCAGGGTCAGCAGGCCAGTGGGGGAAGTCATCATGCCCCAGCTGATCGCAAAGAAGAGGGTCGGGATGGCGAAGATGGTGACCATGACCGGAGTGATGGATCGGCCAGCGGGAGTCTTGGTTCGCGTGGATATCCAAGCAAAGATGAATCCGCCGATAATGCCAATGCTCTGTACTGCCACAGCGTAAATAACCGACGCCCACAACGTATCCCATGTTGCCGGATCACCATAGGCATCTACGATTCCAGCGAGGCCGAAGGATCCTTCGGTGCCAGGCTGGCCGCTGCGGAAGGTGCCATAAATGAGCATTGCCAGCGGGTAGCCGAAAAAGGCACAGATGAATAAAAGGAAAAGCGCCAAAAGCGCCCCGGATGACCTGATTCTTCTCACAACTGCTACTCCCCATCTGTTCTTTTCGGACAATAAACGCATTTGTGCGGGATGCAACCTGGCCGAAATCTTATAAACATATTGCGTGTGATCCAATGCACTGTCAAGCTATTAATGTATTTTCCAGATAGGAAAATTTTCTGCAGTGAGGCGTTCGACGGTCAATCTGCGAACCGTGACCCGGCTCACACCTAGCTGATCACGGATGGTTAAGGCAGAGTGGTTCGAATAACCACCATTAGTGCCATGGCACAGATCCTCAATAACCGCTTACGTGTTTCTGCCACCACGTATTGTGTGACAGATAAGATGAGGGCATGAGTGAAATGGAGCAACCTCGATTGGCTAGCGCTTTGGCGCAGAAGGTCGTCGACACCATTGCACCGACCATCAATCGCAATGTGAACATCATGAATGCCCATGGGGTGATCATTGCTTCGACCGATGCCGCGCGCATCGGTACCCTCCACGAGGGCAGTGCCCAAGCTATTCGGCGCGACGAGGTCATCCGGGTCAGCCAAGCAGACGGGTCAGCGGGAACCCAGCCTGGAGTCAATGTGCCGTTCGCGCTCAACGATCAGCTGTGCGGCGTGGTCGGGGTGACCGGTGCGCCTCATGAGGTGGAGCCCTTGGCCGGGCTGATCGCCTTGACGGTCCAGCTGCTCATCAATCAAGAACGCGAACACTCGCGCAGTGCCCGGCGTGAAACTGAAGCCCGCGATATTATTTCGGCTTTGATTGCAGGACGCGCTGCCCCTGAAGTCATTGACCGCTCGCTGAGCGCTCATGGCTTGCGGGGACCGAAGCAAATTGAGGCCTGGATTCCTCGAAGCGTCGAGGAGCCGCTGCTGGAGCAGCCGGCGAAGGAGCATGTCCGCACCTCGTGGATCAATCTTTCTGGTGCGTACTGGAGGCTCTGCGCAGCCAGCAAACCCGCGTTCGCCCCGGAACATGCAAACCAGGAGCGTTCCTTGGTGTCCGCAACCGTAGAATCGGCTTCGGAACTCATGGCTGAAACCGAGGCGCTGCGCGCAGTGCTGCGCTACCCTAACCTCGTTCCCCGCAGTTCCCAGCGCACAATGTGGAGCAGGGAAATTGCGGTGGCCATTGCCCGCACCCCGGCGCGCAGTTTGGAGCATGTGGCAACTACAGCGCAACGACTCAATGCGGAGCAAGCCAGAACCCTGCTGCTCGTGGCGACTGCTGCGTCGATGAGCCAAGCGGCCACCGATCTGCATATCCACCGAAATACCCTGGTGCAACGGCTGGAACGGATCAGCCAGGTCAGCGGTATCGACGTTCGGCAATCCAGCCAGTTCCTGAAGCTGCAGCATGGAATCTATGCGCGAGTGGCACTGAGCCAATTGGACATTTTCTAATCCCGCACGATGCCCTGCACTTGCCGGTACTTTTCGTCCGCACAGCCAAACCCAGCCCCTGCACACTTGGTTGAATGCACATATCGCAACTGCTGAGTGCAGGCAATTATGGTCGCGTGCCCATAGGTATTCGGGTTCCCGTTTCCTAGTATTGGCACAATGATCGATATTTGTGCCAAGGATTCGGGATTGCCCCTAGCTATCTGGCCAAATAGGCGAAGCCTTGAGCAGCTTTGCCGATCAAGCTGATCCACCGGTTGCACTATTGCACGTTGGACGCAGAGAACTACCGATATTGGCAAAGGAGCCAACTTACCGTGTATGAACTACTTGTTCTGCTGATCCTTGTGGTGGCCATCGTGATGGTCACGGCACGTTTCAAGATCAGCCCCTTCCTTGCCCTCATAGGCGCCGCGATCCTTGCCGCCTTTGCCTACCGCATCCCGCTGGCTGAAGTAGCATCGACGGTCACCACGGCCTTCGGCAGCACCATGGGCAATATCGGCTTGGTGATTCTCTTCGGTACGATGATCGGCGTCATTCTGGAGAAATCCGGCGCGGCGATCTCCATGGCAGATGCACTGATCAAGGTTCTGGGTACACGATTCCCCAACCTGACCCTGTCGATCATCGGCTACATCGTTTCCATTCCGGTTTTCTGCGACTCGGGCTACGTGGTCCTTAACTCCCTTCGCAAAGCCATCACCTTGCGCACCGGTGTCTCGGCGCTGGCGACTTCTATCGCGCTGATGACCGGCCTGTATGCCACCCACACGATGGTGCCGCCAACTCCGGGCCCGTTGGCTGCGGCAGAAAGCATCGGCATTGCCGAGAATCTGGGTTTGATCATTGCAGTCGGACTGCCAGTTGCCGCGATCTCGGCCCTTGCAGGCTTGGCCTACGCCAGCCGGTTCAACAAGTCCAAGTGGACCCCGCTGCCCAGCGACGACGAGCATGACATCGCCGAACTCGACTACGAGCAGCTGCGTGCAAGCTTCGGCAAATTGCCTAGGCCGGCGATGGCATTCATGCCGATCCTTGTTCCCCTGGTACTGATCTGTGCCGCCTCCATTGCAAAGCTGCCATCGCACCCTATTGGCGAGGGAACGGCACTTGAGATCCTTTCCTTCCTTGGTACTCCGGTTATCGCGCTGATCTTCGGCCTGTTTGCCGCGACCTTCCTGTTGCGCGGTGGCAACAAGCTGTCGGTCTTCAATGAGCAGATGAAGGAAGCGGTGCGCACCGCCGCTCCGATCTTGCTGATCACAGGCGCCGGCGCTGGCTTCGGCGCGGTACTGGCCGCTTCGGACCTGACCACGATCCTTTCCGATTCACTCAGCGGACTGGGCTTGGGCCTGGCCGTGCCATTCTTGATCGCTGCTGCGCTGAAGTCCGCGCAGGGCTCGTCCACCGTTTCAATGGTGACCACTTCTGCTCTGGTCGCCCCGATGCTCGGTTCGCTTGGCTTGGATTCGCAGCTGGGCATGGTGCTTACCGTGCTGGCTGTCGGTGCCGGTGCAATGGTTGTTTCGCATGCAAACGACTCGTACTTCTGGGTTGTTTCGCAACTCAGCCGGATTCCGGTCATCACCGCGTATAAGACCTTGAGCGTGGCGACCGCCATCCAAGGCACTGCGGCGTTTGTGACCGTACTGATTCTCGGAGCCGTACTGCTGTAGTAGGACGCTGACCGCGCAAGCAACGGATCGCACCATCTGCCGATGGTGCGATCCGTTGCTTTAAGCATGTGTCTGAAATTGGTAGCCGAAGAGCGAAGGCCTGCCCGCTAGACGCGTCGCGCGGCCTTGTTCGCTTTGGCAGCCGAGACCATCAGCAACACGATAATGGCCAGATAACCTGCGCCGGTCGTGGCGAAGGCGAAACCGAACTGGCCCAGCACGCAGAGAATCGCTGCACCGGCCAGCATGGCCCAGCCTGCCCATGAAGCCGCGGCCATCAGCGGCGCAGCCTTCCGATGCCCTGCCAGCCAGACCTCGTCGCTGGCCAAGGTATGGCGCGTCTTGATGCCGATGGCCGCATTGCGCGCGAGCTTTCCATCCCGGGCCATGGGTGCGAGGAACGCTGCCACCAAAGTGATGCCCAGCAACCCGAGCATGAAGGGGATGACGCCTGCTGGATCCACGTTCCACCTGTTCTGACTATTCGCCGTGAACAGCCATCCTATTCGGAGGCAGAGCAGTTCCCGAGTTCAAATTTCGTCATTCAAGGGTCATATGACGGCCGCGCTGCCATCGATCAGGCAGGCAGGAGGCTCGAAGATGACGTATTTTGTCCTGCCGTTCCCTCGTATGACAGTGCCCTTCCAAGACTGCTGCCGGCAGTGGTTGACTCGGAGCACAACCCATCCAGAGCGGCTGAGAGACCTGGCTCCGCGACGCCGCAGCAAGCCTGCATCCCGCAGGTAGTGCTAACGCCAGGATCGATGGAACTTCCGGGCCACGAAGTGTGAACTTCTGTTCGGGATCCCTCGGTTCAATATTTCCACGAGAGGGACGGCATGACTCGCACTCGACCGAACACCTTAAAATTTCTTGCCACAGCCATGGCAGCAGTAACACTGCTTACCGGTTGCTCGCTAAAGGAGCCACGCCCAGAATTAGCGCCGGTTGCGGCGCAAAGCAGCAACCCGCAAGAGGAGCAGAGTATTGACGATGTCCCTTCACTCGAGGGCAAAAAAGTTGGCATCGCTGCCAAAGACATCCTGCACGACTACTCGCGTGTGATCTACCAGCAAATCCAAGAACGAGTCGAAGAGCTTGGCGGAGAAGTCATCGCTACCCAGGCCGAGGCCAAAGATGAGAAGCACGTCTCTGACGTGGAAAACCTGATTACCCAGTCTCCAGACGTCATCGTGGTGATCTTGGGTGATGCGCAAACGCTCACCCCTGCCTTGGCTAAAGTGGACGCCGCCGGGATCCCACTGTTCACCATCGACTTCCAGAGTGAATACTCGAAGAACAATGTCACTAGCGACAACTGGAACGTAGGAACCACGTTAGCTCGCACCATGGCCGAGGACCTCCATGGCAAGGGCAAGATCCTAGTATTCAATGGCTTCCCCGGCGTGACTCCCTGCCGGATTCGATACAACAGCTTGAACTTGGTTCTCGAAGATTATCCAAACATCGAGAAGATCTCCCCTGAACTGCAGGACAAGTACGAGGGCACTATTGAAGATGCCAAAAACCAGATTCAGGATCAGCTGCGCAGGCTGCCAGCAGGTGAAATTGACGCAATCTGGTCTTGCTGGGATATGCCGCTGATTGGTGCTGCGCAGGCCATAGACCCTACGGATAACGACATCAAGCTCTACGGTGTGGACGCAGAACCTGGAGCCTTGGATTTGATCGCGAATCCAGAGAGCTCATACCAATTCACAGTCGCCCAACCCATCAAGCAAATGGCCACAACCTCGGCCGCGAATATCGCATTGTTCCTTGATGGACAAACTGATCGGGTTCCGAATACCAGCTATGTCGAGCCAATTTTCGTCGACAAGGAAAACGTGAATCAGGTGCGCAATGACAACGGGATCTAATGAACTGCTGAGCATGGCCGGCATACGTAAATCTTTTGGCGCCGTCACTGTGCTCGACAATGTCCAACTTCGACTGCGGGCTGGCGAAGTACTCGGGTTGGTGGGCGAGAATGGCGCAGGAAAATCCACTCTGATAAAAATCCTCACAGGGCTGTACACCCTAGACTCTGGGCAGATTGACCTTGCTGGGCAGGCTGTCCAAATTCGCCGACCGGCCGACGCCGAAGCATTGGGCATTGAAGTCATCCATCAGGACCGTCACCTGGCCGGTCGCTTGACCGTCGCCGAACAACTGTATCTGGGAACTACCAAGAGCCGTGGACTCTGGCGCCGTGAGCGTAGCGTGCAAGAAGCAGCTCGGGCCGACATCTTGCGAACCACCGGTCAGGAGCTGGATACGGCGGCTTTCGTTGATGAGCTGAGTGTTGCTCAGCAACAACTGATCCAAATAGCCCGTGCAGTGTTGGCCGAACCCAAAGTGCTGATCCTGGACGAGCCGACCGCGCCGTTGGCCAATGACGAAGTCGCACAGCTTTTCGGCACCATCCGCCACCTGCGCGATCGTGGTGTAGGAATTATTTTCATCTCGCACTACCTGCAAGAACTGCAGCAGATTACCGATCGGATCACGGTGTTGCGCAACGGCAAGAATGCCGGCGATGCCAGCTTCGCGGACGGGGACAGCATTGAAGATGTCATCGGCTTGATGCTAGGTAATCAGGTCAATGAATTCTCACATCAGAAGCACGAGGTACGTCCTGTTCAGGGCGAGCCTGCCCTCGAACTGGTGGACCTGTCGGTCGCTGGCAAGTTGGGCAACATCAATCTCGCGGTAGCCCCCGGAGAAATCGTCGCCGTCACGGGATTGGTGGGATCAGGTATTGAGGTGCTCGCCGATGCGATCACCGGCCTCCATTCACACACGGGCTCTGCCGTGTTGCACGGTCGACCGGTGACTTCTGCAGCTGACTTTGTCGCTCGTGCCGGCGCCTACGTCCCATCGAATCGACACCAAGATGGAATCTTCTTGCGCAACACCGTGCGTGAGAATATTGCCGCTGCAAGCCTGCGAAAGCTCGGACGGCGCCTGGGCTTGCTGGATGCTCGCAGGGAGCGGGATGCCGCCAGCGAACTGGTGCAACGCTTGGATATCCGTCCAGCCGATCCAGAAGCGGTAGCTTCCGGCCTCTCTGGTGGTAACCAGCAGAAGACCGTTCTGGCCCGCTGGCTGGCCAAGGGATCAGACGTTCTCGTCTTGGACCAGCCTACGTCTGGTGTTGATGTGGGAAGCCGTGCGCACATATACACGCAGATTTCAGAGTTGGTTCGAGGGGGAGCGGCAGCGCTATTGGTGAGTGTGGATCTTGAAGAGGTAGTGGGCCTTGCCGACCGGGTCTTGGTGCTGTATCGCGGTCGAATCATCGCTGAACTGCCATCTAACCAGATGAGCACCGAAAGTATCTTGCATTTGGCTTCCAGCGGTCAAGCAACCGGAACACAACGCGAAGAGGTGAACGCATGAGCGCCACGCTCGCTCCTATCAACGATGCACCTGCGCTTGGTACACGGCGTAAAAAGCCGAACCTGGCCGCTTGGACCGGCTACGCCGGCATTGCCGCGGTACTGCTGATGTTTGCTTTTGGCTCACCATTTTTCCTGACAGCGTCGAATATCGCCACCATCCTGACACAGGCTTCGGTCTTCGGAATTGCCGGAGTGGGACTCGCGATGGTGATCATCGCTGGAGGCGACGATGTACTCAACGGAGGAATCGACCTTTCCACCGGTGCGGTGGCAGGACTATCTGGAACGGTGACCGCTCTGGCCGCATCAGCCGGAACCCCGGGCTTGCTGGCGGTGCTCTATGGAGTGCTGGTTGCCACCGTGATCGGCGTGATCAACGGCCTCTCGGTCACTCTGGGCCTGCGCCCGCTGCTGGCGACCTTGGCGACTATGGGTGTAGCCGCGTCACTCGAACTAGTCTTCAACCAGAATCTGAAGATCGCGGTGACCAGTGGCTTCTTTGAGACTGCACGGGGCACTGTGTTCCTGGGGATCCCGTTGGCTGCCTGGATCATGCTGCTCATCGGGGCACTGGGCTGGTGGGTATATGGCAAAACCAGCTGGGGAGTGAACTCCTACGCCGTGGGTCAGAACCCTACCGCAGCCCAAGTGGCGGGACTTGACCCGCGGAAATACCGGCTAGCCAGCTATGTACTCGGCTCGGCACTGGCTGGCCTGGCCGGAACGCTAATGGTGGCGAGGCTTTCGGCCGCAGTCCCGGGCATTGGTACGCAAATTCTGCTGGACATCATTCTGGTGGCCTACATGTCCATCATTTTCTCTCGTCGAAGACTGGTCAGCGTAGTTGGCACCGTATTGGCCGCGGTGCTCATCGCCGCCCTGGATAACGGACTGACCTCGCTCGGCGTCGCTAGCCAGTGGGTTGGTGCGGCCAAGGGCATGTTGATCCTGCTGGTACTGGCTAGCGTGACCCTGCGCGGAAGGAAGAACCGATGACCGCCACAGAAATTCTTGCCGCGCCCTCAGCTCCGGCCCCTCGCCCGTCTGAGCCAGAAAGCAGGAAGAACCGTCATGCGATCAAGGTGTCACGGCTCGTGGCTCCGGCCACATTGGCCCTGATCCTGATCGTTTTCTCGTTGCTCAGCCCGGTGTTTTTCACCGTTGGAAACCTCGTTGGGATCCTTGGACAGGTGGCCTTGCTTGCTTTGGTCGCTATCGGGTTGACTCTGGTGGTGCGGGCTGGCGGCATTGACCTGTCCATTGGCGTGGCCCTCGACCTGGGTGCTTTGGCCAGCGCTTGGCTAATCCATGACGGCTATCGTGCTTGGGTGGCAGTGGTTGGCGGTCTGTTGTTCGCTCTGGCCGTGGGACTGGTGAACGCACTACTGATCGTGATCTTGCGGATCCCGGCTTTCCTGGCCACGCTGAGCGTGTGGTTTGTCGGGACCAGCGTGCAACAGTTGCTCACCAGCGGCGGTGCACCGATTTACTTGTCGGCGCCGCTGGTACCGGACGGCTTTGCGGTGATCGGGAGGGGATACTTCCTGAACGTTGATGCCGCAATCATCAACACCGTGTCCATTGCAGGCGTGGTGGCCTTGTTGCTTGGGATCACCCGATACGGGCGCAAGCTGACCATGGCTGGCGAGCAGCCGAGCGCCGCGAAAATCTCCGGTTTGCGGATTAATGCATTGATTTCCAGTGCATACCTCTTGTGCGCGATGATTGCCGGATTCGCAGGAGTGGTGCTGGCTGCTCGTTCCAATGGGTATGTTCCGGGCAGCGGCCAGGCCTACTTAATGGACGCTATCGGTGCGGTATTTATCGGGGCAACTATTAGCCGTTACGGGCGTGTATCCGTGGGGGGAACGCTAATCGGTGTGGTGATCTTCGGCCTACTGGATAACGGGCTGAACCTGATCGGTCTGTCGTTCTTCTGGCAGGACCTGGCCCGCGGGTTGGTTCTGCTGGCGATATTGCTCGCAGCCGTGGTGCTTGGACGTAATAAGGGGCCAAAGGCTACCGGTGTCTTCGCGTTACTACGCGGGGTCAAACAACAGCCGCGAACCATCTCCGTGAAAGGAAGTAGTGAATAATGGGCAAGCGCATCCACCTGAATGCTTTTGACATGACCTGCGTTAGCCACCAAAGTCCGGGACTTTGGCGTCATCCGCAGAATCGCGCCGATGAGTACAACACCCTCGAATACTGGGTGGAACTGGCCACGACACTGGAGCGCGGCGGCTTTGATGCCCTATTCCTCGCCGATGTGCTGGGCATCTATGACGTGTACCAGAATTCCAGCGGTCCAGCCCTGCTCGATGCCGACCAGGTGCCGTTGAATGATCCATTCATGCAGGTTTCAGCCATGGCCGCGGCCACCAAGAATCTCGGCTTTGCCGTGACCTCCGCGCTGACCTATGAACAGCCCTACGCGCTGGCCCGGAAGTTCTCTTCTTTGGACCACCTCACCCGTGGACGAATCGGTTGGAATGTAGTGACTAGCTACCTGGAGTCAGCGGCCCGCAATCTGGGGTTGGCCCGTCAGCTGGATCACGATGCCCGTTACGATGTGGCCGATGAGTTCATGGACGTGGTCTATAAGCTCTGGGAGGGGTCCTGGGAAGAAGACGCAGTCATCAAGGATCGCGTACGTGGTGTTTACACCAATCCCTCGAAGGTGCACCCGATCAACCACCACGGTGAGTACTTTAATGTGCCGGGCATTCATCTGTCCGAACCTTCCATCCAGCGCACTCCAGCGATCTTCCAAGCTGGCGCTTCTTCCCGTGGGCGACGTTTTGGGGCGCAGCATGCCGAGGGCATCTTCCTGAATTCGATCAATACTGCGGTCACCCGCCGTCAGACCGATGCCATCCGTGACGAGTTCGAGCTGGTGGGCAGGCCCCGGGACGCAGCCAAGTTCTACGCGCTGATGACCACCGTGGTGGCCGACTCGGATGCCCAAGCAGAGAAGCTCTACCGCGAATACCAGTCCTATGCCTCGCGCGAGGGCGCCATGACGTTCTACGGAGGCTGGTCCGGTCTTGATTTAAGCCGGTATGCACCCGATGCGGAGCTACAGTATTTGGAAACCAATGCCGCCCGTTCGGCTGTCTCGATTTTCACCACTGCGAATCCACAGCAGAAATGGACCCCAAACACCATTGCCGACTATCTTGGCGTGGGTGGGATCGGGCCGGTGCTCGTGGGCTCTGCAGAAACGGTCGCAGATGAAATCGAGCGTTGGATGGACGAGTCCGGGCTAGACGGGATCAATTTGGCCTACGCGATCACCCCAGGTTCTTTTGAGCAATTCACCGATCTTGTGGTTCCCGAACTGCAAAAGCGCGGACGGGCATGGGCTGGTTACGAGGGCAACACCCTACGCGAATATTTGGCAGGTACCGGCAAGACGCGGGTAGCTGACCATCACCCGGCCGCTGCCTACCGCGGTGCCTATGCAGGAAAGGCCTCGGCAGCAGAGTCAAAGGCGAGCCAAACACCTGAAGCAGTACTCGGCTCCCGGTGACATATGAGGAAATATGACGGTGCTTTCACCGATTCGCAGGGCGCTGAAGATGTCGAACAATGACGATATTCCGCCAGATGACGGCATTCCTTCCGTGATGTTCCCTGCGGTGTTTCACTGATACTGCTACCCATCCAGAGCGGCTGAGAGACCTGGCTCCGCGACGCCGCAGCAAGTCTGCTTCCCGCAGATAGTGCTAACGCCAGGTTCGATGGATCTGCAGAATTTTCTGCATCCTTCGGAATCCATAGCTCAAGAGGAGAACGAAGATGACTGTCCTGAGTACACAATTACCCCGCGTTCCATACACCGGCACTGCCGATGAAGCAGAACTCGCTCATTGGCGTGACGTCGCCCAGCAAGTGGCTGAGCATCTGGCGACTGACGCGTTAGAGCGCGATCGCGAGAACGCCCAGCCCTTCGCCGAAGTGCAGGCGTTGCGCGAAGCAGGATTGCTGAACCTTCTGGTGCCTGCAGAATGCGGCGGAGCAGGGGCTCACTGGGAAACTGCTTTTGAGGTAGTCCGCATTTTGGCCGCCGCGGATGGCTCCATTTCGCAGCTATTGGCCTACCACTACGTGAACCAGTCGGGGATAGCTTTCTACTCGGTCCCGGAATGCCAGGCTCTGTGGTGGCAACGTACCGTCGAAGGCGGATGGCTTTGGGGCGACTCGGTCAACCCGGTCGATCCAACGCTGACCCTCGTTCCGGAGGGCGATGGTTTCCGCCTGAATGGCTCCAAGCGCTTCTCGACCGGCTCCGGCGTGGGTGAAGTCATTGTGGTAAATGCTGAAGTCACCGAAGGAGAGCGTCAAGGGCAGATACTGGCTTTCGTCATTCCGCGCGACCGCGAAGGCTTGGAACTGGTTGATGATTGGGATTATCTGGGACAGAGACTCAGTGCATCCAACTCGCTGAAGTACCACAACGTGCGTATCGAAGCGCAGGATCTGCTGGGCGAGGTCACCGACGAACCGGTGTCCACTTTGCTGACCCCGGGCATCCAGCTGGCATTCGCCAACTTCTACCTGGGCATCGCCGAAGGAGCGCTGGAGCGCGGCAAGCAGATCCTGCTGGGCCGCAAGAACGCCTGGCTGTTCTCGCAGGCAGATACCTACTCGCAGGACCCGATTTTCCAGCGCACCGTCGGGGAGCTCAAGGCCCGCACCGCCGCAGTGGCGGCGCTGGTCGAGAAGCTCGGCCGGAAATTCGATGCACTGCTGTCCAAGGCCGGAGACGTCACCCAGCCCGAGCGGGCGGCGCTGGCGGTGGAAATCGCCGAAGCCAAGGTGGTCTCCACCGAGGTGGGCGTCGAGGTGGCGAACCGGGTCTTCGAGGTGACCGGATCATCCTCGACCGCGAGCTCGGTGGGCCTGGATTTGTATTGGCGCAATGTGCGCACCCACTCGCTGCATGACCCGGTGGACTACAAGAAGATCGAGGTCGGCGCGTACTTCCTGCGCGGAGAATCCCAGCCGCTCTCGCTCTACACCTAGAAATTCCCACGGATTGGATTCAACGATGACTGTACATGCAACTGGCACTCGGCTCGCAGGGCTCAAGGCCCGTTTTGACCCGCTCTTCGCGGACATCGCGCAGGGCGCTGCCGAACGCGACCGTACCGGAGAATTGCCCTACCAGGCGGTGGCCGACCTGGCTGCCGCCGGCTTCGGCGCAGTCCGGGTCCCTGAATCGCACGGCGGGGCCGGGGCGAGCCTGCCCGAACTCTTCGAGTTGTTCGTGGAGCTCGCGGCCGCTGATTCAAATATCGCCCAGGCGCTGCGCGCGCACTTCGCGTTTGTCGAGGATCGGCTGGTGGCAGAGCCGGGTCCGGGTCGTGACAAGTGGCTGGCCCGCTTCGCCGCCGGTGAACTGGTGGGCAACTCGTGGACCGAGGTTGGAACGGTGAAGGTCGGGGACGTGATCACCAAGGTCACCCCGGACGGCAAGGGCGGATTCAAGATCAACGGCACCAAGTACTATTCCACCGGCTCGATTTTCGCTGACTGGCTGGACACCTATGCCGAGCGCACCGACACCGGAAAACGCGTGATCGCCGCGGTCAACCGCCACCAGCCCGGTGTCGAGCTGGCAGATGACTGGGATGGCTTCGGCCAGCGCACCACGGGTACCGGAACCTCCACCTTCACCGATGCGATTGTGGCCGAGGAAGACCTGATCGACTTCGACACCCGCTTCAAGTACCAGACCGCCTTCTACCAGCAGGTGCTGCTGGCGGTCCTGGCCGGCTCCGCCAAGGCGGCAGAGCGGGACTTCGCCGCCGAGCTGAAAGCGCGCAAGCGGACCTTCAGCCATGCAGCGGCCAATGTGGCGGCCGAAGATCCGCAGCTGCTGCAGGTGATCGGCGAGGTCTCCGCTGCATCCTTCGCCGCCGCGGCGACGGTTCAACGCGTTTCGGCAGCATTGCAGGAAGCCTATGAAACTGCGCTGGCACTGCACACCGGAGAGGCGAGCGCGGAAGCAGACGAAGCGGCCAATGACGCCGCCGAACTCGCCAGCGCCCAGGCGCAGGTGGTGCTGACCCCGCTGGTGCTCAACGCCATCACCCATGCCTTCGATGCGCTGGCTGCCAGCGCCACGAGCGTGAGCAAGAACCTGGACCGGCACTGGCGCAATGCCCGTACCGCCGGCAACCACAACCCTTGGGTATTCAAGGCGCGGTTGATTGGCGATCTGGCGGTCAATGGCACCGAGCTTCCACGGGTGTGGGCGATCGGCGCCTCGAAGTAGTTTCCATTTCCCCAGCAGGTCCAGCGTCCTTTGCCGATGCCGGGCCTGCTGTTTTGCCGCTGCAGTATCGCCCGCTGGCTAGACTGTGTGGGTGATCAATTACACCCTGCGCCAGCTGCAATATTTCGTCGCCGTAGCGGAACTCGGCTCCATTTCCGCGGCGGCGAAGCAGTGCCATATTTCCCAGGCGGCCATGTCGCAGTCGATGGACGAGCTGGAACGCGCCGTCGGCTCCCAGCTGCTGGTGCGCCGCCGGGCGCGAGGGGTGGTGCTCACCGCTGTCGGCACCGACTTCCTGCTGGATTCGCGGGCGCTGGTGCGCCATGCCGAAGAGGTGCAGGACCTGATTGTCGAACGCCAGACCAAGCTCTCCGGTCCGCTGGTGATCGGCTGCTATTCCTCGCTGGCCGCCTTCTGGATCCCGGTGATTTGCGAACGCTTCACCAATGTCCACCCGGACCTGCAGGTGACCTTGGTGGAAGGCGACGGCGCCGAGCTGCAGGAGCGCATGCTCAAGGGCCATCTGGATGCGGTGCTCACCCACACCCGCCACCTGCTGCCGCAGGTTTCCTGGCGCCGGGTGATGTCGGGCCGCCCCTATGTGCTGGTAGGCGGCAATCATCGGCTGGCGAACCGCAAATCCGTCGCGCTGGCCGAGCTGGCCGACGACGATTTCGTCTCCCTGGACATTCCCACGGTGCGCGATAACCAGCTGGTGAACCTGCGCATGTCGGGCCTTGATCCGAAGGTGCGCTGGAGTTCGCAGAGCTTCGAGGCCGTGCGCGGGTTGGTGGCCCGCGGGCTGGGCTACACGGTTTTGGTGCAGCGCCCGCCGGTCAACCTGAGCTACGACGGGTTGCCGTTGTCGGTGCTGGAGATCGAGGGCGAGGTCGGGGTCAGCGACATCTGCGTGGCCTACACCGCTTCGGAACGCCCGAGCCTGCGGCTGCGCGCCTTGTTGGATTTCTGCGAGGAAACCGGGGCCGAGAAAGAATACGAGGCCAGCCGGAACCCGTAGGTTCCAACCGGCCTCGCGCTTTAGCCAGCCAGGAGGCTAGTGGCTCATCTCCTCGGCTTCGAGGTCGGCATCGCGGCCTTCCTTGATGCCGCGCATGGCCAGCGCAGCGACAATGAACGCTCCAGCCCAGACGGCGCCGGCGATCCACAGTGAGCCGCCGCCCAGCAGTACCAGTCCGGCGACGATCATCGGGGTGAAGCCTGCGCCGACGGTGGAGGAGAGCTGGTAGACCAGCGAGGCGCCGGTGTAGCGGATGCGCGTGGGGAACAGCTCGGCGGTGAACGCGCCGAACGGCCCGAAGATGAACGCCTGGATGATGCCGTTGGCCACGAACAGGGCGATGGCGAACAGCCACAGCTGGCCCAGTTCCAGCATCCACATGATCGGCAGGGCGGCCACGGCGCCGGCGAGGATGCCGACCATCATGACCGGGCGGCGGCCCAGCTTGTCTGAATAGCGCGATGAAACCCAGATGCCCACCACGGTCAACGCGGCGCCAATGGCCTTGATGTTCAGCACCGCAGTGCGGTCCATGCCGACTTCCTCGACCACGTAGGAGATGGCCCAGACGGTCATCAGGCCCTGCACCGTGTAGGAGCTCATGCCCACCAAGGTTCCGCGGATGACGGACTTCGGGTACTTGGTGATGACCTCCATGAATGGGGTCTTGCGCTCTTCGGCCTTGTCTTCAAGGGCCAGGAACAGCGGGGATTCGGTGACCTTCAGGCGGATGACCAGCCCGATGCCCACCAGCGCGATACTGATCAGGAACGGAATCCGCCAGCCCCAGGCCAGGAACTGCTCATTGGGCATGATGGAGACGGCGGAGACCGCCAAGGTAGCCATCACGGCGCCGGCCGGGCCGCCCATGTTCGCGAAGCTCGCGGCGAAACCGCGGCGTTCCTTCGGTGCGTGCTCGAGGGCCATCAGCATGGCGCCGCCCCATTCGCCGCCCACGGCAAGGCCCTGGACGATGCGCAGGGTGATCAGTGCGATGGGGGCCAGCATGCCGATCTGCGCGGTGGGAGGAAGCAGGCCGATCAGTGTCGATGCACCGCCCATCATCGCCATCGAGGTGATCAGCACGCCCTTGCGGCCGATCTTGTCGCCGAAGTGGCCGAACACGATGCCGCCCAGCGGTCGGGCCAGATAGCCCACGGCCAAGGTGGCAAAGGAAGCGAAGATGGCTACGCCCGGGGTCAGGCCCACGAAGAAGACCTTGTTGAAGACCAGCGAGGCCGCCGTGGCGTAGAGGATGAAATCGTAGAATTCGATTGCGCTGCCGATGAAGCTGGAAGCCAGGATCCGGCGCATCTGCGGGGATTTCAGCGAGGGAACCAACGCCTGTGCCTCCACGCCGTTGCCATTATTCAGGGTGCTGCTCATCGTACTGCCGCCATTTCACTGTTGACGCGGGAAAAGGATATCGTGTCCAGATCGTTGGGCACTAGGTAGTTGCCGGAGAATTTCGCGGCGTGGGCTTCCCAGACCTGCAAAGGCGTAGTTCCGGGGACCAGATGGTGCAGGGCCAGGGTGCTCGCCCCGGCCTGGTGCGCGATCTCGATCGCCTGCTCCGGCGAGGTGTGCGAGGCGCGGTGGTGGTCCATCGAAGCCTGGGCTTCCAAGGTGCCAACCGAACCGTAGGCGCGTTGCACCCAGTCGAAGTCGATGGCCTCATGAAGCAGCAGGTCGGTATCCCGGGCCAGGGCCACCAGGTTCTGGCAGGGCGCGGTGTCTCCGGAAATGGTCACCGAGCCTTCTGCGGTATCGAAGCGGAAGGCGAAGGCCGGAGCGATCGGCGGGTGCTTGACTAGGGTTGCAGTCACCGTGACCAGCTCGTCGCGGTAGATCTCGAACGGCGTGAACCCCTTCGGCGTCGGGTTCTCGTTGGGGTGGTACCCGGTGCCGGCCGGAAGCTCGATGTCCGAGGCGATGAAGTGGTCCAGCGGGGAGGGACGCAGGGCGTCGATCACGCGGTCGTTCAAGTCCGTGGCGTAGGCCTGCATCAGGTGGTCGAACATCGAGGCGGTTCCCGGAGTCGCGTTCTGCGGGTAGAGCGGCCGCGGGGCGGTGGCGGCGCGCGGGGACGCTGGCGGCAGGGCGCCGCGGTCGCCCGGGCCGATGATGGAAATCGGAGCCTTGCCGGCTGGCAGGGTGAACATCCCGAAGATGGCCAGCGAAGCCAGATCGATGGTGTGATCGGAGTGCAAATGCGTGAGGAAGATGCCGCGCAGGTTCGCAGGGGTGAAGCCGGCTTTCATCAGCTGGTTGCCCACGCCGGTTCCGGCATCCACCAGGTAGACGCTCTCGCCCACGACTACTGCGGTGGAAATTCCCGCGCGCTTGCCTGCGTTCTCGCCGGTCCACCAGCGTGGTCCGCCGGCGGTGCCCAGCGTAACGACGCGGGGATTGAGATTGGTGGAGGCCATGGAATGCGCCCTTTCTTTGGTTCAAGTGCTGCATTCCATTCTTATGCGCTGGATCACATTCGTAAAACTGTTTTTATCAACCAACTAAATAGGTTTAACCGATAATCGGTTGGGTATGCTCATAGCAACGATGCAAACCAAGGAGGGTCATGGCCGAGCCAGAACGCAGCCGGATTTCACGCTGGCTATTGCCGCAGGGCAGTGAACCTGACCCGCGCTTCACCCTTGCCAACGAGCGCACCTTCTTGGCCTGGATCCGCACCTCATTGGCATTCCTCGCGGGCGGCACCGCGCTGGAGGCCTTCGCTGCCGAGGCCTTCCCCTCGCCGCTGCGCACCTGGCTGGCGGTGCTGGTGATCGGCGTCGGCATCCTGATCGCCGCAGGAGCTGCCGTGCGCTGGGTCCGCGTGGAACGCAGCATGCGCACCGGGCGCCCGCTGCCGATTCCCGCCATTGTCCCATTGCTGGCCTTCGGTGCAGTGGTGGCCTCGCTGGCGGCCATCGCCATGATCTTCTGGTCCCTCGGCTCGTGAAAGACGAGCCCATCGAGATCGCCGATGCGGGCCTGCAGCCCGAGCGGACCATCTTCGCGTGGAATCGCACGATGGTTTCCTTTCTCGTGGTCTCGGCCGTTTTCCTGCGTTGGCTGCCGCACTACGGCATCGGCATGATCCTGCTGATCGCGGTGTCCTCGTCGATGGCTCTGGGGATCCTGCTCTCGCAGCGTGCGCGGTATCGGCGCATGGCCCTCGGGGTCAAGCACGAGAAGGTCCAGGCGGACGTGGTGGCGGTGCTGATGACCACGCTGGCGCTTTGTGCGCTGGGCGGATCTGCGCTGTTCCTGGTGCTCGGCCCGAACTAGCGGCTGCGTGCCGGTGAGGGGCGAAAGCAGCGGAAAATCACCGGGATCCATTTGCCGCCAGCGGGCGTACAGTGGAACTACCGGTTCAGCTCGAATTCGCCGTAAAAGGGGATGATTCGCGATGCAGGCTCGGCGGCCAATCGCGGATTCTTGCAACTGGTGGAAAAGGATGCCTCGCGTCCTGCCACCGTCATGTTGTGCTTCATGTTCGGCACGACCTGCGTGAACACCTTCTTGGCCGCTTATGGGCAACAGCAAGGGCTGGGCAATGTGGGGTTATTCTTCGTCGCCAGCGGTGTTGCGTTGGCGATCTCCCGTTTGCTCATGGGGTGGTTGCGCCGTCGCATGTCGTTGACTGCGATCGTGTGCTTCGGCGTGCTGTTCTCGGCCGGCTCGATGGCGCTGATCTACTTTTCGGCCTCCATGGCCATGCTCATTATCGCCGGGGCCTGCTTTGGCCTCGGCGCTGGCGTGGTCAGCCCGGCGATGAATTCAATTTCGGTACTCAGCGCTAAACCGGAAGCCCGCGGCAGGGCCAGCGCCACGTACTTCTTCGCTTTGGATGTGAGCACCGCCGTGGGCGCATGGGTCTTGGGTCTGGTTGCCTCCGCTTACTCGCTACGCGAGGTCTTTGCCGTTTCGGGTGTTTTGGTGCTTGGCGCCCTGTTGCTGGTCCTGTGGTTGCACTGCACCCAGCGCCTGCCGCGGAAAGGTTTTTAGCTTGGCCCCGGAGGGCGGCTCTTCCTTGCCCAGTGGATCTTCCATGGCCTTTGCCGCACCGGGTGCCTGCCCGGCAGTGGCCGTATCGGGGGTCTGGGCCGTTACCGGGGCATCGCGGATCACCGCCCCCGTTCGTGGCGGCAGCGGACGATGGTGATGCACCAGGTAAATCAGCATGGCAATGGCCTTGTGCATGACCACGATGGTGAAGATGAGGGCTCCGGTGTAGCAGCCCCATGCGACCAGGTGAAGCGTGGTCACTTCCAGGATGTTCAGCTCCAGCGCGCCCTTGAGCATCATGATGGCGCCGATCTGCTGGATGACCATGCCGAACACGGCCAGTCCAACCGCAAACCAGAAATACACCAGGGTATCGGCTCCGGGTTTCTTCACGACAGGCATGTGAACCTCCGTTGGCCAGCTGTCGGCTGTAATTGCTACACACTTTAGCCCATGGAGGGAAACAGCTTATTTGCCCAAGGTGGCCCGGGCCTGGCGCAGCAGCGGCTCATCGACCATCTGCCCCTCGAAAGCGAAAACTCCCGGATTTGCCTCTGCGGCTTCAAGGATCCGCCGTGCGCGTTCCCGTTCTGCTTCGGTCGGTGCGAACGCCCCGCGGATGACCGGCATCTGGTTGGGGTGGATCGAGGCCTTTGCCGCGAATCCCGAGGCCTTGGCATCGCGGGACTCTGCGCCCAGGCCTTCCAGGTCGGGGATGTCCAGGTACACGGAATCAATTGCCGCCTTGCCGTGGGTGGCCGCATGCAGCAGCACCTGCGATCGCGCGAACCGCGCCACCTCGCGGTAGCTGCCGTCCTCGCCACGGGAGGAGGTGCCGCCGAGCGAGGCGATCAGGTCTTCGGCGCCCCACATCAGCGCGACGACATTCTGCGCCCCGGCAATGTCCGAGGCATTGGTGATGCCCTTGGCAGTTTCGCATAGCGCCAGCACGTCGTATCCGGCCAGCGCGGACGGTTCCTCCGCGGACTCGCACTTGGGCAGCATCACGGTGCGGTAGGAGGTCTGCTCCAGCGCTTCGAAGTCCTTGGTGAAGTGCTCGCTGTCCACCGGGTTCACGCGCACAATCACCCGTTCGGGATCCAGCGGGGTCTCCACCAAGGCTCTGCGGGCAGCCTCCTTCTTAGCCGGTGCCACCGCATCTTCCAGATCGATGATGACCGCATCGGCACGCTGCGCCGCCTTGGCATAGCGCTCGGGCCGGTCGGCCGGGCAGAACAGCAGGGAAGGACCCATCAGGAAGCTAGCCATTGGAGCTTTCCCCCTTGGCTTCCAGCGAATCCAGGTGCGCCTGCTGGGTCCACATCAGGCAGGTTCGGGTGGCGGTGGCCACGATGTCGCCGTTCTGGTTGCGGCCGGTGTGGGTCATGGACGCCAGGCCCTGCCCGGGGCGGGACTTGGATTCGCGCAGTGCGGTGATCTCGGTTTCGGTGTAGAGCGTATCGCCGTGGAACATCGGGTGCGGGAAGCGCACGTCATTGATGCCCAGCTGCCCCACAATGGTGCCTTCGGTCAGCTGGCCCACCGACTGGCCGATCATGGTGCTCAGGATCAGCAGCGAATTGACCAGCGGCTTGCCGAAGGGCTGGGTGGAAGCCCACGCGGCATCCAGGTGCAGGCCCTGGTTGTTCATGGTCATCGTCGTGAACGCGACGTTGTCCGCCTCGGTTAGGGTGCGCCCGGGCTTGTGCACGTAGGTGGCCCCGAGCTGCAGCTCGTCGAAGTAGAGGCCGCGCTGCTCGACGCGGGTAGGGGTTTTCTCGCTCATGCGTCCTGCTCCTGCTGCTGTGCTTCGGTTGGCTTGGTTGTCCCGGTGGCTTCCACGGTGGCCACGACCTGCTTGGCCTTGACCAGATCCCCGGACTTCAGGCCGGTCATCCGAACGATGCCATCGGCAGGGGAGATCAGCTGGTGCTCCATCTTCATCGCCTCGATGCTCAGCAGCAGCTGGCCGGCGGCGACCTCATCGCCATCGGCAACCTGCACGCTGATCACGGTGCCGGGCATGGGGGATTCGACATGCGGGGAGAAGGCCCCGGACTCGATGGCGAGGGTGGCCAGCTGGCGTTCGAGGACTTCTTCGCGGGAAAGCTTGCGCACCGCCGCGGTCCACCCGTCCTCGCACAGCCACAGCGTGCCGTCTTCGGCGAAGGCGTGCTGGAGTGCTGTGCGCTGGCCGTTGACGGACAGGGCTCCATCCGGTTCCTGGCGCACCGTGAATTCTTCGCCGCCTACGTGCACCCGGCTCGCATCCGGATCCCTGAGCAGCGCGGTCCTGCCCTCGGCCGCCTCGGCGTCGAAGTGCTGGATGCTGGCCTGGCGCTGCTGGGCCCGCCAGCCATCGCGCAGGCCCCACGGCGTATTCTCCGCAGGAATCCGCTGGTCCTCAAGGTGAGCTGCCAGTGCCAGTTCGCGCTCGCTGATCTGGCGGAAGGCGAACTGGTCCAGCTTCCGCTCGATCAGGTTGGTGTCCAGACGCCCGGCGGCCACATCCTCGTCGGCCAGCAGCAGCCGCAGGTATTCGCTGTTGGTCAGCACGCCCAGCACCACGGTGCCGGCCAGGGCCTTATCCAGCCGGGCCAGCGCCTCGGTGCGGTCCCCGCCCCAGGCGATGAGCTTGGAGAGCATCGGGTCGTAGTGGGCGCTGATCTCCAGTCCGTCGCGCAGCGAGGAATCCACGCGGACATTCCCCGGCTCGCTCACGCGCAGCACGGTGCCCACCGAAGGCAGGAAGCCGGAGGACGGGTCCTCGGCGTAGAGCCGGGCCTCGATTGCATGGCCGCACAGCGCCACCTGGTCCTGGGTGAAGTCCAGCGCCTGGCCGGCCGCGATGCGCACCTGCCACTGGACCAGATCCAGCTTCTCGCCATTGACCCGCACGACTTCCTCGGTGACCGGGTGCTCCACCTGCAGGCGGGTATTCATTTCCATGAAGAAGAACTCGTCGGGGTTCTGGTCGCTGACCAGGAACTCGACGGTTCCGGCCCCGACGTAGCCCACCGATTGCGCGGCGGCCACCGCGGCGGCGCCCATCCGCTCGCGGATCTGCACGCCGCGCTCCAGGTTCTCCAACAACGGGGCCGGGGCTTCCTCGATGACCTTCTGGTGGCGGCGCTGCAAGGAGCATTCGCGTTCGCCCAGGTGCACGGTGTTCCCGTGCGCGTCGGCCAGGATCTGCACTTCGATATGGCGCGGATTGCGCACCAGCCGTTCCAGGAACAGGGTGTCATCGCCGAAGGCGTTGCGTGCGGTGCGCCGGGCGCTGGCCAGCGCCTCGGGCAGCTGTTCGGCAGATTCCACCGCGAACATGCCCTTGCCGCCACCGCCGGCCGAGGGCTTGATCAGCAGCGGGAAGTCGACATCCGCGGCGGCCGCGAGCAGCTGCTCGTCGTCCAGGCCGGGTTCGGCGATGCCGGGAACCACCGGCACCTGGTGGGAGAGCACGTGGTTCTTGGAGCGGATCTTGTCGCCCATCAGGTTGATCGAGTTCACCGGCGGGCCGATGAAGGTGATGCCGGCAGCTTCCAAGGCCCGAGCGAAGTCCACGTTCTCGGAAAGGAAACCATAGCCCGGGTGGACCGCCTGGGCGCCGGTGCGCCTGCAGGCGGAGATCACCGCGTCGATATCCAGGTAGCTTTCGTTGGCCGGTGCCGCGCCGATGCGCACCGCGCGGTCGGCTTCGGCCACGTGCAGGGCTCCGGCATCGGCGTCGGAGTACACGGCGACGGATTCGATGCCCAGGCGGCGCAGGGTGCGGATGATGCGCACCGCGATTTCCCCGCGGTTGGCGATCAGGACCGTATCAAAAAGTTTCGTCTTCATCATGATTTCCTCGCGCTACATCCGGAACAGGCCGAATTGGGTCTCCGGCAGTGGCTGGCGGGCGCAGACATCCAGGGCCAGGCCGAGTACCCGGCGGGTATCGGCGGGGTCGATGACCCCGTCGTCCCATAGTCTGGCGGTGGAATAGTACGGGTTGCCCTGGGTTTCGTACTGCTCGCGGATTGGCGCCTTGAACGTTTCTTCTTCCTCGGCGCTCCAGCTGCCGCCGGCCGCTTCGATGCCATCGCGCTTGATGGTGGAGAGCACCGAGGAGGCCTGATTGCCGCCCATCACCGAAATGCGCGCAGCCGGCCACATCCACAAGAAGCGAGGGGAATAGGCCCGGCCGCACATCGAATAGTTGCCAGCCCCGAAGGAGCCGCCGATGATCACGGTCAGCTTGGGAACCCGGGCGGTGGCCACCGCGGTGACCATCTTCGCCCCGTGCTTGGCAATGCCGTCGGCTTCGTAGTCGCGGCCCACCATGAACCCGGCGAGGTTCTGCAAGAAGAGCAGCGGGATGCCGCGCTGGTCGCACAGCTCGATGAAGTGCGCGCCCTTCATCGCGGATTCGGAGAACAGCACGCCGTTATTGGCGATGATGCCCACCTGGTGGCCGTGGATGCGCGCGAAGCCGGTGACCAGGGTGGTGCCGTATTCGGCCTTGAACTCGTGGAACTTGCTGGAATCGACGATGCGGGCGATGACCTCGTGCACGTCGTAGGGGGCGTTGACATCCACCGGCACCACACCTGCCAGTTCGCTGCCCGGGTACAGCGGCTCGGCCACCTGCTCCTCGATGCACCAGGCTGGGGCCGGGTTGGCCGGCAGGGTGGAGACGATATCGCGGATGATCATCAGCGCGTGCTCGTCGTTCTCGGCCAGGTGGTCCACCACCCCGGAGGTCTTGGCATGCAGGTCGCCGCCGCCCAGTTCCTCGGCGGTCACAATTTCCCCGATGGCAGCCTTCACCAGCGGCGGGCCGCCGAGGAAGATCGTGCCCTGGTTGCGCACGATCACCGTCTCGTCGCTCATCGCCGGGACGTAGGCGCCGCCGGCGGTGCAGGAACCGAGCACCGCTGCCAGCTGCGGGATCTTGCGGGCCGAAAGCTGCGCCTGGTTGTAGAAGATGCGCCCGAAGTGCTCGCGGTCCGGGAACACCTCGTCCTGCATCGGCAGGAAGGCTCCGCCCGAATCCACCAGGTAGATGCACGGCAGGTTGTTCTCCAGCGCGATTTCCTGGGCGCGCAGGTGCTTCTTGACTGTCATCGGGAAGTAGGTGCCGCCCTTGACCGTGGCGTCATTGGCGATGACCAGCACGTGCCGCCCATGCACCAGGCCGATGCCGGCAATTACTCCGGCACCGGGGCTCGCGCCGTCGTACATGTCCTCGGCGGCCAGCGGGGCGATTTCCAGGAAGGGCGAACCGTCATCCAGCAGCGCGTCCACCCGCTCGCGGGGCAGCAGCTTGCCGCGATCCACATGCCGTTGCCGGGACTTCTCGGAACCGCCGCGCGCGGCGCGTTCCAGCCGTTCATGCAGTTCGGCCAGCAGCGGCGCCTGGTCGGCGGCGTTGCGTTCGAACTGCTCGGGGTTCAGTTGGGAGGAAAGGGTCTTCACGAAGTCAGTCCTTGCTTCTCGGTTCGCTGGCGATTACCTGGGGTACGGGCAGCTGCTGCGGTGGCAGCGGGAATTCGTCGGGTACCGCGAGGATGCGCATGGCCAGGGAGATGAAGTTCAGCTGCACCTCGGACAGCGAAAGCCGCCCGTCCTTGCGGTACCAGTGCGAGACGCCGGTGCCCATTTCCATCAGGGCCAGGCGGGCGATGCCCAGATCCACGGTGTTGAAGCTGCCCTGGCGCTCGCCGGCCTGCAGCGCGTCAGCGAAGAGCTGTTCGTAGGCGTCGCGCAGCGCCTGCATCTGCTCGCGGGCGGCGGGTGACAGCGCGCGCATCTCGTATTCGGTGACGCGTGCGGTGCTGGGGTTGGTGGCGGTGAATCCGACGTGGAAGGCAACGAGCAAGGCGAGCTGGCGCACCGGATCGGTGCTGCCGTCCAGCGTCTGCTTGGCGCCGGAGATCATGGCGGACAGGCAGTCGTTCATGATGCCCAGCAGCAGGTCTTCCTTGCCGCCGACGTAGTGGTAGAGGGTGGCCGAGTTCAGTCCCACGGCGCTGCCCAGTTCGCGGATGCCCGTGGCAGCGAAGCCACGCTGGGCAAAGCAGGCTACGGCTGCTTGCTGGACCTTTCCCAGTTCCATGGACACCACCCTGTGACTCAGAAGCCAATCAATCGATTGACAGTCTCCATCCAACCGAAGAACGGCTGTGGTGTCAATCACAGCCTCCAGTTGCTGGCATATTGAATCCCGCCGAAATATGACGCCTGCTATTCATGAATCAAATGCATAACAATAGACTGCTTGTTGTTATTTACTGACAAGCTAAAGATAATCCGGCTTTTCAGCTCATCAGACGCCACAGGAAGGCATGATGCCGCAACCCGAATCAGCAACCCCCAAATGCAACGATGCAACCTCGACCGGCCCTTCGCGCCGCGGTCTGCTCGCCGGCGCTTCCGGGCTCCTTGCCCTGGCCGGACTGGCAGCCTGCGCTTCGCCGCAAGCCCCCGACGCGGACCGCGCGCATCTGGCCGAACCGCCGCAGGCCCCCGACGAAGTGCTGCAGGTGCTGCGCGCCGGAAACCAGCGCTATTGCGCCGGCAAGCCGGAGCACCCCAACCAGGCAATTGACCGGCGCAGCGAGCAAGCCGAGCATCAGAGCCCCTTCGCATTGATTCACGGCTGCGTGGATTCCCGCGTCACCCCCGAGCTCCTGTTCGACCAGGGGATCGGAGACCTGTTCGTCACCCGGACAGCCGGTGCCGTGCTCGATGACACCTTGGTGGGCAGCATGGAATTCGCTGTCTCCAGTCCGTATTCGGTACCGCTGCTGGTGATCCTCGGGCACACCGCCTGCGGCGCGGTGACGGGCACGCTGAAGGCGATGGAGAAAGACGCCGGGAATCCGCGCTTGCCTGGCGAGATGGAAGACTTCGCAGCACAGATTGCACCCGTAGCCCGCACAGCAGGAGTCGAGGGTTCGGGAAGCGAAGCGGTGGACACGGTGGTGCAGGCCAATGCCCACGCCGTGGTTGAGCAGCTGCTCGAGCGCTCTGCCATCATCCGCAAGGCGGTGGAAGAACAGCGGACCCGGGTGGTGCCGGCGGTCTACGACCTGGAGACCGGAGAGGTGAGCTGGCTGGAGGGCTGACCATCCGGAGAAATCCAACTCCCGGGCTTATCGGCACGGTGCCGCCATGCAGCCGCAGCGGCACTGGTACTCTCGACGCTGGATGCCATTGCAGCATTCGCCAGTGATCAGTCCGCAGCCAGCTGCGGTGAAAGGCCCCATGACAGCCACCGAATCCAGTGCAAACTCCCGCGCCCGTGCAGCAGTCGCTGCCCTGTTCCTCACCAATGGAGCGCTTTTTGCCAATATGGCGCCGCGTCTTCCCGAGTTGAAGCGGGAACTGGGCTTGGACACTGCAAGCTACGGCTTGCTGGTTACCGCGTGGCCCATTGGGGCGATCCTTGCCGGGTTGGCCGCAGGTGCGCTGGTCCGCCGTTTCGGTTCGGCCCGGGTCGCCGTCTTCGGCACCATGGCTACCGGGACGGCGCTGCTCGCCGCCGGCAGCGCCGCGGAGGTGGTCTGGGTGGTGCTGGCCTTCGCTGTGGGCGGTGCCATGGACTCGATTACGGATGTCGGGCAGAACGCGCACGGACTGGTGGTGCAACGGCGCTATGGGCGTTCGATACTGAACTCCTTCCACGCCTTATGGTCTGTAGGAGCGGTGCTTGGCGGCTTGATGGCCGCCGGAGCGATCCAGCTGAACCTGTCGCTGCCGGTGCATTTGGGCATATCGATGGCGCTGTTTGCAGTGGTGGCACTGATCGCATTGAAATTCTGCCTGCCTCGAACCGCTGAACAGGCAGTCGTCGAACCTGTTGCTCCACCGGCTGCCGGAACCGTCCGGACCGCGAGCCCAGCAGGATCCCGCGGCCGGATGCTGCTGATGATGAGCGCCCTGGTGCTGATTTCTGTAGCCGGAGTTATGGTCGAGGATGCCGGAAATTCCTGGTCGACACTGTATCTGGGCGAGCTCGGGGCACCAGCGGCGCTGGCAGCCAGCGGGTTCATCGCCCTGGTTGGTGCCCAGTTCGTTGGCAGAATCCTGGGTGATGGGATGGTCAATCGCTTTGGCCAACGCAGCATGGCCCAGTTCGGCGGAGCGCTGATAGCGCTTGGCATGGGGCTGGCTTTGCTGTTCCCCAGTGTGCCGGGCACCTTGCTGGGCTTCGCCGCGGCTGGATTCGGATCGGCAACTCTGGTCCCAGCGGTGATGGAGCAAGCCGACAAGCTGCCGGGCTTATCCCCGGGAACTGGCCTGAGCATCGTTTCCTGGCTCATGCGCTTGGGCTTCTTGCTCGCGCCGCCACTGGTCGGATTCCTTGCAGAGAACATCGGGTTGCGGCTGGCTCTGCTGGTTTTCCCCATTGCGGGTCTGGTAGTGCTGATTTGCTCGCCGGTGCTGCGCGGAAAGAAATCACCTGAGGACGGGGACGTGCAGCAAAGCGGTCGCGACTAGCGCTCATCTCGAATACCTGCGGATAGGCTTGGAACATGGAAGATGCGCTGAAGAAGATCAGCTGGCCGGTACGCACCGAGCGGCTGAGCTTGCGCCGGGTGACGCCGGATGATGTGGAAGCAATCTGGCGCTACCGGCAGCTTGCTGAAGTTACGCAGTGGATCACCGCTGGTCCTGGGACACTGGAAGATTTCCGCGCCATGTTCTTCGCGAAGGACTATCCGCTGAAGGATCTGGCCGTGGAACTGGATACCGGCCAGGGGACCGAGCTGATTGGCACGGTCATGCTGAATATCGTGGATGGCTGGGGCCAAAGCGAAGTTGAGCAGAGTGCCAAAGGCGTTGAGGGAAACCTCGGCTGGAGCTTCGACCCGGCCTACGGCGGCAAGGGCTACGCCACCGAAGCCATCCGTGCTGCCATCGGCCTGTGCTTCGGCCCTCTTGGCTTGCGCCGGGTTACTGCCGAATGCTTCGCTGCCAATGAGCCATCGTGGAATTTGATGGAGCGCGTGGGGATGCGCAAGGAATTCTACGGCCGCAAGGACAGCCTGCACCGCAACGGGGAATGGATGGATTCCATGGCCTATGCGCTGTTGGCCGAGGAATGGACGGACTCGACTTCCTGCTGAAGGGGCTCTTCGAGTTTTAGCATAGGAACCTCATCAAAGTTGCCGAGACACAGCAAGACCTCGTGACCACTGACGGTCATGGGGTCTTGCTGTACTGAAATTTCGCGAACTCAGTAGTACACCGCCAGCGGGCCATTGGGGCCCGGAACGACGTTGACTGGGGTCTCGAAAACTTCGCTGAGGATCTCGTCCTGCATGATCTGCGTCGGGGTGCCGAAGTGCACCACCTTGCCCTGCTTCATGGCGCAGATGTAGTCAGCGTAGTGCCCGGCGAAATTGATATCGTGCAGCACGATCACGATGGTGCGGTTCAGCTCGCGGGCAGCACGCTGCAGGTGCTGCATCATCACTACCGAGTGCTTCATGTCCAAGTTGTTCAGCGGCTCATCGAGCAGCACCGTATCGGTGTCCTGGGCCAGGACCATTGCCACATAAGCGCGCTGGCGCTGGCCGCCGGAAAGCTCATCGAGGTAGCGGCCTTCCAGCTCGCCAAGATCCAGGAAGTCGATGGAGCGCGAGATGATTTCTTCGTCGGCCTGGGTCAGCCGTCCCTTGGAGTGCGGGTAGCGGCCGAAGCCCACCAGCTGGCGCACGGTCAGGCGGGTGACGAAGTGGTTCTCCTGTCGCAGGATCGAGACGATCTTGGCCAGGTTCTTCGAGCTGGTCTTGGACACGTCGTAGCCGGCGACCTCGATGGAGCCTTCATCGATGCCCAGCAGGCGGCCGACCATGGTGAGCATGGTGGACTTGCCGGCGCCGTTGGGTCCCACCAGCGCGGTGATGCCGCCGGTGGGGATTTCCAGGGTAACCGGGCCGATGGAGACCGTGTCGCTGTACTTCTTGCTGACGGATTTGAGGGTAATCACAGCC
This sequence comes from Glutamicibacter sp. MCAF14, assembly GCF_052114325.1. Classification (NCBI taxonomy): domain Bacteria; kingdom Bacillati; phylum Actinomycetota; class Actinomycetes; order Micrococcales; family Micrococcaceae; genus Glutamicibacter; species Glutamicibacter sp. MCAF14. Next base: position 301,294 of record NZ_JBFREO010000001.1, read on the forward strand.
GGCCCTTTCGCAGGATGAAGATCAAGAATGTAATGCCGCCGACGGCTTCGATGATGATGCCCACCACGCCATCGGCGTAGAAGATGTTCTTCATGATGAAGTAGGCGCCGGCCAGGACCACGAACCCGATGAGGAACGACATCGGGTAGATGAAGCGGTGGTCATAGGTGTCGGCCAGCTGGTAGGCCAAGGTGGCCACGAGGAAGCCGAGGAAGGTCAGCGGGCCGACCAGCGCAGTGGTCACGGCCATCAGGATGGAGATGAAGAACAGGGACTTCATGACCTCGCGGCGGTGGTTGATGCCCAGGTTGATGGTGGTTTCCTTGCCCAGGGCGAGGATGTTCATCTTCTTGGAAGACAGCACCAGGTAGCCGCCGGCGATCAGCACCAGCGGGATGGCCACCGGCATGTAGCTCATGTCGGCGTTGGCCATCGAGCCGAACAGGCGTGCGGTGAGCACGTTGAATTCACTCGGGGTCAGCAGGCGCTGCATGAAGGTCGAGATCGAGCCCAGCCCGGTGCCGATGATGATGCCCACCAGCAGCATGATCTGGATGTTGCCCAGCTTGCCGGACAGCAGCCAGCCGTACAGCGCCACCGACAGACCCACCATGATCGCCACCTGCAGGACGAACTGGCTGACCCCGGTAAAGAAGGTCACCCCGGCAACGCCCAGCACGAAGATCGCACCGGTCTGCACCACGCGGTACAGGGCTTCGAAGCCCATGATCGAGGGTGTGATGATGCGGTTGTTGGTGACCGTCTGGAAGGCGACCGTGGCGATGGACTGGCAGGCCGCCACGATCACCATGGTCAGGATGTTGCTGGCGCGCAGCTTGGCGATGATCCAGAAGCCGTCGGAGCCAAATGGCATGGGGTTATCCCACGCGAGCAGGCCGATGCCGAAGAACAGGGCCAGCCCGATCATGATGGACAGGGTGATCCAGTAGCGCTTGCGGACCTGCTTGGTGGGAAGCGGCCCTGCCGAGCGTCCGGCGTGATGGGTGCCCAAGGCGGGGTGAGTCATGAGATTAGCCAACTTTACGCTGCCTCAGTAGCAGGAAGATGAAGACGACCGCGCCGAGCACGCCCAGGATCAGCGAGACCGGGATTTCGAACGGCATGATGATGGTGCGGCCGATCAGGTCGCAGACCGTGGTGATCGCGATGCCCAGCAGGCAGACCCACGGCAGGTTGCTGCGCAGGTCGTCGCCGCGGACCATCGAGATGATGTTCGGCACGATCAGCCCGAGGAACGGCAGGTTGCCGATGACCACGGTGACCACGCCGGTGGCTACCGCGATCAGCGCGGTGCCCAGCAGCATCACCTGGCGGTAGTTCAACCCGACGTTGGTGGCGATTTCCTCGCCCAGCCCGGCTACGGTGAAGCGGTCGGCGACGATGTAGATGGCCACTGCCACGATGGCCACGATCCACAGCACCTCGTACTGCCCGCGGATCACCGAGGTGAAGGATCCTGCCAGCCAGATGCCCATGGACTGCAGCTTGTCGGTGGACAGGGCGAAGAAGGTGGAGAAGGCGCCGACGACGGAGCCGAGCATGATGCCCACGATCGGCACGGTCAGCGAGGCCTTGAGCGAAACCCGCTGCAGGAACAGGAAGAAGATCATGGTGCCGATGAAGGCGAAGAGGATCGCCACGGACATCTTGGCCAGCAGCGAGGCGGTGGGGAAGAGCACCAGCATGGTCAAAAGGCCCAAGCCGGCCCATTCGGTGGTGCCGGTGGTGGTGGGTTCCACGAAGCGGTTCTGGGTCAGCAGCTGCATGACCAATCCGCTCATGGCCATCGCCGCGCCCGCCAGCACCAATGCAATGGTGCGCGGAATGCGGGTAACGGCGAACATCGTCGCCCCGTCTTCCTTGCCGAAGATGTCGTAGACGCCGGTGAACAGGGAGATCGCCAGCAGCGCCAGCACCCCGAGGATGCCCAGTGCGAGTTTGCCCGTGAGAACCTTGCTCTTGGTTCTGGCCGGGGAGGTCATGCTTGTCATAATGCCGCCGTGGAAATATGTGGTGGGAAAATAGCTCTAGTGGCGAAGCCGGAATTCGGCTTCGCCACTAGGGGCCAGGGGTCCAAGACGCTTACTTGGCAGCTTCCAGAGCGTCAGCGAAATCGTTGAGGAATTCGGTGTAGGTCTGGATGCTTTCGTTGGTGTAGGTGTCAGCTGGCATCACTACGACCTGGGATTCCTTGGCGGCAGTGACGTTCTGCAGGGCTTCGGAGTTCTCCAGAAGTTCCTTGGCTGGCTGGTACTCGGCGCCATCGGCTGCAACTGCTGCGTCGCGGTCCATGACGATGATCCAGTCCGGGTTCGACTTGGCGATGGCTTCTACCGAAACATCGTCGCCTTCGTGGTCGGTGGAGGACTCTTCAAGCTCAAGTGCCGGGGTCAGGCCCAGGAAGTCGAACATCGGGCCAACGGTGCGGCCGGTGGTTGGAGCGGAGTAGCCCAGCTCGCCGCCCGAAGCGATCAGGCCCATGACGGTCTGGTCCTTGTCGTAGGCATCGGTGACGCGCTTTTCAGCGGCTTCGAAGTCCTCAACGAGCTTCTTGGCTTCGGCCTGCTTGCCGAAGATTTCGCCCAGGGTGGTGACCTGGCGTTCCAGCTCGGTGTTGAATGGCTCGCCTTCGCGTGGATCCAGGGAAACGACGGTGGCTTCTGGAGCCAGTTCCTTGAACTTCTCGGCGTGCTGGGCGTAGCGCTGGCCGTTGATGATCAGGTCCGGGTCAACGGTAACGACCGATTCCAGGTTTGGTTCCTTGTGGCTGCCCAGGTCCAGAACCTTTTCATCCTTGGTGTAGGAGATGGTGTCCGGCATCAGGGTGACAGCGCCTGCGGTCAGCTTTACGCCCCATGCATCCAGGGTTTCGAAGGTGCGGTTGTCGGTGGCTACGACAGACTTCGCAGGAACCTCGATCTTCTTCTCGCCCTCGTTGTCGGTGATGGTGACAGTCTTGCTGTCGCCGGCCTTGGCCTCCGAGACGGTGTCGGTTGCGGAACCGCAAGCGGTCAGGGAGAGTGCGGCGATGCTCAGCAGAGCTGCGGCGCGAAGCTTCATGGAGGACATGTGTTCCTTCTTCGAACTGCAACCTTCATTGGTTGCGCTATTGAGTGATCTGATTATTAGCTTAGCCTTATCTGAGTGAATTAGGCTAAGCCAGAGTTGTGTTAGCTAGGTCACTGAATTAGCGGTTTTGAATGAAAGTATCGCTATGTAATTTCTCCCTGGTGAGTGTTACCCCATCTGACTGGGGGATTTTCGGAGCAAATAACGCCCAGATGTCTTCGCTAATTGATTTGGCTGCGGCATGCAAAAGTGCCAGAAATGGCCGTCATAAAAGGAGCGGACCTAAAATAAGGCTATGGCTTGCGCGGATAGGTCACTTGTTCATCTAGCTGTGCGCCATCGCTGAGCTGTGCGGGTTTCGGTTCATGGGCGTCTATTAGATGCAGGACGTTCTGGCCGCGAGCAATGAGATGATCGGCGATGATCCGCCGGTGGCAACGCCACCACACGGCCTCGGCGCACATGATGGCCGTGCGTTCTTGGGCGGAGAGCTCGATGAGCTGGTCAAGGGAGGCGGAGAAGTCCGGGCTCAACGCGTAGTCTGCGTAATTGTGGAAGCTGCGGTTGGTCCACCACGCATTGACCTCGAAATCCACCTCCTTGCTCACCGGCCGGCGACCGCTCAACTTAGGGGCGTGGGAATATCCGATGCTTGATTGCGCCAGCGACTGGGCCAGGGTGTCCGCATTGAAATGCGGATACTTGTTGGATCCGGCAAGTTTGCGTACATCCAAGACATGCTCGATGCCCTGCTGGGTCAATAAGTCGATGAATTCACCAATCGTGCGATCGGAATGGCCCACGGTGAAGATCTCTGCCATCAGTGATCCCTATTCTGAGGATTGCTGCTTTTGCTTGGCAGCGCTTTGCAACAGTTGCAGCAGCTCTTGGACTTCGGCTGCGCGGGACTGCCAATAGCCGGTATCAAGTCCGAAGCCCAGCAGGGCTTCGCTGGCACGTTTCTTGAAGTACTCCCGATGGTCTTCCAGGGCGTTTGTGAGATCAGCGAACTGGTCGTTGCTTAGTTCCAAGTTCAGGGTTTTCTGCTTCATGAGCCGGTCCTGTCATCGGGTGCGATTGCTTTGCACCCGAGCGTACGCTCATCGATGGAAAAGTTAACCGGCATTGAGGGAGCGCCCAGACTCGTGCTGATTGCCGAGCTATGAGGAATAGTGCAGTAGGCAGGGCTGTTGTGAGAGATACGAGTACCGATCAGAAGGAGGCCCAAGTGGCTGAAGAAAATCGAGTAGTCCTTATTGGAGGTCACGGCAAGGTAGCCTTGCTGGCCGCCCCAAAGCTTGTTGAGCGTGGTTATGCGGTGGATTCAATGATCCGCAATGCCGAGCACGCCGCAGAAGTGGAGGCTGCCGGAGCTAATCCGGTAGTGCTGGATATTGAAAGTTCGGATATTGACCAGCTGGCAGATGTCTTCAAGGGAGCCAGCGCCGTGGTCTTCTCAGCCGGTGCAGGTGGCGGCAATGAGCAGCGCACCCGCGCAGTGGATTTCGAGGGTGCCGTGCGCTCGATGAAAGCCGCGCAGCAGGCAGGAGTCAAGCGCTATGTGATGGTTTCCTATAGCCGCGCGCTGGTAGATGTGGATACTCTGGATCCGCAGAATTCCTTCTACACCTATGCCAAGGCCAAGCATGACGCGGATGCCTTCTTGCGCGAGACCGAGCTGGACTACACGATTCTCGGCCCAGGCGTCCTGACCCTGCAGCCGGCCAGCAAGCAGGTGGTCTTGGCTGATCAGGAAGGCAACCTCAGTGGCGAGCCAGCCCAGGGCGAGACGCCGAATACCTCGCGCGAAAATGTCGCCGAGGTCATCACGCACGTGCTGGCCAACAACGCAGCTCGCCGGGCAACGGTGAACTTCTACGACGGTGGAATGCCGATCCTAGAAGCGATCGTTTAGCCCAGAGTAAGGCTTCACGCTCTGCGTAACACCAGCATGTGTTAAAGGCACAGATCTGTCAGTAGTGCCGGAGAAATAAGAAAACCCCGATGCCGAAGCATCGGGGTTTTCTTTGTCATCACTCGCACCTTCATGAGGTACTTTTAACTCTAGAACCCTTCACTGTGAGCGCGCTGGGATCGAACTGCTATTTGGCTTGGTAAGTGAATAATCCAGCCAATCCGCCTTCGCTTGCTGGTCGTGATTCCGATGCAGGTGGCGCACCGAAGCTCGTATTTTGGGTACACGGGTCGACTTTCGCCAAGGTGCGATGCTCTGGGTAGTGGTTCGAGAACAGCTGGACCTGGCAATCAGTCACCGCAAAAATTTCTGTTGGAATGTTCGAAAGCCCGCGGATCTTCGAGAACAAGTGCTCTCCCAAAGATGCTCGGGGTTGCATCCTGGGCCCTGAATGGGCAAAGCTTCGTACGTCTTGCGATGGCCGGATAGGTGATAACTGGAACCGGGCCAAAGCGAGATATAACGGCAGGTCGGCGTCCGATCAAGTTCCCGCATCCTCGCCTGCAGAATTCTGGGAGTCGGGTAACAAACTCGTATCGATTCGCTCAATTTCCTTTATCCAGCGCATCGGCTTCATAGACTGGCAGGCAGAAGAAGAACTGACCGGGCAACGAGTCGAATGCGGGACCTGAAATGAATCTGATTTCTGCAGCATCCATCGTCACCAAGGACGTCAGCAAGCTCGGGATCGGCGAAGTTGTGCAGGTATCTGTCGTTATCATGGCGATCGTTTTGGCCGTCGTCCTGATATTCGGCATCAAGACCTATGTTCACTGGCGACGACGGACTGTTTCAACCAATACTCATGCGCGCAGGGAAGAACTGGCTCCAGAACCCGTGGATGGCGATGAGAAAACTCCGGCACCGGTTTCTTCGCGATCCGAAGCGCGGACTACTTTTGGGCAGATGCGAGGAACTGCAGCAGTTCGGCACTTCCTGGATTAGGAATTGGTCGGTTGCGGACAAGAATATCCGGCTAGGATCAAGCCATGACTGAAAACTCCGTTGCAGAATTGCCGCCGGTTAACGCTGAAGCCTCGCAAGAGATGTGGGCGGAGTATCTAGCCAGCGCGGGCATTGCAACGGACCAGGAGCCGTTCCATGTTGCAGAGTCCTTCGGTGATAACCCTGCGCTTGCCGATGAGCTGTTGCATGAAATGCTTTACGGAACCAAGCGTGCCACCTCGTCTTTAGCCAGTGACTATGCCTTCTATAACGAGCGTGTCCCGCAGGTTGGCGACCACTGCATCGTCTGCGATGGAAAAGGTCAGCCCCGAATGATCTTCCGCGTGCTTTCCGTGGAACGATCTTCCTTCTTTGACGTTGATGCGGACTTCGCCGCGGCCGAGGGCGAGGGTGATCAGTCACTGGAGCACTGGCGTCGTGAACACGACAAGTTCTGGCGTCGAACCCAGAAATCAATCGGTATTGATTGGACTCCCGAAGAAACGACGAAGCCCGGTGGGGAACTGATCAAGGAACGATTCGAAATTTGCTGGCCACCATCCTTCGCTGACTAAAGCCACACGCTTCACTGCTCAGCCGAGTTGCAAGAGCGGTAAACGATCGAAGCGTTCTTGATTCACGGGGAGGCCGGACCGGTTGTCTGCCCAACATCCGGAGCTGAACAAGGGAACCTGGACCCCGGCAGCCCAACGAAGCTTGCTGGTGGAATTCCTTTCCTGGTGCGTGCAGCAAATTTTGAAAACAACTTCAGACGAAAGAAACCCCGATGCCGAAGCATCGGGGTTTCTCATGTCATCACTCGCACCTTCATGAGGTACTTACAACTCTAAGTCGGCAGGCTGTGGTTCCACTTAGCTGTAACTGCTGTTTAGCTTGGCATCAGCTAGCGGGCAGCCAGACTCGCCGACTCAACAGATATCGGCCAGCCAGTGACCTTCTTGGGACGTGGGGGAGCGTAGGTGCGGACCTTGGAAGTGCTCAGTCCCAGGCGCACCAGGGACTCGGCGATGGTCACCGCGGCGCGCACCCCGTCGACGATCGGCACGCCGGTGGCCGCCTTGACCTGTTCTTCGAGCTCGGCCATGCCACCGCACCCCAAGCAGATGACTTCGGCCTTGTCTTGTTCCACCGCCTGCTTGGACTGCTCGACAATGGCGGCGACCGCACGCTGCGGATCGGATTCCAGCTCCAGCACGCCCAGGCCGCTGGCACGCACCGAGGCCAGTCGATCGGTCAGCCCGGCGAGCTTCAGCCGGTCTTCGATCAGCGGCACCGTGCGATCCAGCGTGGTGACCACCGAATACTTGTGACCGAGGAACTGGGCGGTGGAAGCGGCCGCTTCGGTGATGTCTACGACGGGGACATCGAGCAGTTCCTGCAGCCCTTCGCGCCCGTGCTCGCCGTATCCGGCTTGGATGACTGCGTCAAACGGCTCGCGGTAGCTCATCACCTTGTCCATCACGGCCATGGCCGCCAGGTAGCTCTCGAAGTTGCCCTCGCAGGAGTCGGCCCCGAAATCCGGGGTCAGTTCCACGATTTCGGTGCCCGGGGACGCGGCTTGGCGGGCCGAGTCGCCGATGGCGCGGGTCATTGATTCGGTGGTGTTGACATTCAAAATAAGAATTCGCATGATGCCGTCCTAGTGGGTTGGTGTCACGGCGATCGGCTCGCCATCGATGTCGGCCAGGTCGTGCTGGCGCTTGGCCAGCGCCAGGTAGGCTAAGGCGCCCGCGGCGGATCCGAGGAACCAGGCGAAGGGACCGACCACGTGCATGGCTGGGACGAAGGCCAGCAGCAGCGCGATGACCGAGCTGATGGCCAGAGCAATCACGGCGCGGTAGTTCACGCCGCGGGTGAAGTAGTAGGTGCCCTTGGCATCCGAGCGGTACAGGTCCATGACGTTGATCCGGGCCTTGCGGATCAGCCAGTAGTCGGCCATGATGATCCCGAACAGCGGGCCGAGCAGCGCGCCCAGGCCGCCCAGGAAGTAATTGATGATTTCCGGCGAGTTGTAGAGGTTCCAAGGCAAGATGACCAAGCCGATGGTACCGGAGATCAAAGCGGCCCCGCGGAAGTCCAGCTTCTTCGGGAACAGGTTGGTCAACGCGTAGGTCGGTGCAACGAAGTTGGCCATCAGGTTCACCGCGATGGTCAGCACCAGCAGTGCGGCCGAAGCCAACAGCAGCAGGACGGTATTCGGGATTGCCCCGACAACATCGGACGGCGAGGTGATGACCTGGCCGTTGATGGAGAACTGCGTTCCGGTCAGGACCACGACGATGGCTCCGAAGAAAAGCATATTCAGCGGGATGCCGAAGAAGTTGCCCTTGACGATGGCCTGCTTGGTAGCGGCACCGCGGGTGAAGTCGCAGAAGTTCAGCACGAAGGTGCCGTAGATGGAGACCCAGAGGGCAGCGGCGCCGAACATGGCGGTCCACATTTCGATGCCGGACTTCGGCACCCCGGTGCTCATGGACACGTTGAAGCCGGATTCGAAGAGCATCCAGATGGCCAGGGACAGGAAGGTCACCAGAATGACCGGACCGGCGAAGGCCTCGTACTTGCGGATCATTTCCATGCCGTAGCTGACAATCACCAGCTGGATGGCCCACAGGGCCACGAAGCAGAACCAGCCGAGGGTATTGAGGCCCAGGAAGCTGGTCAGCTCAAGGCTCGCGGCTCCCGGCGCAACCGCGATCACCATGACCGAGAGCACTTGCGCTGCCAGATAAGTCTGGATGCCGAACCAGGCAATGGCCACCGCTCCGCGCAGCAAGGCCGGGATCTGGGCGCCGGTAATGCCAAAGGCGATACGGCTCATTACGGGGAAGGGCACCCCGGTCTTCTCGCCCATGAAGCCGGATAGATTCAGCAGGGCGAAGAGCAGCACCGCACCGATGCCCAGAGCACCGAGGATCTGCCAGCCGGTCATGCCCAGGGCGAAGAGGCCGATGGCGAATGCGTAATTTCCCAGTGAATGCACGTCATTGGCCCACAGCGTAAAGATGCTGTAGGCGTTCCAGGTGCGTCCCTTGCGGGTAGCCGGCGCCAAGTCCTTGTTGTAGAGCGAAGCGCTCAGCTCGAAGGGGTTGGCCTGGTCGATTGCTTTGGGGGTCTTTTGAGGTGCGGCCTGCGAAACGGGCAGCATCTCGGGGGTTGCCTGCGGCATGTTGACGTCCTTGTCAAAGAGTCACTGATTCGCTTCCGGACATGGCGATGCCGTAGTGGGAATTCGGGGTGACGGAATTTGGGTTAGTGAGACGTTCTGTTCCCGGGCGCGAAGGCGCTGGACCGGGACATGGCCCGCTTAAGGGTAAATTGGCTGCCCGAAATTGACATAGAACTCTGCCGGCGAACCAAGCAAGGGCATGGCTGGCCGAGGCAGTCGAACTGCGTGCCGCGCGGGGCGCATGAGGCACTGTGGTGAAAGGATGGCTGCTCCTGAGCTAAAGGGGGCACTCCGAGATATTTGCCAGGTGAGTAGCCACCACTGTATGCGGTGCATCACATTATCGCAATAGAATATGCGATTTTCACCCAGCGATATTTTTTGGGTAGAGATTTTATGAAGCAGATGACGGAAAACCTGCGCAATGTGGCGTGCTTGTGGCGGACTTTGCTATGGCGCCGAGAAGGAAGAAGCGATGGAATTCATGGGCGGAAGGGCTGGTATCCAAGCTTGAGTGAAGGGGGGTTGAAATACCTTGACAGTGATTGGCGTCTCGTCCTAGAGTTTTCGTAAAGCAAAAGTGGACTTCCATAAAGCGGAATACTTGGAAGCTGTTTTCGAAGGGAAAGCCAGTGCCATACACTCTGAACTGCTCGATCCTGCTCACCGAGCTGCCATTGCTGCAGCGCGCACAAGCCGCCAAGCAGGCGGGATTCGACAGCGTTGAATTCTGGTGGCCATTTAGCGAAGCGGCACCAAGCGACAAGCAGGTCGACGATTTCGTTGCCTCCCTCAAGAACGCCGGCGTCCAGCTCGACGGCTTGAACTTCTTCGCCGGCGACATGCCGGCAGGGGACAGGGGCCTTGTCTCCTGGATTGGGCGCGAAGCGGAATTCAAGGCAAATATCGACGTGGTTGTGGCCATCGCCCAGGCCACCGGATGCAAAGCCTTCAACGCCCTATACGGGAATCGCATCGACGGCGCCAGCCCGGCCGCCCAAGACGAACTGGCCCTGGAAAACCTGGTCGCGGCAGCGCAGGGCGTCGCCGAGGTCGGCGGCACGGTGCTCATTGAGCCGGTTTCTGGCACCGAGGCCTATCCGCTGAAAACCGCGGCCCAGGCCTTGGAAGTCATCAACACGGTCAAGGCGCAGGGTGCGGCAAATATCGCACTGCTGGCCGACTTCTACCACCTGGCGGTCAACGGCGATGATGTCCCTGCGGTCATCGAAGCGCACGCCAAGGACTTCAGGCATATACAGATTGCCGACGCGCCAGGCCGCGGAGCCCCGGGAACCGGCAACTTGCCGCTGCAGCAGTGGATCAGCCGCTCGATGGAACTGGGCTACACCGGCAAGGTGGCCCTGGAGTACAAGCAGGATGCGGCTACCGCCTTCAACTGGCTGGCCACCGCCAACGCCTAACCGCCTACCCCACTACAGATTTTGGAGAATCACATGTCGCAGAACATCGCCTTCATCGGACTGGGCATTATGGGCCTGCCGATGGCCAAGAACTTGATCAACGCCGGCTACAACGTCACTGGCTACAACCGCAGCGACAAGGCGGGCAACGAGCTGGCCGCCGCTGGCGGAACCAAGGCCGCTTCCATCGCCGAAGCCGTGGCCGACGCGGATGCGATCATCACGATGGTCCCGGATTCCCCTGATGTCCAAGCTGTCGCTCTCGGCTCGGACGGCGTTTTCGCGAACGCGAAGCCCGGCGCGCTATGGATCGACAACTCCTCGATCCGCCCCGACGTGGCCGTCGAACTGGCCGCCACGGCCCGCGATGCCGGGCTGCGCCCGCTGGATGCCCCGGTCTCCGGCGGCGAAGCCGGAGCCATCGAGGGCATGCTGTCCATCATGGTCGGCGGCGAGCCAGCGGACTTCGAAGAGGCCAAGCCGGTGCTCGAAGCGGTGGGCAAGACCATCGTGCTGGTCGGGCCTTCAGGCTCCGGGCAGACCGTCAAAGCGGCCAACCAGCTGATCGTCGCGGCCAACATCCAAGCCCTGTCCGAAGCTGTAGTCTTCCTCGAAGCCTATGGCGTGGACACCGACGCGGCCATCAAGGTGCTCGGCGGGGGACTGGCCGGCTCCAAGGTCCTGGACCAGAAGGCCCAGAAGATCCTGGACCGCGAATTCGCCCCGGGCTTCCGACTGGCCCTGCACAACAAGGATATGGGCATCGTGACCTCCGCGGCCCGCGAAGCCGGGGTTGTGTTGCCGCTAGGCGCACTGGTCGCGCAGCTGGTCACCTCCACTGTAGCCAGCGGCGACGGGGCGCTGGACCACTCCGGACTATTCCGCGGCGTGCAGCGCCTGGCCGGAAAGATCGACGTACCGGTCCCCGCCTAGAACCACCCAATCTTCCTGCGGCGGGAACAACGAGGTAACCCGCTTCTTCAGCTGGCGGCTGCGCACTTATCGGTTGCAGCACGACGCGTTCTGGCCCTTGGTACACGGCAAGAGTCCGGAGCGCCGCACCCGACGCGCAATGGGCTTTGTTCCAGTTCATCGCCGGCAGCTGGTGCTCAAGGAAGCGGTGTTGTGGTGACTCATGCACCTTGGCTTCCCGCCGCAGGTATCTTTTCTTTCTCCCACTCTTGCTCCAAAGGATGTATTCCCATGCCTAAAATGCGCGCAATCGACGCCGTCGTGCAGATCCTGGCCAAGGAAGGCGCCACCGAGGCGTTCGGCCTGCCAGGCGCTGCCATCAACCCGCTGTATTCGGCCATGAAGGCCCACGGCGGAATCCGCCACACCCTGCACCGCCACGTCGAGGGTGCCAGCCATGCCGCCGACGGCTACTCGCGGGCCACCGGCAAGATCGGCCTGTGTCTTGGCACCTCCGGCCCGGCCGGCACCGACATGATCACCGGGCTGTATGCCGCGATCGCCGACTCCATTCCAATGCTGTGCATCACCGGGCAGGCTCCGACCAATGTGCTGCACAAGGAAGATTTCCAGGCAGTGGACATCGAGTCCATCGCCAAGCCGGTCACCAAATACGCCTCCACCATCTTGGAGCCGGGACTGGTTCCGGGCACCTTCGCCAAGGCCTTCCAGATCATGCGCTCGGGCCGGCCCGGCCCGGCACTGCTCGATTTGCCGATCAACGTGCAGATGGCCGAAATCGACTTCGACATCGACGCCTACGAGCCATTGCCGGTCCAGCAGCCGGCGGCCACCCGGGGCCAGGCCGAGAAGATCGTGGACTTGCTCCTTTCGGGAGCAAAGCCGATCATCATCGCTGGCGGCGGCATTATCAACGCCAACGCCAGTGGGCAATTGGTTGCATTGGCCGAAGAGTTGAACATCCCGGTTTCCCCGACCCTGATGGGTTGGGGTTCCATCCCTGATGACCACCGCCTGCAGTCGGGCATGGTGGGCATCCAGACCCATACCAAGTACGGCAACGCGACATTCTTGGAATCGGATGTGGTGCTGGGCCTGGGCAACCGCTGGGCCAACCGCCACACCGGAGATCTGGCCACCTACCGCGCGGGACGCAAGTTCATCCACGTGGACATCGAAGGCACGCAGATCGGCCGTGTGTTCTCCCCGGATCTGGGGATCACCTCGGATGCCGGGGCCGCCATCGACGCCATCTTGGAGGTCGTGCGCGAGCGCAAGGCCGCCGGCACCCTGCCCGACTATTCGGCGTGGGCCGATGAGTGCACCGCACGCAAGTCCACCGGGCACCGCAAGACCAACTTCGAGAACATCCCGATCAAGCCGCAGCGCGTCTACCAGGAAATGAACGCCGCTTTCGGACAGGACACCACCTACGTGTCCACCATCGGGTTGAGCCAGATCGCCGGCGCGCAGATGCTGCATGTCTACAAGCCGCGCAACTGGATCAATGCCGGGCAGGCCGGCCCGCTGGGCTGGACCGGACCGGCGGCCCTGGGCGTGGTGCGTGGCAAGCCCGGGGAAAAGGTCGTGGCCCTCTCCGGCGACTACGACTTCCAGTTCATGATCGAGGAGCTGGCCGTCGGCGCGCAGTTCAAGCTGCCGTACGTGCACGTGGTGGTCAACAATTCCTATTTGGGCTTGATCCGCCAGTCGCAGCGCGCCTTCGAGATGGACTACCACGTCTCCCTGGGATTCGATAACATCAACTCCCCGGAAACCAAGGGCTACGGCGTGGATCATGTGAAGGTCGCCGAAGGCTTGGGCTGCAAGGCCGTGCGCATCGAGGATCCGAGCCAGCTCGCTGCCGGATTCGCGCAGGCCAACGCGCTGGCCGAGCAGCATCAGGTGCCGGTCGTGGTGGAAGTGATCCTGGAAAAGGTCACCAACATTGCCATGGGTGCGCAACTGGACGCCGTCAATGAATTCGAAGACCTGGCTTTGGAGCCTGGCGATGCGCCTACCGCGTTGATGCCGATGGCCGCCTCAGCTACCGTGGGTGCGTGAAAGGGCAGTCGTCGCTGACCTGCAACCCGTAAACTTGGCGCGGGGCACCGGTTCACCAATTCGGGTGTGCCCCGCGCCACAGCAATCTGCGTTTGGCCTAGAGCTGCCAAGCCCCCAGAACACTTAGCTATTAACGAGTAGGAACACCGCATGAGCATCAACGAAGCTGTTGGCCACACATCGACCGAAGCCATCACCGAAACCGTCTATGACCTGGTGCTGCGCGGCCAGCAAGTGCTGGCGGGGCAGGCCATCGCCCCGCGCGAAATCGGCGTGCGCAACGGCAAGATCCTGGCCGTTGAGCCCTACGGCACCGGATTGGCCGGTGCCCGCGTGATCGAAATGGCAGCCGACGAGGTGCTGCTCCCCGGACTCGTTGATACCCATGTGCACGTGAACGAGCCGGGACGAACCGAGTGGGAAGGCTTCGAGTCGGCCACCAAGGCCGCGGCCGCCGGTGGCGTGACCACCATTGTGGACATGCCGCTGAATTCCATCCCGCCCACGGTGAACCTCGAAGCGCTGGAGATCAAGCGCGCAGCCGCGTCGAAGAACGCCTATGTCAACGTAGGCTTCTGGGGAGGCGCCATTCCAGGGAACAAGAGCGATCTGCGCGAGCTGCACGAGGCAGGGGTCTTCGGTTTCAAATGCTTCCTGCTGCACTCCGGGGTGGACGAATTCCCTTCACTGGGCGTTGACGAGATGGAAGAGGACATGGCCGAACTGGCCTCCTTCGACTCGCTGATGATCGTGCACGCCGAGGACGCCGAGATCATCGACAGCTCGCCCCAGCCGGTGGGAGGCAAATACACCGGCTTCCTGGATTCGCGCCCGCGCGATGCCGAGAACACCGCCATCGCCCAGGTCATCGAGCGCGCCCGCGCCACCGGGGTGCGCGCGCACGTGCTGCACCTGTCCAGTTCGGATGCGCTTGAAATGATCCGCGAGGCGAAAGCCGAGGGCGTGAAACTCACTGTGGAAACTTGCCCGCACTACTTGACCTTGCTGGCGGAGGAAATCCCCGACGGCGCCACGGCCTTCAAATGCTGCCCGCCGATCCGCGAGAACGACAACCGCGAGCTGCTCTGGAAGGGCCTGGAAGAAGGTGTCATCGACTGCATCGTCTCGGATCACTCGCCATCGACCATCGACCTGAAAGACGTGGAGAACGGCGACTTCGGCGTGGCTTGGGGCGGGGTGGCATCGCTGCAGCTGGGCCTGCCGCTGATCTGGAGCGAGGCGAAGCAGCGCGGATTGAAGCTGGAACAGGTTGTGCAGTGGATGGGTGCGAATCCCTCCAAGCTCGCCGGCCTGAGCGCCAAGGGCAGCATCGAGGAGGGCAAGGATGCGGACTTCGCGGTCTTCGCCCCGGAGGACAGCTTCGAGGTGGACGTCCAGAGCCTGCACCACAAGAACCCGATCTCCCCGTACCAGGGCAAGACCCTGCACGGCGTGGTGCGCCGTTCGATCATTGCCGGCAATGATGTGGACTTCCAAGCGCCGAACGGGAAGCTGATCTGCCGCGAGAGCTAGCAGGCCACCGGCAGGTAATCAGCGCAACAGCCAATGGTTCTTTGCCGGTGCCAGCGGCCGATGAGCTTGTGCGTGGCGATGGCCGTCATGAATTCCAGGAGCGTCCTTGGCCCGGGCGTAGGCTGGGATACGGGGGTTTCGGGCAGAACGAAGCCCCGTCACGAAAGGTTGAATATGTCGATTGTCGTCATCAATGCCCTGTCGGTTCCCGGCGACGCCGGACCGGAACTGGAAAAGCGCTTCGCCGCACGCAAGCATTCGGTGGATTCCTCGCCGGGCTTCGAGGGATTCAAGCTGTTGCGCCCGGTCAACGGCGGAGACAAGTACTTTGTCTACACGCAGTGGGCAACGCGCGAGGACTTCGAGAACTGGCGTGAGCAGCGCGCCGATGCGGCCCATTCCGGCGCCGCAGGCCAGAAGCCGGTCGCGTCCGGGGCTGAGCTCTTGGAATTCGAGATCGTCGAGCTCTAGGCATTTCGAAATCGGGAAAACGCCTCGTTGCCATCACGGCACCGAGGCGTTTGCTGCATCCAGGGCTTTCCTACCTGTTCTTCCTCAACCGGCGTCGTGCCGAATCGGCCAGCAACGCCGCTCCGAGGACGATGCAAAGCAGGGCGCCGAGCAGGAAGGTCATGTTGATGCCTTCGGGGCTGGCTTCGCCAAGGAGTCCGGGGTGGGTGGCGATGATGGCGGCGGCAATCGCAGTGCCGAAGGATGAACCCACGGTACGCAGCACCTGGTTGAAACTCACGGAGCTGCCGAGTTCCTGGGCTGCCACGCTGCGGGCAATCAATGCCGGCATGGCCGCATAGCTGGCGCCCATGCCGATGCCGAAGACCAGCATGCTCAGCAGGATCTCCCAGAGCGCCGAGTGCAGCAACCAGAGCATGGTGCCGGCAGCTGCCATGATGATCGCTCCAATGGGAAGCATGGCCTGGATGCCTACGCGCTTTGCCACTAACCGCACCGTGCGGTTGGCGGCCAAGCTGCCTGCCGAGAGCGGGAAGATGACAAAGCCGGCCCAGAAGACCGGGAGGCTCAGCCCGTAACTTGTCGCGGCATCTGCTTGGGCCACCAGAGACGAGACGGACATGGCAATATACAGTGCCGCGCCCAAGGCGATGGCCGAGATATTGGCCAAGAGGACCTCGCCCTGCTTCAGCGTGCGAAGGTTGATCAAAGGGTGGTCAAGGCGGATTTCCATCCGTACCCAGAGGACCAGGACGATGATGGAAAAGACGCCCAGCGCAAGGGTGAGGAGAGATGACCAGCCCCATTTGGGACCCTCGGATATGGTCAGTAGCAGGGAAGCGAGCCCAAGGGCCAGCAAGCCGGAACCGGCGTAGTCGAAAGGCCGCTTCTCTGCGAGGGTGTCGGGACCCGCGGGAACTACTTTCCACACCACGATAATGGTGGCCAGCACGAATGCTGCGCCGAACCAGAAGGCGTACGAGTAGTCGAAAATTCCGGCGATGATGCCGGTCAGCGGGTAGCCGATGCCGATTCCGGAGGCCACCGTGACCGACAGGGTGGATATGGTGTTCTGCACGTGCTCGGCCGCTACATAGCGGCGGGCGATGGCGATGGTGACAGGAACAATGCCGTAGGACAGTCCCTGGAGCACGCGACCGGCAAGAAACACGCCAAAGGTTGGTGCGCAGGCCGCCATGACCGAGCCGAGGAACATGACCGCCAGCGAGACCAGGAGCAGCCGCTTCTTGTGCGGACCATCGCTGAGGCGTCCCATGATGGGAGTCGCCACGGCTCCGGCCAGCAGGTTCACGGTGAGCATCCACTGGGCGGCGGCAATATCGACGCTGAACCGCTGGGAAATCGAGGGGACCAGCAGCATGCCCAGCGAGGAGACGATGGCCGTGGCCAACGCTGCAAAGACCAAGGTGGGCACCAGCGGGTTTCGGTTGGTTGCGGTGCTCTTCATGGGCGGACCGCCGTAGTGATTTTCTTGAGCACGGGCAAGGCGGCGCGGATCAAGGAGAGCTCCTCGTTGCTCAGGTTCTCGCCTATGGCTTGCATCAACGCCGTCTGGCCAAGCTGGATTTCGTGATCCAATTTTTGCCGGCCTGCGTCGGTGAGCTGGAACCAGAGCTTGCGGCGGTCGGCTTCATCCCGGTGCCGCTGGATCAGCCCGAGCGATTCGAGTTCCTTGGTGGTCAGCGAGATGGCCTGCTGGCTGACTCCGATGGCCTGCCGCAGCCCGGTGGCGCTGGCCTGGCCTTCGGTGGCCAGGGTGTTGAGGATCTCCAGTTTGCCCGGGGAAATGGATCGTGCCGCGCGCATCAGGTTCAGCAACGGCGAGAGCGCCTCGAGCATCTGCTGGGGAAGGTCTGCGGGTTCGGGCTCAATTTCCATAGCTACACAATACAATTAACTTGTACAAGTGTCTTGTGGAATATTCGTGAGACTGGGCACCACCGCTGGATCCAAGACGCAAAAGGCAGCCCCCGCCCGCATCTGGTGGCGATGCGGGCGGGGGCTGTCTTGCTTTCCTGCTTTGTGCGGGCAGCGCCTAGTCCTTGGCCTTGACCGCCAGTACCGGGCAGTCCGCTTCGATCAGGATGCGCTGCGCGATGCTTCCCATGAGCAACTTCCCCACGCGGGAGCGCTTGCGCAGCCCAAGCACGATCAGCGACACCGCGTGTTCCTGCTCGGCCTGGAGCACGAAGTCGGCCGCGTCGTGGACCGTCTGGGTGGGAGGCAGAATCCGCACCGGAACGCCGAAATCCATCAGCGTGTCCAGATCGATGCCCAGCTGGTCATCGGTGAGCGGGCCTTTTTCGAGGTTTGCCACCAGCAGGGAGTCTTGGGACTTGTGGGCCTCGGCCAGGCCCCGCCGGATGGCGGCTCGGCCGGACTCGGTATCGCTATAGCAAGCCAGGATTGCCATGTATTTCTCCTTTTCGACAGCGTGTTCCTAGATCCATGAGGTCAGTATCCCCTGCGGGAGGTCGATCGGCAGCAGGGAAGGCAGGGCCAGCATGAGAATGAAGAACACAATGGTGTAGATGATCGTGGTCTTGATCTTCGCCCGGGCTACCAGCAGCAAGAACGCCGGAATGAAGATCGAGATGGCTGCCAGGTAGCCGACCAGCCCGGTCAGCACCAGGAACCCGGCCATCCATCCAAAGGTGCGGAAGGCGAAGGATGCATCCTGCGTCCAGCCCGCGCCCCAGCCGAATCTGCCGATCCTGCCTGGAGCGCGATGGCCGCCGGCGGCGGAACCGCCATTTCCGGCAGCATCTGGCGTTGCGGTTTCGCCGACGGCAGCGTGCTTGGCCGAACCCGAGCCGGAGGCCCCCGTGGCCAGCGCCAGCGCCGGGCTTGGCGCGGTGGCGTAGACCGTGGCATGTACCGAGATCCGGCGCATCGAGGCCAGGGCGAGCCTGCGCGAATGGAGCTCCTGGAGCAGCAGGACGACCGTCATGATGACGCCGATCCAGCCGACAAGCTGAGGTACCAGTCGGGCATCCGGGGAGTATTCTGCGGAGAGCACCAGTGAACTGGCGAAGATGACCAGCAGCGCGGCGGAGGTCACCAGTGACCAGATGGAATTCTTCAGCGGTGCCTCGTCATCCGGTGCGCTTTCGGACTTCGGATCGTCGTCCGAGTTGAGCTTGCGGCGGGCACGGAACCACTTGAAGGCATTCCAGAGGATTGGCAGGACCAGGATGGCGATGAACACCAAGGTGCCCGGGCGCAGCATCCATTCGAAGCCTTCGTAGAGGCTGTCGGTCAGGAAGTAGTAGCGCTCCAGCGGGATGGCCAGCACGAAGCCGATCAGGAACGGTGCGCGCGGGAAGCCGGTGGACTTCAGCAGCCATCCGGCCACACCAAGCAGCACCATGATCCACAGGTCGCCGATCTGCCCGCCGTCCTGGAAGGAGCCGAGCAGCATCACGACAACCAGGCCGGCCGCCAGCACCGCGAAGGGAACCTTGGTCAGCGAGGACAGCGGGCGCACGGTCAGGAAGCAGAATAGCGCGCCGAGAACCGAAGCGATCGCGAAGGACCAGATGATCAGGTACATCAGGTCCAGGTGCTCGTTGATGATGCTCGGGCCCGGCTGGATGCCGTAGGTCAGCAGCATGCCAAGCAGCATGGCCGAGGGTACGCCGCCGGGGATGCCGAACAGGAAGGTCGGGATCAGGTCGCCGGCTTCCACCGAGTTGTTGGCGCTTTCCGGGCCGACGATGCCTCGCGGATCGCCCTTGCCGAATTTGGTCTTGTCCTTCGCGGTGGCAACGGCCTGTCCGTAGGCCAGCCAGGTGCCAGCGGTGGCGCCAACCCCGGGCAGGATCCCGGCCCAGATGCCGATGATGCCGCCGCGCAGTACCTGGCTCCAGTGGGTCAGCCATTCACGGATGCCCGAACCCCAGCCGCCATCGACCTTGACCTGCTGCTTGTCGCCGCGGCGCTGGCTGGCGCGGGAGGCGATCTCGGCCAGGCCGAAGACGCCCAGGGCCACTGCGACCAGGGAGAGCCCATCACCGAGGAACAGCGAACCGAAGGTGAAGCGCTCTTCGGCGGTGGTGGGGGAGGTGCCGATCATGCCGACCATCAGGCCGAGCACGCCGGCGGTGAGGCCCTTGATGACATTTCCGCGGGAGAGTACGGCGGCCAGGGCCACGCCGAGCACGGTGAGCATGAACAGCTCCGGGCTGGCGAAGGAAAGGACCAGCGGGCGGGCCAGCGGGATGGCCAGGGTCAGGCCGATGGCGCCGATCACGCCGCCTGCCATGGAGGACAGGAAGGCCAGGCTCAGTGCCCGTTTCGCCTGCCCCTTTTTGGCCATGGAGTAGCCGTCGAGCATCGTCACCGATGCCGAGGCGGAACCCGGGGCGCCCAGGAGCACCGCGGAGACGGTATCCGAGGTGTGGACCACGGCCAGCGCGCCGATCAGCATGGCCAGCGCGGGGGCCGGCTCCATGCCGAAGGTGATCGGCAGCAAGATGGCTACGGCGGCGGTGCCGCCCAGGCCGGGGATGAGTCCCATGACCAGGCCGGCGACCACGCCGACGAGCAGCATCAGCAGCAAGCCGGGGTCCGTCAGCGAAGCCAATGCGGACATTGCGGAATCTAGCATTGTTCGCTCCTTAGTTGATTTCTATCTTGTAGGAGTCCTTGAGCAGGCTGGTGACGTAGCTCTTGGTCTCCTCGCTGACGGTGTAGGCTTCCTTGATCCGTTGGGAAAGCTGTTCGTCGGCAACTACCGGGTAGCCGCCGAGCACCGCTTCGGCCCGTTCGTTGAACTCTTCGTTCTGCGAGAGCTCGTGCGCCGATTCGCGCAGCAGCTGGACCGCTTCTTCGGGCGCATCCTTCGGTGCCCACAGGCCCTTCTGGTAGGTATAGGTCAGGCCCAGCAGCGTCCGGTAGGCTTCGAGCTTCGGCCCCTCGGGCTTCGTGCCGTGGATCTGCTCATAGGCCTCGATCACGGTCGGGACCTCCGGGAAGTTCGGATCCCGGACGATTCCGCCTTGGCCGTCCAGCTGCCCGAAGGACATCAGTATCTTCGCCGAGCCGTCCTCGGCGATGGGGCGCACCGCCGAGTCGTAGGACGAGGTGGTGGTGTAGTCGAGGTCGACTTCGCCGCGCTGCAGCGCCAAGTTCACCGGGCCGCGGCCTTCGAAGCCGAAGGTCGAGGTCACGTCGGCATCCAGCAGATCGAAGGCCACCAGGGTGGTCAGATCCAGGCCGGTTGCCGCGATCCCGCCGAAGACCAGCGGCTTCTTGCGGTCCACCAGGTCCTTGACGTCCTTCAGCCCGGCATCGGTGCGTCCGTAGATCACGCCGCCGGTGCCGTTGACCATGATCGGTTCCAGCTTGTCGAAGGAATACTTGACCACGTCGCGATCCAGTACCCACGGCACCACCGTGGTGGCGGTGCTGACCAGCAGTTCGGTTCCGTCGTCGTTAGCGGATGCCGCGAAGCGGTTGCTGCCGGTGATTCCCTCGCCGCCGGACTCGTTGGTCGGGGCGAAACCCGGGACGCCGGGAATCTCGTGGATCAGTTCCTGGCCGATGAAGCGGGCCCAGGTATCGGTGCCGCCGCCTTCGGCCAGCGGGATGACCAGTTGCAGTGTTTCCCCGGCGTAGTCGCCATCGGTGGTGGTCGCCGGAGGGTTCAGCAGTCCGCCGCCAACCAGCGTTGCGCCCAGGCCCAAGGCCGCGAAGATCGCCACGGAGGCGAAAACGGTTCGGCGCTTGTGCGGCGGCGGATCATCGAGCAACTGCGCGGATTCGGTGGCGAGCACCGGTTCGCCAGCCAGCAATGCGGTGGCCTGCGCCTCGGGGTGGGTGACCGGGTCGAAGCTCAGCTGCGCCTCGGCCAGCTCACGGGCGGTACGGGTGGTGCCCACCGCGGTCCTGCCTTCGATCTGGCGCTGCCAGGTCCGGATCTGCCCGGCAGGGGTCTGCATGCACAGGACCTCGCCTGGTTCCGTGGAGAGCAGATTGGCGACAGCTGTACCCGGCTGGCGCGCGGCCATGGTCAGCCCAACGCTGCCGGTGATAGCCAAAGCCGGGTGCGGCGCTCCCATGGAGAGCATCATGACCCTGAAATTTTCCTCGTCCCCCTGGCCCGGAGATTGCACGATGGCCAGCTTCGGGATGGCCCGTTGCGCGGCTTCGGCGCTGCCGGCCAGGCCCATGGCCACGGCGCCGGCCCGGCGGATCCGCTCCAGACGTTCGGACTCGGCCAGCGCCTGGGTCGGCCAGTCGGAGAAGTCCGCGGCATCCAGACCTGCCTGGGCGGCGGTGATGATGACCAGGGGAGCTCCGGCATCGAGCAGCGTGGCCTCGGCCTCGAACCCCGGGTGCGTAGCGTTGCCGGCAACCTGCAGGGTGCTGAGCGGCTCGCTGGCTGGGAAGAGCTGGCCGGTGGTGCCGCCGGCCGGATCGAGGAAGCCGATCTCCACTGCTTGACCCGGGAAAGGGACCCCGGGAATGAACTCGGCGGATTGCGTTCCGTCCAGGTTCATGCGCTCGATGAGCAACTGCCCGGTGTTGGTATTGCGGATGCGCACAGTGGCCTGGCCGTCATCGGCGTGGACCCATCCGTGCTTGAGCGCGTAGGGAGCGATGACTGCCGAGCAGTTTCCGCAGTTGCTGCCCCAATCCACCACGGCTTGTTCGATGCCCACCTGAGCGAAGGTGTAGTCGACGTCGACGCCGGGTTCCTCGCTGGGGCTGAGGATGACAGCCTTGCTCGTCGTCGAGCTGCCGCCGCCGACACCATCGATTTGGCGCGGGTCGGGGGAGCCGAAGAGGCGCAGCAGCACCTCGTCGGTGGTGAAGCCTGGGACTTCGAGCGCACTTCGCTCGAAGACCCAGCATTTGCTGGTACCCCCGCGCATCCAGGTGGCCTTAACCGTGTGTTTCATTGGACGGACCTAATCTATCGAGAACGTAGCGCCTGCGTTAGATGTGACGCCGGGCACTTATGCCTGTATCGATAATGAGACAGTCGACACTTAATTAGTAGTTACCCTTAGTTCAATAAATTGAAGCTTTGCTTAATTCAGCATTGTTGCTAGGAGGAAAAGCGTGTCAGACAGGTGATTTCTTCACGGCAGAGCCGTGCGTTTCGTCCAAACATCCGCAGGAATCCAGCAAATGTGCGCTTGATGAAATATAGTGAAGTTCTACTGCAAGGAGGATCCATGCTCGATGCAAAGAGATTGCAAATATTGCTCTCCGTCGTCGAAGGGGGTTCGGTCACCGCGGCTGCCGATGAGCTGTTCTACACCCCGTCGGGGGTTTCGCAGCAGCTGCGCAAGCTCGAAGAGGAAGTGGGGCAGCCGTTGCTCCAGCGCCATGCCCGTGGCATGGTGCCCACGGATGCTGGCCACGTCCTAGCTGGCCATGCCCGCGCCATCTTGCAGCAAATGGACGCAGCCATGGCGGACCTGGATCAGCTGGCCGGCCTGAAAAGCGGAAGCCTGAGCCTGGGCACTTTCCCTACGCTGGGCAGCTCGTTCATTCCGCTGGTCATCAGCCGCTTCCGCAAGATGTACCCGTCCATCAAGCTTGACGTGCGTAGTACCCGACTGAGCGAACTCATTGGACTGCTCGCCAAGGGCGAGATTTCGATGGGCCTACTGTGGGAATACGAATGGATGCGGCTCAAACGTGACGATTTCGAGCTGACCACTCTGTTCACCGAGCCCACGGTGCTCGTGGTTGGGGCCGAGCATCCGCTGGCGCAGCTCGAAGAAGTGGATGTGGTGGCCACTGCCCATGAGCAGTGGATCGTCCGCGCCAACGAGCACCCGGTTGCCGAGCTGCTGGAACGCACCTGCAATGCGGCGGGATTTTCCCCGAAGATCTCCTTCCAGGCTAACGACTACCAGGAAGCCCAGGCAATGGTTTCAGTGGGGCTGGGCATCGCCTTGGCCCCGAAATCCGCGGTGGTGAACCATCATCCGGGGGTCAAGGTCCTCTCCCTGGGAGAAGCTGCGGCTTCGCGTAGCGTGCTGCTGGCCCAGCGCCGTGACCGGGTGCGTGCTCCGGCGGAAAATGCCTTCCAGACGCTGCTCGTCGATATGGGCAAGACCTGGATCGACTAGCCGCAATACTGGTCGTTGCGCCAGTGGGTCCGCGGAGTGCCCCAGGTCCAAAAAACCCTTGACCCGAGTTCGGGAGGTGCTCTAGGCTTCAAGATAACCTGATATACCAGTCGGATACCAAGGGGGTTCGATGGCCCGGACCTGAGTCCTGCGCGCCATGAAATCCCGCCGAAGGGTGCAGGGATCAACTGCCACGTGTCCCGAGCGAGGGGAAACCCCATTGATCTCCAATGAAACCGTCTTCAGCTATCTCCAGCGGCTTGCCTCAGGCGCCCCGACGCCGGGAGGAGGCGCGGCCGCAGGATTGCATGCGGCGCAGGCCGCGGCCCTGATCTCCATGGTTGCAGAATTCACCTCCGGGCCACGATACGAGGCGGTCCGGGAGCAAGCCCAGCAGATTGCCAAGCAAGCCAAGCAGATGATGCAGCAGGGACTTTTCGCTGCCGAAGAGGACGAGCGGCTGTTCGGCGCCTTGGGCGCTGCGTACAAGCTGCCCAAGGACGGCGCAGAGCAGAAGTCGCTGCGCAGTGCGGCGATCCAAGACGCCACCATCGCCGCGGCGACGCCACTGGTTACCACCGTCGAGGCCTCGATTGAGGTGATCGATTTGGGCCAGCGGCTGTTGCCCATTGGCAACCGTTCAGTGCTCAGCGACGTGGCGGCCGCTGCCGAAGCCGCGCGGGCGGCCCTGGCCACCGCGCTGGCCACCTTGGAAATGAACATTGGCGCTATCAACGATTTTGCCCAGCGGGACCGGCTGGTGCAGGTGGCCAACCGGGCCAGCGAGGCAATCGCCCGCGCTGAAGAGCTCAGCGCTAGCGCCCGGACGGTGGTGGCCGCATGACGGCAAGGGACCTGTCTGGAGCGCCAGTGGCCGAAGCGATCCGCCACCGCACCGCAGAACTGGTGATGCGCTTGGCCGACGCCGGGTCCACCGTCCGGGTCGCGGTAGTGGTGGCCACTGACAACGAGGCCACCGCCTGGTATGTGCGCTCCATCGGGCGTGCCGCCGCGCAATTGGGGGTGGAGTGTCAGGTGGTGGACCTGGCCGGTGCAACGCACCAGCAGCTGGCCGATATGATCACCGCATTGAACGAAGATACCTCGGTGCACGGCATCATCTTGCAGACCCCCTTGCCGCCAGCGGTGGATGCGGCGGCGCTGGTGGCGCTGATCGATACGGCCAAGGATGTCGACGGGGCGAACCCGCTGAGCCTGGGCCGGCTCAGCGTCGGCCAGCCGGCCTTTGCACCGGCTACCGCGCGATCGGTCATCGAGATCTTGGAGCACTACCGGATTCCGCTGTCCGGGCAGCATGTCGCAGTGGTAGGGCGCTCGGCGGTAGTAGGCAAGCCGCTGGCCCAGCTGTTGCTGCAGCGTGATGCTACGGTGAGCATCTGCCACTCCAAGACCGCCGATCTGGGACGAATCACCAAGTCCGCCTCGGTGATCGTGATGGCCGTGGGCAAGGCGGACCTGCTCACTGCCAATGAGGCTGGGGAAACTTCCGTGGTGATCGATGTCGGAACCAATGTCAATGCCGAAGGCAAGCTGGTGGGGGATGTCCATGCGGCCTCGGTGCGCCCGCTGGTGCGGGCCCTCAGCCCGGTCCCCGGCGGAGTCGGCACGGTCACCACGGCGTTGTTGGTTCTTCATGCGGCGCAGGCTGCGGAGGCAAGTCTGCAGCTGGCCCCGGCGAAGGGAGCGCAGATGGCCGGACGCCGGTAGCTGGCTGGCCGGCGTTCCGGGATCCGCGGCAGGCAAGCCAGCATGCAGCGGGGGCCGGGAGGGCGGAACCGCAATTGCCATGGCGAAGCGATTCATGGGCACGGTGCATGCCGACGGGGAACAAGAAATGGGATCTGCCGCCGGTTCGATGCAGCCGTGCCGCCGCCGCATCATCGATAGGAGTGTCGATGATGCGGCGGCTTTCTGCGTTGCAGCCATCGGCAAGATCCTGCCCAGGCAGGCAGCTGGTTGATCGTGCAGGTGTTCCCGCACTGAACATGCACACCCTGTTTATGCGTCCAGCTGGGCCGCAGTTTGTTCTCGCGTATGGCGCTGGACTTGGAGACCGGAAGCGGCCTGGCTCGCTGCTACCGCGGTCAGGCGATCCTTTGCTAAACCCGATTTCGGCGAGGGCCTGCAGTAGATCCTCTGCAAGGAATGCTGTCGAGAGAGCAACCTGCTGTGGATCGCCGAGGCCTGATTCTGCGCGGCCTGCCATGAGCAGACCCGGCGCGTTCGGACCTTCTGGAAAGTGCAACTTCAAGGACTGCAATGCTTCGATGGTTATTTCGCGGCTGACGCCGTCTTCCAGGAGCTGGGCGAATCGATCGCGCAGTTCCGTAGTGTCGATACTCCGTAGCGTTAGTCCGCAGTCGGCGGAAGGTTTTAATTTCCTGAACATGCCCACATAGTTCGGCGCTAGTTGCCGCAAGGAAACGACAGCACCTGGCATCGGGAATCTCCTGAGTACTTCAACACGGAATGCGCACGGCGAACCTCTGGACGCAGTGCGATTCCTGTACCTATATATAGGGATGCGCGCACGCAAAAGGAGGCCGGGCAGCTGTCCACATTGAACAGCTGCCCGGCCTCCGTGGCTGGCTTGGACTAGCTGGCCGAGGTGGCCAGCGTCAAACCGCGCAGGCGGTCCATTTGCGGATCGTACAGCGGATCATCAACCACGGTGGCGGCGATTGGCTTGCCGAAGTACTCGATCTGAACCGAGTCGCCGGTTTCAACAGTGATTGGCAACCACGCGTAAGCGATCGGCTTGCGAACCGTGTAGCCGTAGGCGGCGCTGGTAACGTAGCCGGCAGGCTTGCCCTCGACGTACACAGGTTCCTTGCCCAGGACCACTGAGACCCCGTCATCAACGGTCAGGCAGCGCAGGCGCTTGGTAGCCGCCGCAGCGCGCTCGGCCAGGGTGGACTTGCCCACGAAGTCCACGCTCTTGGCGGCCTTGACCGCAAACCCCAGGCCGGCCTGCTCGGGTTCGTGCTCGCTGGTCATGTCGGTGCCGAAGGAGCGGAAGCCCTTCTCCAGGCGCATGGAGTTGAAGGCCTCGCGGCCGCCGGCAATGATGCCCTGCTCCTGCCCTGCCTCGAAGAGCACGTCCCAGAGCTTGGCGCTGACATCAGCCGATGCGTAGAGCTCCCAGCCGAACTCGCCCACATAGGACAGGCGCATGGCGGTGACCGGGATTCCGGCAATGGAGATCTGCTTGGTGCGGAAGTACTTCAGGCCCTCATTGCTCATGTCGTCCGCGGACACCTTGGCCATGACCTCGGGAGCCAATGGGCCCCAAAGCCCGATGCAGGAAGTGCCGGCGGTGATATCGCGCACCGACACCCACTGGCCCGGATTGGCCGCGTTGAACTTCTTGGCCTCGCGGTTCAGGTAGGCAACATCCACATTCGAGTTGATGCCGGCCTGGTAGACCTCGTCGGAGAGCCGGGCCACGGTGATGTCGCTGGTGATGCCGCCGGCGGCGTCGAGCAGCAGCGTGTAGCTGACCATGCCCGGGGCGCGCAGCATGTTGGCGGTGGTCAAGCCCTGGAGCATTTCGCCGGCTCCCGGTCCGGTGACCTCGACGCGCTTGAGCGGGGTCATGTCGAACATGGCCACCGCGGTGCGGGTCTTCCAAGCTTCCACTGCCGCGATCGGCGAGTGGAACTTGTTTGACCAGCTATCGCGTTCCGGTGCGGCCCATTCTTCGGGCAGCGACTCGAGCAGCGCGGCGTTGGCTTCGTACCAGTGCGGGCGTTCCCAGCCGGTGCCTTCGAGGAAGAAAGCGCCGAGTTCTTGCTGGCGGGAGTAGAACGGGGAGGTGCGCACGGCGCGCGGCTTGGTGCGTGGCTCCAGCGGGTGGCGGACGTCGTAGATTTCCACGAAGTTCTGCTGCGAGGTTTCGCTGACGTACTCCTTGGTGGTCTGCACGTCCTCGAAGCGGTTCAGGTCGCAGTCGGACAGATCGGTTTTGGAAGTGCCGGTGAGGATCAGTTCGGCCACGGCCTTGGCAATGCCCGGCGCGTGGGTGACCCAGACGGCCTCCGCGGCGTAGAAGCCGTCGACTTCCTTGGACTGGCCGACCAGCGAGCCGCCGTCCGGGGTGAAGGAGAAGATGCCGTTGAAGCCGCGCTGGATCTGGGTGTTACGCAGATCCGGGAGCAGTTCCTGGGTGGCTTCCCATTCGGCGGCGAAGTCCTCCGGAGTGAATTCCAGCGAGGATGGCATGCGCTCGTGGGTGATCTCTTCCGGGCGGTAGGTCTTGAGGGTGTCCAGATCGACCGGCATCGGGCGGTGCGCGTAGGAGCCGATGCCGATGCGGTCACCCCATTCGCGGTAGTAGAGGTCGCGGTCCTGGTAGCGCAGAATCGGGCGGCTGGCGCCGTTGGGCAGCTCGTTCACACCGGCGAGCGTTGGAGCCGGGGTGGTCCAGACGAACTGGTGGCCCAGTGGCAGCAGCGGGATGGAAGTGCCGACCATTTCGCCGATCTTCGGGCCCCAGAAGCCGGCGCAGGAAACCACGATATCGGCTTCGAAGCGCTCTTCGCCGCAGATCACCGCGGTGACCTTGCCACCGGATTGCTCGATGTCGGTGACGATGGTGCGGTCGCGGAATTCCACGCCCGCGGCCTTGGCGCGTTCCATGACCAGCGCGGTGCCCTTGGCGGCCAAGGCCAGGCCGTCGCCCGGGGTGTACAGGCCGCCTAGGACCTTGCCTTCGGCGAGCATCGGGAACTTCTTGAGGCACGCCTCGGCATCGATGACCTCGGCCTCGACCCCGTAGGAGCGGTTCCAGCCGGCACGGCGGTGCAGGTCGGCCAGGCGGTCCTCGGCGGTGGCGATTTCCAGTCCGCCCACCGGCAGGAAGGAGCTGGTGCCGTCGGCACCGATCAGGGAGCTGAGCTTCTTGATGGTGTACTGGGCGAACTCCGTCATCGACTTGGAGGAGTTGGAGGAGTACACCAGGCCCGGAGCATGCGAGGTGGAGCCGCCGGGAATGTTCAGTGGCCCTTGCTCGATGACCAGGGTATTGGTGTGGCCCAGCAGGGCCAGTTCGTCGGCCAGGTTGGCGCCGACGATGCCGGCGCCGATGATGATGACCCGAGGGGAAGCGGGGGACATGGTGACTCCTTTTAATACTGGGTGGCTATGGGGGGCGACGGCTAGGCGTCGATGACCAGATCTGATTGGGCGGTGGAACAGCAGGGCAGGAATTTCCCGGCCGTGATTTCACGGGCGCGGATGCCGCCCTGGTGGTTCATATTCACTTCGCCGGAAAGCTTGACGACCTTGCACGAGCCGCACATTCCTTCCTGGCAGTTGGCGGCGATGCGCACTCCGGCCTGTTTGGCCGCACCCAGGATCTTTTCGTCGGGGTTGATCTTGACGTTGAGCCCGGTGCGCACAAAGCTCATGGTGATGCTGCCTTCACCCACGGTTTGGTAACCGGAGGTATCCGGCGGCAGGTGCTCGCCGGCCGGTTCGGGTGGCGGGATCGGAGCATCGGCGGGTACCGCGATCAGCTCCTGGCCCACGGCCTCGATGGTGCCGGTTTCGTCGTACTCCGGTTCGTACATGCCCAATTCCGGCGGCTGGCTCTCGTAGAACTCCTCCACCGACTCGGCCACTTCCTCGGCGATGGACTCGGCGAGCACGATTTCCTGCTGGTATTCCAGCAGGGTCTTGCGGTCGCCCGAGAAGAACTCCATGAATACCGAGGTATCATCCACGCCGACCTGGCGCAGCAGCTCGGTGGCGGAGTTCAGGTAGCCTTCCGGCCCGCAGGCGAAGACCTTGCGGCCGTTGGCATCCGGGGCGACGTCGTCGATCATCTGCGCCGAGAGCCGGCCGGTGTAGCCCTTCCAGCTCTTGGGCTTTTCGCGGTCGCCCAGCGAGTAGTAGACCTTGATCCGGGTATCGACCTTGGAGATGTATTCCAGTTCCTGCCAGAAGGGGAAGTCCCCGGGCACGGTGCCGTGGCAGAGCACGATCACGTCGGCCTGGCCCGGCAGCGAGTGGATGGTGCGCACCATGGACATGATCGGGGTGATCCCGGCGCCGGCGGAAAGGAACAGGTAGCGGGCGCGGCGGTCCGAGTCGCCCAAATGGAAGGCGCCGACCGGTCCGAGCATATCCAGCACCATGCCCGGGCGCAGGTTCTCATGAGCCCAGTTGGATACCAGGCCCTTGGGGTCGCGCTTGATGCTGACGTTGAAGGTCCACGGCACGGTCGGAGCCGAGGAGATCGAGTAGCTGCGGTCCACCGTCTCTTCGCCCTCGCCGTAGACCGGGAAGGCGATGTTCAGGTACTGCCCGGCGCGGAAGGCCAGGGGCGCTCCGTCGAGGCGGCGGAAGACGAAGGTCATCAGCCCGCCGGCTTCCTCGATGTTCTGCACGCACTCGGCCAAGAATTCCTGCGGGTGCCATGGACCCAGAGCCTTGGCGGCGTTCGCCGGCTGCTCGGTGCTGCGCAGCACCCGGTTCCATGGCATTTCCAGCCCGCGGATGCGCTGCGCGGTGGAGGTGCCTACGACGATTGTGCCTTTGTTCATGCCAGGTGCTCCAGCACGCGCTGGGTGTACCAGTTGATGAAGGCCTCGACCTGGTATTCGCTCTTCATGTACGGGCCCTGCTGGTAGGCGGGGCTGCCGGCGCCGGTTTGGCACAGCTCGACAAAGGCCTTGTCCTGCAGGTTGGTCTGCTTCCAGGTGTAGGTCAGCTTTTCCAGATCGTAGTCCTGGCCTTCCACCGCGTCATCGGCCACCAGCCAGGTGGTGCGCACCAGGGTCTGGTGTTCGTTGATCGGGTAGACGGCGAAGGTGATCACATGGTCGGACTGGAAGTGGAACCAGGAGTTGGGCTGCAGGTGCATGGAGCAGCGGCCCAGGCGGAAGTCGCGCAGATCGCCGAGCAGCTTCTTGGACAGGCGCCGTCCGTCGGCGGAGAAGGATTCGCCGTCGCCGTCCAGGGATTCGCGGGAGATGCGGATGCCGGCGATGCGGGTGTCCAGCTCCTCGACGACCTCGTAGGGCAGTGAGTAGCGGCGGCAGCGTTCTTCCAGTGCCGACTGCGCGTTCTTGTTGCGCTCCCAGACCTCTTCGAGGTGCGGCGGGACCAGCTCGTCGGTCAGGCCCCAGGTGGGGAACAGCGAGCAGGCCAGTTCCGGGTGGCCGTCGCAGTGGTAGCACTCGCGGTTGTTCTCCATCACGAGCTTCCAGTTGCCTTCTTCGATGATGTCCTGCTGGTAGGCGACCTTGGCGCTGCCAAGGTCATGCGGGGCCAGGTATGGCTCGAAGATCTTCGAGACCTCGTCGAAGTCGGTGGGTGGCTCGGCGGCGATGGAGACGAAGATCAGCCCGGCGACAATGCGGCCGTGGGCGCGCTTGAGGGCGAAGCAGTTCTTGTCGAAGTCGATTTCGCCTGGCGATGAGGCGTGGATCAAATCGCCTTCGGGCGAGTAGGTCCAGGAGTGGTAGCCGCAGACCAGGTTGCCGGTGCTGCCCGAATTTTCGGTCAGCACCCGGGCGCCGCGGTGGCGGCAGACGTTGTGCAGGACGTTGACTCCGCCGTCGTCGTTGCGCAGGACGATCAGCGAGTGCGGCCCGTAGTCCAAGGTGACGTAGTCGCCTGGCTCTGGAACTTCGGCCACGCTGGCGGCGAAGAGCCAGTGGGTGCCGAAGATGGCTTCCATCTCCACCTTGAAGATGGATGGGTCGGTGTAGAACGGTGCTTCCAGGGAGTAGCCCTTGCGCCGGTTCTGGAAAAGTTCGGTAATCTCGGCGAGCTGTTGGTCCTGAACTGTCGAAGAGAGTTTGCCGCGTGTGCTCCGCGCGGCACTTACCGAAGCAGTCATCTGTTACTCCTAGAAACACAGCGCCGAGGCGCTTTTTGAGATGTGGTTAGGCGGTGAACTGGATCACCAGGGTGATCAACCGCATGCATCGAGACTAGGAAGAATTAGTGTCCATGAAAAGCGCAAGATTTTGGATGTAATCATGCAGAATAATTGCATGATCGATCCACGCATCAGCACCCTCAGGGTCTTCTCTTCCACCGGCAATGTAGCGCGAACCGCGGAACTGACCGGCTATTCACCTTCGGCGGTCTCGGCACAGCTGCGCGAACTGCAACGCACCCTCGGTATCGAGCTGCTGGTCAAGGACGGACGCGGGGTGCGGCTGACCGCCACCGGCCGACATTTTGTGGCGGGGCTGGACTCGATTGTGACGCAGTGGGAGCTGCTGATGGCCTCCTCCCGCACTGCCTCCGGGCAGCTGCAGTCGAGCTTCGGCCTGGGCGGTTTTTCCACCGCCGCGGCCGAGCTGCTCGCCCCGCTGGCCGCGAAGCTGCGCACCAGCCGGCCGGAGATGAAAGTGCGCCTGGTCGAGGCCCAGCCCCAGCGCTGCCTGAACCTGCTGCTCTCCGAGCGCATCGACCTGGCGGTGATCGTGGCCAGCCAGTCGCAGACCGGCACCCTGGTGCAGGCCCGCTTCGAGCAGACGGTGCTGCTTGATGATCCGCTGGATGTGGTGCTGCCGGCCGACCATCGCCTGGCGATGAACAAGTCGGTGTCCCTGGAGCAGCTGGCCGAGGACCCGTGGATCACCGAATCCGAGCAGTCGGTGTACCGCGCGCTGTTTGTCGCCGCCTTCACCTCGCTGGGCGTGACCCCGCATATCGCCCATGAGGCGGTGGAGTGGGAAACCATGATCGCCTTCATCGGCGCCGGGCTCGGGGTCGGGCTGCTGCCGCGGCTGGCCACCTTGGGCAATGTGGACAATGTGGTGCGCCGCCGCATCACCGGCGTGGCCAAGCCTTCACGCCGCATTGTCGCGGTGACCCGCAAGGGCTCGCTGGGTTCTCCGATGATCGAGGAATCCTTGAAAATCTTGCAGGACACCGCCAAGGGGATTATTTCCCAGCGCTCCGCCGAAGAACTGGACTGATAGACCCGGCAGGACTCACGACATCTTCGGTTGATTACCCGCCCGGGCTATTGACATGGCTCACACTCATGGGGAGACTTTCCTACATCCGATTAGTATCCAACTGATATTTCATGCGAAAGGTCTGGCATGGGCAACTTAGCAGTGAGTTATGCAGGAGCGGGCAAGGTCGAACTGATCGACACCCCGTACCCGGAGTTCGAATTGAAAGACGGCCCGGGCGTCCACCCGGCCAACATCGGACGCCAAGTCCACCACGGCGTGATCCTCAAGACCATCGCCACCAACATCTGCGGCTCCGACCAGCACATGGTCCGTGGCCGCACCACCGCACCCGAGGGCCTGGTCCTCGGCCACGAAATCACCGGCGAAGTCGTGGAAGTCGGCCGTGACGTCGAATTCCTCAAGGTCGGCGACGTGGTCTCGGTGCCCTTCAACATCTCCTGCGGCCGCTGCCGCAACTGCAAGACCGGCCAGACCGGCATCTGCCTGAACGTGAACCCGGACCGTCCGGGCTCCGCCTACGGCTACGTTGACATGGGCGGCTGGGTTGGCGGCCAGGCCGAATACGTCCTGGTTCCCTACGCCGACTGGAATGCGCTGAAATTCCCGGACCGCGACCAGGCCATGGAGAAGATCCTCGACCTGACCATGCTCTCTGACATCTTCCCGACCGGCTACCACGGAGCCATCGGCGCCGGGGTGACTGTGGGTTCCACCGTTTATGTGGCAGGTGCCGGACCGGTGGGCCTGGCCGCGGCCACCTCGGCCCAGCTGCTCGGCGCGGCCACCGTGATCGTCGGTGACCTCAACGCCGACCGCCTGGCCCAGGCGCGCAGCTTCGGCTGCGAAACCGTGGATGTCTCGCAGGGCGACCCGGCCGAGCAGATCGCCCAGATCCTGGGCGTGCCGGAAGTGGACTGCGGCATCGACGCGGTGGGCTTCGAGGCCCGCGGGCACGGGCACGACGCCGGCAAGGAGCAGCCGGCCACGGTGCTCAATTCGCTGATGGAAATCACCCGCGCCGGCGGCAGCCTGGGCATCCCGGGGCTGTATGTCACCGGGGATCCGGGCGCCACCGACGAAGCGGCCAAGGTCGGTTCGCTGTCCATGCGCTTCGGCCTGGGCTTCGCCAAGTCCCACACCTTCGTCACGGGCCAGTGCCCGGTCATGAAGTACCACCGCGGGCTGATGCAGGCGATCCTTTCGGACAAGGTCTCGATTGCCAAGAACGTCAACGCCACGGCCATCGCCCTGGCAGACGCGCCGGCAGGCTACGCGGCCTTCGATGAAGGCGCCGCGCAGAAATTCGTGCTCGACCCGCATGGGCTGATCAGCGCCTGATCCCCAGATGATCCGCTGCCCTCCGTGCTGGCCAGGAACTGCTCCTGGCCGGCACGGCGGACTTCCGGCCGGCCAATTGGCCCGGCCAACTCGCCGGCCCCGGCCACCGCATTCGATCAACCCCGGGGACCCCGGCTGATTCGGCGTGCCCGCATTCTGCTGCAGGCCAGCCGCTTATTTCCCTTATTGAAGGAAAGCAACATGAAACGCACTGAGCAACCCGTGAATGATCTGGTCAGCGAGCTGCACTCGGCCCGCCGGCGCCGGCCCAGGAGATATCTGTCCTCCGGCACGGACTACTGGGTTTTCGGCATCGCCGGAATCCTCGCCCTGGCCTTCATCGCCTGGGGCTTCGCCTCGCCTGCCGGTTTGGGAACCGCGGCAGGCAAAGCCCTGGACTGGGTCATTACGAATACCGGCTGGGTCTTCGTGATCGCCGCGACCGTCTTCACCCTCTTCGTGCTGGTGGTCGCGGCCAAAAGCTTCGGGCGCATCCCGCTGGGCAAGGACGGGGAAAAGCCGCAGTTCAGCACGGTTTCCTGGATCTCCATGATGTTTGCCACCGGCATGGGCATCGGGCTGGTCTTCTACGGGGTGGGCGAACCGCTGTTCTTCTACATGTCCCCGCCGCCGGAAACCGTCGGCGGGCAGACCTCGGCCGCGGTAGGCACCGCCATGGGCACCACGATGTTCCACTGGACGCTGTTCCCCTGGGCCATGTACGCGATTGTCGGCCTGGGCATGGCCTACGGCAGCTTCCGGCTGGGCCGCCCGCAGCTGTTCTCCTCGATGTTCACCTCGATCTTCGGCGAAAAAGTAGTCCACGGCTGGGGCGGGAAGACCATCAACATCCTGGCCATCCTGGCCACGCTCTTCGGCTCGGCCTGCTCGCTGGGGCTCGGCGCGCTGCAAATCGGCGGCGGCATCCAGTCCGCCGGCATCCTGCCGTCCGTGGGCTCAGGGATCCTGGTGCTGATCATCGCGATCCTGACCGCGTTGTTTGTCGCTTCGGCCGTCTCCGGCATTGAGCGCGGCATCCAGTGGCTTTCCAATATCAACATGGTGCTGGCCGTCATTCTCGCCCTGATCGTCTTCATCGGCGGGCCGACGCTGTTCATCCTGAACGTGATCCCCAACGCCGTGGGCTCCTTCATCGCGGACCTGCCCGAGATGGCATCGCGCACCGCGTCCTCCGGCGATGGCGAAATGGCCACCTGGCTCTCGTCGTGGACCATCTTCTACTGGGCCTGGTGGGTTTCCTGGACCCCGTTCGTGGGCCTGTTCATCGCGCGGATCTCGCGCGGGCGCAGCATCCGCCAGTTCGTTACCGGCGTGCTGCTGGTTCCCTCCACGGTCACGCTGATCTGGTTCGCCATTTTCGGCGGCGGCGCCATCGGCCTGCAGGAACGAGCCGAGCGCAACGGGGACATGGGCCAGGCGCTGGCCAGGATGGTGGACGGGGCACCGGATATCGACTTCAACTCGGTGCTCTTCGAGCTGCTGGGCGCACTGCCGTTCCCCGAGTGGTTCTCCCTCGCGTTGATGGGGCTGGCCGTAGTGCTGATTGCCATCTTCTTCGTCACCGGAGCGGACTCCGCCTCGATCGTGATGGGCGCGCTCAGCGAGCGCGGCGCCGAGGAACCCTCGAAGAAGTCGGTGGTGTTCTGGGGCGTTTCGGTGGGCGCGGTAGCGGCCGTGATGCTGCTGGCCGGCGGGGACCATCCGGCGGAGGCGCTGAACGGCCTGAAGAACATCACCATCGTCTCGGCCCTGCCCTTTGTGCTGGTGATGCTGCTGCTGTGCGTGGCGCTGTGGAAAGACCTGAGCCGTGACCCCCTGGTGCTGCGTGGCAAGGTGGCCATGGAGGTGCTCGAGCAGGCAGTGGACGACGGGATCGACCGCCATGAGGGCGAGCAGTTCAGCCTGATGACCAGGGAGAATTCCATTGTCGCGGCAACCCCGGCGCCGCCTGCCAGCCGCCCGGAACCAGTGTCCGGAGAATTGGATTCCCGGCCGGGCGGCTCCCAGCCGCAGCTCGATACGGACCTGGAACCCGAGGCCGCCGGACGCTAGCGTCCGGGGCGCCCGGAACTAATTCGGCTAAGGGGCGCGGCGCAGGGCCTGCTCGAAGTGGGCCACATGCTCGGAGACCAGCCGCGCCGCCAGCTGCGCGTCGCCGTCGAGGATGGCGCGCAGCAGGGCCGAATGCTCGGAAATATGCTCGGCGATCGGCGGCATCTGGTCGATGACCAGGCACCAGATCCGGGTCACCAGGTTATCCAGGCGCACCAGGGTTTCCTCCAGGTGCTTATTGGCCGCCACCTTGTAGATGAGCCGGTGGATGCGTACATCCAGCAGCAGCAGCGACCGCTGGTCCAGGGAGGGATCCAGGGTGTCGATCTGCTCCAGGTAGCCGGCCAGCTCTTGGCGGATCTGCGGGTCCTTGTTGGCGGCGGCGTTGCGGGCGGCCAGCGGCTCGAGCACCTGGCGCATCTCCGAAATGTAGTTCAGCTCGTGGATATCCACCGCGGTAGCGAAGGTGCCGCGGCGCGGATAGGACACTACCAGATGGTCGGTTTCCAGCCGCTTGAGGGCTTCTCGCATCGGGGTGCGTCCGACGCCGAGCTCCTCGGCCAGCTGGGGTTCGTGGATCGGGTGCGTCGGGGCGATTTCGAGCAGAATCAGCCGGTCGCGCAGCGCGTTGTAGGCGCGAGCGGCCATGGATCCTGGCTCCGCTGCAGCGCTGGTCAATTCGATGGGCCTTGGCATATCGCTCTCTTCACTGGTCAAAAATCACTTGCCGACAAACAAAGGGTATCGTCCCGTCTCCTATTTGGGCGCCTTTACGGCGCCAATGCGCCCAACAGGCCCTGGGATGCCGGCCAGCGGCAGGCCGGAAAGCCGGACGGGCAGCGTTGGGAAAAACCGTCTGGAAAACCGCCGGAAAAGTTGTTGACGCTGTGCTGCGGCACACATAGTATTGTGATCAGCAATTGATATATCAGTATCCGGCCAGAGGCTGCCGGGCATTGGGCCCGGAAGAACCCCCGGTGAAGCGGCTTCGATCCCGCGGCGCAAATCCACCACGCGGAGGCCAAGCGCAACCGCATTATTTCCCCGAAAAACCACCACGAGCCATGGCGAAGCTATCGCCACCTCGGCGAATCCAAGGAGCGGCACGATGACCGAACCGAATAACAAATATGTCCTGACCCTCACCTGCGCCGAGCGCCCGGGCATCGTGCATGCGGTGACCGGGTTGCTGCTCAAGCACCATGGCGACATCCGGGAGCTCAAGCAGCATGACGACCAGCGCTCCGGGACGCTGTTCATGCGCATCGAGTTCGAGGTCGCCGCGGCGGAAGATATCCCCGCCGAGATCGCGGAACTCGAATCGAGCCTCGGCCAGCTCGCCGATGAGCACCAGGCCACCTGGGGCCTGCGCCCAGCCGGAAATAAAAAGCGCGTGGTGGTGATGGTCTCCAAGTTCGGCCACTGCCTGCACGATCTGCTGTTCCGTGCCCGGATGGGGGAGCTGCCAGTGGAGATCGCGGCCGTAGTCTCCAACCACCCGGATCACCGGCAGCAGGTCGAGTGGAATGGGATTCCGTTCTTCCATATTCCGGTCACCCCTGCGACAAAGCCCGAGGCCGAGGCGAAGCTGATGGACCTGGTGGACCGCTTCGAGGTGGACCTGGTGGTGCTGGCCCGCTACATGCAGGTGCTTTCCGATGACCTCACCCGCAAGCTCACCGGCCGGGCCATCAACATCCACCACTCGTTCCTGCCCTCCTTCAAGGGCGCCAAGCCCTACCACCAGGCCTTCGAGCGCGGGGTGAAGACCGTGGGCGCCACGGCGCACTACGTGAATTCGGAGCT
This sequence comes from Glutamicibacter sp. MCAF14, assembly GCF_052114325.1. Classification (NCBI taxonomy): domain Bacteria; kingdom Bacillati; phylum Actinomycetota; class Actinomycetes; order Micrococcales; family Micrococcaceae; genus Glutamicibacter; species Glutamicibacter sp. MCAF14. The sequence continues at coordinate 339,213 of NZ_JBFREO010000001.1, forward strand.
GGACGAGGGGCCGATCATCACCCAGCGGGTCCAGGAAGTGGACCACAGCTACGAGCCCGAGCACCTGGTGGCAGCCGGCCGCGATACCGAGTGCAAGGCGCTGTCCGATGCGGTGCGCTGGCACTGCGAGGACCGGGTCTTCCTCAGCGGTTCGCGCACCGTGGTGCTGCGCTAGTTGCTTCCCGCATCAATAGCCCGGCCGTTGGCCGGGCTATTTTGCGCTTCCGGGCCTAGTCCAGCCCTCCGGCCAATGCGCGGCGGAAGATCCTCAGGATTTCTTCCCGCTTGGGCATTTCATCGGACAAGACCAATTGCAGCTGAAGGCCGCACAGGGCCACGCCAAGCATCTTGCCGGTGACTTCATCGGTGCGGTGGCATAGCACCTTAGTCAATCCGAGATCCCAATCGGCGGCAGCCTTGCGCAACGCCGGGCGAGTATAGGCCAGGGCATAGAGGTTCGATTCGAAGTCGGTGGCGCTGCGGTTATCGCCCAGCAGATCCATGACATAGCTGGTGAGCGCTTCGGCCATATCCGCATCCTTCGGCAGTTGGCTTTCCCAGAGCTGGAGAGCTTCGACGCCGCGTTGGGCGGCCATTTCCATGGCCACGGCCAGCAGGTCGTCAATCGTCCGGAAGTAGTAGGTCGTGGATCCCAGCGGGACATCGGCTTCTGCGGCGACCCGGCGATGGGTGACCGCATCGAGACCCTCGGTCATGGCCACCGCGATGGCTGCCTCCGCAATGCGCACCCGGCGGTTCGGGTCCCCGGGTCCACGAACCCTCTTCGCGCGTGAGCCCTGATCCGTCTTCTCGGGCATGTAGCCTCCCTTTCTCTTCAGCAATCTCTTGCTGTCGTTGGCCTGCTCCTGCAGTAACCCGACGGCGCATCCTGCCCCGGGTCCAGGGCCCGCGGCGGTCTGTTAAAAAAATATCTGTACACAAGTACACACTTTGTGTACGCTCGTCTTCAAATGTAGTGCACAAATGTGAGGAAGGGCATATTCAATGCAAGATTTGTTGACCAGTTTGGAGAACCTCTACATCGGCGGACGTTGGATTCGGTCCTCGGGACAGAACCCGCCGCACCAGGTGCTCAACCCCGCAGACGGCAGCGTCCTGGCCACCGTATGCGTGGCCACCACCGACGATGTGGACAATGCCGTGCGCAGCGCCCGCGCCGCATTCGACGGCGGGCAATGGTCCGAACTGCCCATCCGCGAGCGCGGCCAGAAGCTGGCCCGGATCGCCGAGATCGTGCTTGAGCACCGCGAGGAACTGGCCCGGATCGAAAGCCTGGATGCCGGCAAGACCCTGCGCGAAGCACGCCTGGATGTGGATGACGCCGTCTCTGCCTTCCGCTACTTCGCCAATGCCGCGGATCTGGACTCCGGGCGGATGGTGGATGCAGGGGATCCGAAGATCATCAGCCGCATCGGGTACGTGCCGGTCGGGGTCTGCGCGCTGATCGCGGCGTGGAATTATCCGCTGCAGACCATTTCCTGGAAGCTGGCCCCCGCCCTGGCCGCCGGCAACACCGTGGTCATCAAGCCCAGCGAGGTCACCCCGCTATCCACCATGAAGCTCGTGGAACTCATGGAGCAGGCAGAACTGCCCGCCGGAACGGTTAACCTGCTGCTGGGACCCGGTTCGCGGGTCGGGGCGGCCATGACCTCGCACCCCGAGGTGGACCTGATCTCCTTCACCGGAGGGCTGGAAGCTGGCAGCAAGGTCATGGCCGCGGCCTCGGCCGACATCAAGAAGGTGGCCCTGGAGCTGGGCGGCAAGAACCCGAACATCATCTTCGATGACACGGATTTCGAAACAGTCGTGGACAACGCCCTGAGCGGAGCCTTCGTGCACTCCGGCCAAGTCTGCTCGGCCGGTTCGAGGCTGATAGTGCACGAGGGAATCTACGATCGCTTCGTCGCCGAACTGGCCCGCCGCGCCGAGCTGATCCGGCTCGGCAATGGATTTGATCCTTCCGCAGAATGCGGCCCGCTGGCCACCGCAGAGCACCGCGAGGCAGTGGAAGGGCATATCGAGCGGGCCATCGCCGAGGGCGCACGGCTGGTTGCCGGGGGCCACCGGCCGCCGGAACCTGAGCTGGCCGACGGATACTTCCTGCGTCCCACCGTCTTCGCCGACTGCGAGCGCACCATGGGCATCGTGCGCGAAGAGGTCTTCGGGCCGGTGGTCACCGTGGAGCGCTTCAGCACAGAGCAGGAAGCGGTCTTCCTGGCCAACGACACCGAATACGGACTGGCCGGCGCGGTATGGACCAATGACGCGTCCCGCGCCCAACGCGTGGCGCAAAGCCTGCGCCATGGCACCGTCTGGATCAACGACTACCATCCCTACCTGCCGCAGGCCGAATGGGGCGGCTTCGGCAAGTCCGGATTCGGCCGCGAAAACGGCATCCAGGGCCTGAACGAATACCGCGAGACCCGGCATATCTACCAGAATATCCAGCCTGCCCCCGCCCGGTGGTTCCAGGCAGAAGGAGCGTGAACCCGATGAATACCGCAACCAAGAAATACGACGTCGTCATTGTCGGCGGAGGCAGTGCCGGGTCGGTGCTGGCCAACCGGCTCAGCGCCGACGGCACCCGTTCGGTGCTGGTGCTGGAAGCCGGGCGCAAGGACTGGTGGTGGGACCTGTTCGTGCAGATGCCCGCGGCGCTGATGTTCCCGGCCGGACGCAAGAGCCACGACTGGATCTACAAGTCCGACCCGGAACCGCACATGGGCGGACGGCGGATCAAGCATGCCCGGGGCAAGCTGCTGGGCGGATCCAGCTCCATCAACGGAATGATCTTCCAGCGCGGCAACCCGCTGGACTACGAGCGCTGGGGCGCTGATGCGGGCATGGAATCCTGGGATTTCGCGCACTGCCTGCCCTACTTCAAGAAGATGGAAACCGCCACCGGCAGCCCGGATGATCCGAGGCGCGGGCAGCACGGCCCACTGGTGCTGCGCCGCGGCCCGGCCAAGAACCCCCTGTTCCAGGCGTTCTTCGAATCCGCGGACCAGGCCGGCTACGGGCGCACCGAGGACGTCAACGGCTACCGGCAAGAGGGCTTCGGCCCCTTCGACAGCAATATCAGCAACGGCCGCCGGCTCAATGCCGCCCGCGCCTACGTGCATCCGCTGCGGCGCCGGGAGAATCTGACGGTGCTCACCGGGGCCTTCGTTTCCGGCCTGCGCATGGACAAGCAGCGCGCTACCGGCGTGGACTACGTGCGCCGCGGCCGCAAGCACCAAGTGGAGGCCGGCGAGGTGATCCTGTGCGGCGGCGCCTTCAACACCCCGCAATTGCTGCAGCTGGCCGGGATCGGGGATGCCGGGCACTTGCGCACCCTGGGCATCGACCCGGTGGTCGACCTGCCCGGGGTCGGCGAGAACCTCCAAGACCACCTGGAAGTCTACGTCCAGCATGGCTGTCCGCTGCCGGTCTCCGAGCAGCCGAGCCTGAGCCGCTGGCGGATGCCCTTCATCGGTGCCCAGTGGCTGCTGGCCCGCAAGGGCCCGGCCTCGACCAACCATTTCGAGGGTGGCGGGTTCGCCCGTTCCAACCCGGAGGTGGCTTACCCTAACCTGATGTACCACTTCCTGCCGCTGGCTGTGCGCTACGACGGGAAGAAGGCGGACGCGCCGCATGGCTTCCAGGTGCATGTGGGCCCGATGTACTCCGATAGCCGTGGCAGCCTGAAGATCCGCTCGACCGATCCGCGCGAGCATCCGAGCATCCTGTTCAACTACCTGTCCACCGAGCAGGACCGGCGCGAATGGGTCGAAGCCATCCGGGTCTCGCGTGAAATCCTCTCCCAGGGCGCCATGCGCCCCTACAATTCAGGGGAGCTCTCTCCCGGAGCGGAAGTGCGCACCGACGAGCAGATCCTGGATTGGGTCAAGCGCGATGCGGAAACGGCGCTGCATCCCTGCGGCACCGCGAAGATGGGCCCGGCCAGCGACCGGCTTGCGGTGGTGGACCCGCTGACGATGAAGGTTCACGGGGTCCAGGGGCTGCGCGTGGTCGACGCCTCGGCGATGCCCTATGTCACCAACGGGAATATCTACGCTCCGGTGATGATGCTCGCGGAGAAGGCCGCCGACCTGATCCTGGGCAAGGCTCCCATGGATCCGGAATACGCCGACTTCTACCGCCACCAGACGCAGACGCAGGCCCAGGCGCACTAGGCGCAGCCTGCCTCCCCCGCCATCCGCAGCGCCCAGGTGCTGCGGATGGCCCGATCCCAGAATGACCTGCCACAGCGAGGTGCAACCCATGAAAACCCCTGTTCGCGTAGCAAAGCCTGAAAGCATCGGGACCACCGTTCTGAGCACGACCGATGCAGTTCCCCCGCCGCGCACCAACTGGCGCGTCTTCCTCGCCTCCGCGGGCGTGATCCTGGGCATCACCTGCTGGGCAATGGCAGCGCCGGAGTCCGCCGAGGCAGTCATCGGCAGTGCGGTGCAGTGGGCTTCGGAGAAGCTCGGGTGGGTTTATATCGTCACCCTCAGCGTGGTGCTGGGCTTCGTGGTCTTCATCGCCGCTTCGCGCTACGGGTCGGTACGGCTGGGGCCGGATCATTCGCGGCCCAAGTACAAGCTGGGCACCTGGACGGCCATGCTCTTCGCCGCAGGGATCGGCGTGGATTTGATGTTCTATGCGGTAACCGGACCAGTGGCGCAGTACCTGGCACCGCCCGAAGGCCCCGGGGGAACGCTCGATGCTGCCCGGCAATCGGTGGTGTGGACAACCTTCCACTACGGCATCAGCGGCTGGTCCCTGTATGCCCTGGTGGGAGCGGCCATGGGGTACTTCGCCTACCGCTACAAGCTGCCGCTGGGCATCCGGGCTGTCATCTACCCGATCCTGGGCAAGCGGGTGCACGGCCGGATGGGCGATGCCATCGACGTGGCGGCCACGGTGGCTACGGTCTTCGGGCTCACCGCCTCGCTGGGCATCGGGGTGATCCAACTGAACTTCGGGTTGACCTACCTCTTCGGGTTGCCGCAGTCGGTCTCCGTGCAGATCGGTCTGGTCCTGCTGGGCGTGGGCATGGCTACGGTCTCCTGCGTCTCGGGAGTGGACAGGGGCATCCGGCGGCTTTCCGAGCTGAACTTCCTGCTGGCCGTGGTCCTCATGGGCTACGTGCTGATAGCGGGGAAAACGACTATGCTCATCGACTCCGTGGTGATGAATCTCGGCGACTTCATCTCCAGCTTCCCGGGAATGGCACTGGATACCTTCGCCATGGACCGGCCCGATGACTGGATGAACTCCTGGACGCTGTTCTTCTGGGCCTGGTGGATCGCCTGGTCGCCCTTTGTGGGCATGTTCCTGGCCCGGATCTCCCGCGGCCGGACATTGCGCGAGTTCATTTGCGGGGTGCTGGTGGTGCCGTTCTTGTTCACGCTGCTGTGGATTTCGATTTTCGGCAATTCCGCGGTGGATGCTGTCCGCTCCGGCGCCACAGAATTCGGGGACATCGCGATGAACGCGCCAGAGCAGGGCTTCTACATGCTGCTGGACCAATATCCGGCGGCGACTTTCATAGCAGGCCTGGCCACCTTCACCGGATTGCTGTTCTATGTGACCAGCGCAGATTCCGGTGCATTGATGATGAGCAACCTGACCTCCTACACCAGCCACAATGGGCAGGACGGCCCGAAATGGTCGCGGATCTTCTGGGCACTCGCCGTGGGCGGTCTGACCCTGGCGATGCTCTTCGTGGGCGGCTTCGCGACCATCCAGTACATGACCATCATCATGGCCCTGCCGTTCACCGTGATCCTCTACCTGATCATGATCTCGCTGTACAGATCCCTGCGGCAGGAACCTCCGGTCCCGCAGGACGCGGCAGTTGCCAGGTCCAGAGGCAAGCACCGGAAATGGCGGGAGCGGCTGGCCCGAACAGTGGCGGCATGCACCGCACAGGAAGCGGCTGAATACATGGACGGGGTCGCGGAGCCAGCCCTGCTGGAAGTGGCCAGGGAATTGGCCGGGTTCGGCACCCGGATATCCGTGGCCACCGGGCAGGTGGCCGAGACCGGGGTCCGCCAGCTCGATCTGGTGATCGAGTTGGAAGGGCAGCTGCCCTTCCGCTACCAGATCTACCCGGTGCTGCAATTGGTTTCCCGCGGCGACGGCTCGGGACGCCGGCACGAGGAAACGGTGCGCTTGGAGGTCTTCTCCGTGAAGGGCGGTTGCGGCTATGACATTACCGGCATGCCGCAAGAGCAGCTGATCAATGATGTTGTCGACCGGTTCGAGGCACATGTGGCCGCGCAGCGCTTCCACCAGGTTTCCGAAGACATGGTGTCCGCCCTGCGCAAGCCCTGCGACTGGTCCGAGGATTTCCCCGAATCGCGCGCCCGTGGCTAGCTAATTGGGCCCTCAATTTGCCACGCTCTGCTGGTAGACGGCCAGGCCCAGCGACAAGATGGTCAGGGACTGCGCATCATTCAGATCCATCGCCAACAGGGACTCGAGCAGCCCGAGCCGCTGGTAGAACACCGATCGGGAGAGCTGGCAGCGGGTAGCCGCCTGGGAGCGGTTGGTCGGCGACACCAGATAGGCCTGGAGCACCCGCAGGCATTCGGTGCGCCGGGCAGGCTCCAAGGCCAGGATGGGGGCGAGCACCTGCTGAGGCAGGCGCTGCATTGCCGGTTCATGGCGCAGCTCATGGGCGAGCAGGGCCAGCGGGTACTGTGCGGCAAGCACTACGTGCTGGTTTGCCGCCAGGGACAGCTCGCACCCGCTGATAGCCTGCCTGATGGAATCCGCCAGCTGCCCGAATTCCTGGACTTCCGCGCCCAGGTAGAGCGGTCCGCCAAAGAGCCCGGATCCCTCATCCAGGTGCAGGGACTCCGGCCAGCCCGACGGCGGCTTGCCGGCAGGAGCCGAGAAGAAGCCGAAGAGCTTGGGCGCGGGCGAATGCCGGGCCCCGATCACCGCATGCAGGTCCTTGCCGATCAACCGCTCAATCTGCCGGGCCGCCGTTTGCGGGTCGGCGCGCGCGGCCAGCGGGAGCGCGAAACCGCGCAGCTGCCGTTGGCGCACCGGGAACCCGGAAGCCTCGAATTTCCCGGCCAGCAGGCCCGGGGAGGCTTCCTTGCGCAGCATCAGGTCATCAAGCAGTTCGCAGGCCGCATCGAAGGCCAATGATGCAGGCTCCTGCTTGCGCAAAAGCTCGGTGCCCAGCGCGATGCCCGCCATGGTCAGCACATGCAGGGAGCCAGCCGGATGGGTGGCCGTGTCCGGGGCGATCAATGAACCGAAGCGCTTGCCATGGATCTGGACCGGGATCACCTGGCGACCGGCATTGCCCGTCACATGCAGGGCGCGGGAACGGTCTTGCCAGCGCTCGAAGAACCCCGCGGGCACCGGCACCGAACTGGCATGGCGCAGCACGTTGTAGCCGGAATCCTCCAGCACCACCGTGGCGTTCAGCAGCCGGGCGCAGTCCCGGAGGATGGTTTCGGCCGGAGCACCGAGCTGCATCAGCGCGGTGAAGTGCGCGGTTACCTCGCCCCCGGCCTCGATGCGCCGGGTCTGGGTGGAGAAGAGCAGCTGGTGCAGCGCCTCGGTGATCTCCACGAAGGCCACCGGCTCATGCAATGCCACCAGCGGAAAGGAATGCTCCTTGCAGGCCTGGATGAGCGCCGGGGGAACGGCCCGGCAATGGGCGCCGAGCTCGAGCACCAGCCCGGCGGATTCCAGCTCCACCAATTCGGCGACGTACTTCTCGAAGCGCGTCTCCGGGCACCAGCCGATGCCGGTGGTCAGCACCAGCTCCTGACCGCGGAGGTAGGTTCGCGGATCGGGGTTCTCCAGCACATGCACCCAGCCGATATGACGCTTCAATGACGCCTGGTCGGCAAAGACCTGCGGGTTCCCGGCCAGCACCGCGGGCAGCTGGAGCAGCTGTTCCATGGTGGCAATCGACTGGTCCGGACAGTCTGTCCGGGCATCGTGCATTTTTCCGACAAGTGTCACTGTTGATCAGCCTCCAGCTGTGCAAAACTGTCAACCACATGGATCTATGGTGATTCGCTTCACACAATACAGAGTGTTTGGCTCTTTAGGGGGAATGCGTCGATGTTTGGACTTCCGGCGTTCACGACCATGGTCATCATCGGGGTTCCGGCCCTCTGGGTGATCTATACAGGTGTTTTCCTGTGGCTCAGCCGCGGCTGGAAACGTGAAGACGGGCAGGAGCAGCAGTGAACATCGAGATCCTGTTCCTCATCATCTATTTCATCGCCATGGCCGGCATCGGCTTCTGGGCGCTGAAGCGCGGCAAGCAGGATGCCGAGGGCTTCCTGCTGGGCGGGCGCAGCCTGGGCCCCGGCGTCACCGCCCTTCGCCTGCAAAGCTCGTCGATGTCCGGCTACATGTTCATGGGCGCCGGTTCGCTGGGCTATACCCAGGGCTACTTCGGCATGTGGTACGCGCTGGGCGATTTGGGCGGCGGCATCCTGAATCTCTCGGTCCTCGGCCGGCGCATGCGCAAGCTCTCCCAGATCCTGGGGTCCATCACCTCCATCGAGTACCTGGAGCACCGCTACCCCTCGAAATGGATCCGGCTCATCGCCGCACCGGTGGCACTGTTCTGCATGTTCTTCTACGTCCTGGCGCAATTCATCGCCGGCGGCCGCGGACTGGAAATGGTCTCCGGAGTGTCTTTCCCGGTAGCCTTGGCCATCGCCATCGGCGTGATCGTGCTCTACACCTTCCTGGGCGGCTACCTCGCGGTGGCCTACACCGACTTCGTGCAAGCCATCATCATGGTGGTGGGCATGGTCTGGATCCTGGTGGCCACGCTGATCGCCATCGGCGGCTTCACCAAGGGCAATGAGGCCGTAGGCGCAATCAACCCGAACCTGCTGACCATGTGGGGCGCTGATCTGGGCTACCAGGGCCAGTGGGGTGTCATCCTCGGGGCGCTGCTGGTCTTCTCCATCGGCTACATGGGCTGGCCGCATGTAGTGGTCAGCCACATGGCCATGAAGAAGCCCTCGGTGGCCCGCACCGCCGGGGCCTATTCGCTGATCTTCAACCTCTTGTTCATCCCGGGTCCCTACCTGGTCGGCATGTTCGCGCTGATCCTCCTGCCGAATCTGGCCAACCCGGAAACCGCGATCTTCGAGGTCGCGGACGCGGTGCTGCCGACCTTCGCCGTGGGCATCGTGATGGCGGCGATCATGGCCGCCATCATGTCCACCGCCGACGCGCTGCTGCTGCAGGCCGGCACCATCGCCAGCCAGGACATCTACGCCCGGTTCATCAGCAAGAAGATGAGCGACCGGCAGATGGTGTGGGTCTCGCGCGTCACCGTGCTGGCGCTGGCGATTATCGGCTTCGCTATTGCGGCCTTTGAGCCTCCGGCAGTGGCTGCCGTGGTGATCTTCTCGACCACTGTGCTGGGCAGCGCCTTTGTCCCGTCCTATGTCTGCGCGGTGTGGTGGAAGAAAGCCAATACCGTGGGCGCGATCTCTTCGATGATTGCCGGTACTGCGGTCTCGGTGCTGTGGCAGGTTTCCGGGGCTCCGGAAACTACAGGCATCGACCCGATGGTCACCGGCATTCTGGCTTCCACGCTGGCAATGGTCATTGGCAGCCTCGCCAGCCAGAAATCGAATCCCGTACCGGAGCATATTGGCCGGGCGCTGGATGAAACCGCGAAGGTCGGCCCCATTCCGAAGAAGATGCTCATCGGCCAGGACTCCCTGCTCGCCAGCCAGGCGGAAATGGCCGCCCGCGATGAATGAATTGGTGCTGGAAACCCTGGTTGGAGCCCAGGATGCGCAGTGCATCCTTGCCGCCAAGGCACCGGGAATGAAGGTCGTGTCGGCCAAGCTGCGCCATCATCCCTTTGCTGGATTCATCTTCGACGTTCCGCAGCTGGCCGGGCAGACCGGGCAGGCGCATGCCCTGGTGGACTACTACTCGGGAAAGGCCTTTGTCTCCGACCCGTGGCAGGTGCAAGAAGGCGCATCGGCCCAAGCGTTGGACCAGGTGGCCGATCCGCGGTGGAACACCATTGATTTCGACACTGCCAGAAAGCGGGCCGCAGCCCTGCTCTCCACGGCGGCCCTGCGCCGGGCCCGGCTGGCCTGGCGCGGCGGCATCAAGGAGCAGCGCAGTGTTGCCAAGGTCTGGAAACCCAACTGGGTGATCGAAGCGAAGCTTGAAGGCACGTCCTACCGCGTCATGGTGGATGGGCTGAACGGCGGCTACTTCTTCATTGGCAGTTGATGCCAGAAGCGCCGCGTGCCGGCGCAACCCGCATGATCCGTCCCATCACAGGAAGACACCGGAAATTCAATGAAGAATCTTTCAAAGCAGTTCCCAACCCGTGTGCTGAAGAAGAGCTCCTGCATCATTGCAGGCTCGGCACTGCTCCTTGGCCTGGGACTAGCCCCGGCCAATGCCGTCGGCGAGGGCCCGAACCACAACGGCAATGAAACGGTCAACACCTCGATCCTGCATACCCATGAATCGATGGCCGCCGAGCTGCGCAAGCAGGATGCCAAGCAAGCTGCCATGGAACTGGAAGTCATCGGCCACTCGGCCAAGGGGCGCGAATTGTTCCTGGCCAAGTACCTCTCGGACCCGGCAAATCCCACGATCATGTTCCTCACCCAGCAGCACGGCAACGAGCAGCTGACCACCGAGGGTGCGCTGGAAGTCATCAAGCACCTGGGAACCGGCCGGATGGCCAAGGTCCTGGAGGATGTCAACATCCTGGTTGTGCCGATGCTCAACCCGGACGGCGCCATGGGAGATGTGGACTTCCCGCTCGATGACTACATCGCTTCGGGAGACCGGCACCTGACCCGCTACAACGCGAACAACGTGGACATCAACCGGGATCACGTGGCCAAGACGCAGCCCGAAATCCAAGCGCTGCACAACAATGTGCTTTCTGCCTACGACATCGACTACATGATCGACCTGCACCACCAGGGCACGCGCTCGGCGGTGGACGGGAAGCTCGTTTCCGGATCGATCCTCTATCCGACAACTGAGGATGTCTCCGAGGAGGTGCGCGAAGGCTCCAAGCGCCTGGGCGCCGTGGTCTACCAGAACGTCGATCCCACCGGCTGGGGTCATCTGGGCAAGTACGTGGGCGGCACCGCGAACACCATTGCGCGCAATGGCATCGCGGCCGAGTACGGCATTTCCACCCTGCTGTTCGAGATGCGCGGGATGAGCGACCACTACCGGTCCGACTACGTGCTCGGCCAGAAGTCCAATGGCTATCTGCGCCAGCAGACCATCTTGACGCTGGAGAGCACCATCAAGACCGTGGCCGATGGCTCCGTGGAAGACATGGACACCTCGTTCTGGGACAGCCTGCCTGAGCAGGCCAGCCTGCCGGGCGAAGAAAACGACGAATAGCGAATACCGTTGATGGCGGACCGGGAACGGTCCGCCATCAGGCCTTGCGCAGGCAGGGCGCGGGATACCGCCGACTGAACGAGTGCCGGCCAGGGAAGGAAAATAAGACCCATGCGCATCCGCAATGCCCGCCCGTGGGGGAAAACAGAACCCTGCCTCGTTGAGGCAGGGTTCTGCTGTCCGGATCCAAACTCGGGACCCATGCACTGGCGGCTAGAGTGCGGCTAGCGCGGGTTTCTTATCCCGCAAAGCGCGTCATGTGGTGCCTCCCATTCGCTCGTAGTTTGGTGTTGGAACGAGCTTACGGATGGGCGATATTCACCTGCAATGGCAAAAATGAACGCTTTTTGCTGATCTTTTTTGCAAAGTGCTGAGCGGTTTTATGCACTTTGCTAAAAAGGCTGTTTGGCTAGCGCATCACCGTGCTGAGCAGCAGGCCCGGTGCGGCGGCCAAGGCTCTATGTTGCTTCCGTAGGTAAGCGCCCCTAGAATTATTTACTAGAAAGCCCCGGTTGACCGATGGCCTGCGTTAGTGGGTTATGTTGCCGGGGCTAAGAACTTTAACCGCCGGAGGCTAGCTCATGAGTAGCGACTTCTGGATCGATCAATGGCTAGGCTCTCCTCGCTTCCAGCGTTACGTGGATTCGGCCGGCGGAGACAGGGGCGACGCGCTCGCACTCTATGAATGGAACGCCTCCCTGTCGGCCGCCTTGCTAAAAGACTTCTCGCACTTTGAAGTGGCCTTACGCAACGCCTATGACAAAGCCATTAGTAGTGCCTGGAAGAATTCGACCCACTGCTTGCTGGATCCGCAATCGCCCGTAGTTGTTCCGTTATGGCGTGTTAAAACGCATTCTGGCGGACTGAAGCGTGGGTCGGATATTAACGAAAAGAACCGCCGGCAAGTTTTTCGCGCAATTGATAACTGTGGAAAGAAAAACGCCGAGGCGGGGAAAGTAATCGCTGAACTGACTTTCGGGTTCTGGCGCTATATGACAACTAGTGCTCATGAAAAGTCGCTATGGGTTACCTACCTCCATAAGGCCTTCTCCGGCAAGCCGCAGCGAAGCGATATTGACCGCATCATAGGCACAGTGCACATCTTGAGAAATCGTATTGCTCACCAAGAACAAATCTTTAACCTTGCTCATGAGTTTGACCCCGCTATCGTTCACACGGAAATGATGACTGTTTTAGAACGAATTAATCCGGAGGCTAAAGCTCGTGTGCTCGCATCATCGTCTGTGGCAGAGGTTCTTAATTCCAGGCCCTAGACCTGTCGCAGTATCAGTCTAAGCAGTATTGGCGGCCTCGGGGATGACCATGATCGTGGTGACCCACGAGATCGCCTTCGCCCGGGAGGTGGGGGATACCTTGACCTTCATGGACGGCGGTGTCGTGGTGGAATCGGGGATCCAAGGGAAATCATCGCCAACCCGCAGCATGAGCGCACCCGGCAATTCTTGACCAGCGTACTGTAGGAAAACCGGAAATCGCCCCTGCCTTCCCAACGCTTCAAGCGTTCGGGAGGGCAGTGGCCATTTGTGCTATTTGCTGAAGCTTTGGGCCAGTAGCCGGTAGGATTCCAGCCGGTCTGCCGGATCGCAGACAAGGGTATTGAGCATCAGCTCATCTGCCCCGTGGGCTTCGGCCAGGGCCAGCAGCTGGTCGCGGACTGAATCCGGGGTTCCCACGATCAGCGCCTGGCGGCGTTCGGATGCGCGGGCTCGTTCGGGATCGCTCCACCGGTAACCAGCCGCGGTATCAACTGAAGGGATCGGGCCGTCATTGCCGAAGTCCTTGCGTACCCGCCACAGCAACAGCGCATCGGCCAGGGCCTGCGCCTTGTCCTCGGTGTCCGCGGTGGCGAAGCGAACGGCCAGCACGGTGTGCGCGCGGTGCCCGGCATTGGCCGCCGCTTCACGGTAGGCGCGGGTGGCCGGCTCGCCGCCGGTTGGACGCAGGAAGTGGCCATGCACGTAGCCGGCACCAAGCGTCCCGGGCAACGGGGCGGTGGAACCGCCGGCACCCAGAACCCAGAGGCGGCCTGCCGGTTCGGTATCCGAGGGCTCGTGGACGGCGTCGAGATCATGGACCAGGGCGGCAATCTTCTGCGCATAGTGCGGATCGGACAGTGCCGCGCGCCCTACCCCGATATCCACCCGGTCCGGGTGCACGGCTACCAGCAAGCCCATGGACTCTGCGACTTTCTGCGCCTGATAGTAGGGCAAGAGGATCGCACCGGTGCCGATGCGGATTCTCTTGGTGCGTTCCAGCGCCAGCGCAGTCATCATTTCCGGGGCGGCACTGGCAAAGGATTTCGAGTGGTGGTGCTCGGCAAACCAGATGCGGTGATAGCCCAGGTGTTCGGCTTCTTGGGCTAGCTGCAGGCCGCTGGAAAGCGCTTCGGGGACGGTGGGTGCATGCTCGGTGAGCGGGACCTGGTCGAGTATGGAGAGTCTCATGCGAAGTTTCCTGTTGCATGGCTGTCAAGGGTCTGCCGCAACGGCATGGTCAGGTCCTTTCGACGGTGGGCGATCCGTGGGTGAGTTTACCCCGTCACTACGGGCAGATGGCTATCCGGGACGCCATGTAACTTCCGGCGTCATGCATGTCCTCGGCCTGCTCATCCACGGCGTCTTTCGGAGCAATTGCAGGCCGCTCGGTTCTCCTACCTGAGGCTGATGCCAAGGAACCTGAGATCATTCTTGATTGCCATGCATGCTCCGCGCATCCGGCCTAGGCTGGAAAACCGAACACCCGCACACCGGAATTTCTGCAAAGGATCAGCATGCATCGCACCACGGACCTATCCTCATCGCGTCTCTCCTCGCGGCTGGCAGTGGCCAGCTCGCTCATGGTTCTGGCCTGCGGCCTTGCAGGATGCGGTGCCGTGGATTCCTATGACAAGGCCATCTCCGATGCCTGGGCAGTAACCTATGAAATCGAAGTTTCCGGCGGGGGCGGCACGTTGGATGCAGTGTCATATCTGGAATCAGAGAAGCGCGGAGATCCGGGCAGCCCGGTGGAAGTGGAAAACGCGATGCTGGTGGTCGAGGGTAAAGACTCATCGCGATCCAGCTGGTCGGTGGACAGCATCATTACCGCCCAGGCTGAAGCCGCGGTGACGGCCACCCCGGGCGAGGGCAGCACCGCGACCTGCCGCATCCTGCTCGATGGGCAAAAAGCCATCGCCACTCAAACCGGTGCACCAGGCGAACCGGTGGAGTGCACAGCGATCACACCGGCCTTCGAACGCTAGGAACAACTGGCCTCAACCAAGGGTAGGGCCAAGCAGAGTGCGCCGACGCTGCACACAGGAAAACACAAGGGGCGGAGTTAGAATAGTAGCTAGCCGTTCTAGCAGACTAGAGTGGCGGAAATGGGATTTGGCTCAGTGGACAACGGAATGAAAACCGGCGGGCAACGCCAGAAGAATTCCCCTGCCTTACCCCCAATCCTGCGGCAGGGCTGGCCGAAATTCCTCGAAGCTCTGCCCTTCTTGACACGCATCATGAAACTGAGCCATGCGCGGATCTTCCGCTATCTCGGAATCATTGTCCTGATGCAGTCGATCAACGGTTTCGTGGTCCTGCCAGTCATTAAGTACCTTTTCGGCAAGGCCTTGGAAGCCAGCTCGCTAAGCAACATCACCGACCGGACCTACCCGGCAATCCTGGCCCACCCGGTGTCGGTGGCGCTCTTGATCGCTATTGCGATGATTGCCTTGATCGCGGTCAGCCTCCAATTCACCACCATCGTGGTGATGGTCAACCGGCAGCAATCCGGCCAGCCGCCGAGCGTTCGGGCCATGTGCCAGGACGTAGCCAAGTGCTTGGGCCAGTTGCTCTCCTATCCTTCGCCGGTGATGCTGGTGTACTTCTTCCTGGCTCTCCCCATGGGCGGGCTCGGATTGTCTTCGGTGCTGATCCAAGGCGTGGGAATCCCGCCGTTCATCACCCGCGAGTACCTCAAGGCGCCATTGAGCACGGGAATCTATGCGGTGATGATCGCCGCGATTATCTATGCCAATCTGCGCCTGATCCTCACCTTGCCACTCTTGGTAGTGGGGCGCAAACGCCCGCTGGCGGCAGTGGGCGAGAGCCTGAGGGCGACCCATAAGAACTTCTTCCGCCACCTGCTGTTGCTGGGCATCCCGCTGGGTGCCGCGGTGCTGGGCGCCTCGGTGATGGTCGAGCTGCTGGTCTGGGGCACCGACCTTGCCGACTCCCTGATCACGGCCCAGACCTCGGCGATGCTGGCCAGCATCAGCATTGGACTGGGGCACTCGTTGGGCTTCTTGATTATCGGTGCGGCGACCGTCGTGATGATCCAAGTTCTGGTGGCACTGTGCCGCGAACGCCTGGGCCTGCCAGTCATCCTCGAAGAGCGCTCGCTGGCACACCGCACGGCACAGCAGAGGGGCACCCGGGCTTCGCTGGCATCGGTGGCCTTCGGCCTGGTGATCTCGGTGAGTTTCTCCGCCATGCCGGCCATGGGCGACACCACCGAAGGCGCAGAGAATACGCTGGTCATCGGTCACCGCGGTTATTCCGGTGGCGGAGTCGAAAACACCCTGGGCGGGCTGGAAGCTGCCGCGGCGAACCAAGCCGATGTTGTCGAAGCCGATTTCCAAGAAACCAAGGACGGGCACTTCGTAGCCAGCCACGACACCAACCTGCTGATGGTTGCGGGTAGGAACCAGAACATCTATGAGATGACTTTGGACGAGGTCCAGGAAGTCACGGTCCGTGAAGGCGGATTCACCGACAAAATCCCCACCATGGGACAGTACCTGAAGCGCGCCGATGAGCTGGGTATCCAGGTTCTGGTGGAGCTGAAGGTCACCGGTCACGAGAAGGCAGGCTACCTCAAGCGCTTCCTGGCTGAAGTCGATGTCACCGGCACCACCGAAAAGAACATCTACCATTCGCTGAACGGGCATGCCGTCCAAGAGATCAAGAAGCAGCGGCCTAAGCTGCGCGTTGGTTTGACCGTGGCCATGAGCTTCGGCGGACTGCCGAAGACCAACGGGGACTTCTATACCGTGGAACAGGCTTCCTTCAGCGAAGAACTACTTGCCGAAGCCCATGCACGGGACAAGGAAGTCTACGTGTGGACCGTCAATGACCAAGCGACCATCCGCCAGTTGCTGAGCATTCCGGTGGACGGCATTGTCACCGACAATGTGAAGCTGGCGGTGGATAACCGAGCGATGGTGGCCACCAACCCCGCCTCCGAATACCAGGTGGGCTACTCGCTGGCCTACCTGGATATCTTCCGGTAATCCCGGGCCTACGGGGTTTCCGGGTACGTCCCGTCGCCCAGATCAGGATCCGCCAGGGACTGCAACGGATCATGGAGGAACACCCGGCGGCCTTCATCGCGCAAGCGGCGCAACCCTTCCAAGGTCATCCTGCGGGCCACGTCGGTGAAGGAGAAGACCCGGGAAATGTCGATGTGCACTTCTTCGCCGTAGTCCGATTCAGCCATCAAGTCCAGCAGCTCGGCGGCCGCGGTGAACTGCACGTTGCCTTGCAGATGGAACGTTTCCCTCACCCCGCTTCGGCGGACATCGATAACATCGAGCCGGCCGGGGCTGGGCGCGAACAAATGCATGCCCATATCCGTGGAAAGCCGCTCGAAGGCGAGCCGGGATCGCTGGCTGTTGCCGTGGGAATCAAGGCGTGGGGAGAAAGCACCGATGCCCACCTGGTCGGGTAATACGCCCACCAGGCCGCCGGCCACACCGGACTTGGCGGGAATCCCGACCCTAGTTAGCCAATCCCCGGCGCCGTCATACATGCCGGCCACCGCCATCACGGACATCACCTGCTGTGCGATGGCTGAATCCATGATCCGTTCCCCGGTGCACGGCTGCACCCCGCCATTGGCCAGGGTCGCGGCCATGGCTGACAGGTCCGCAACGGTGACCAGGATGGAGCACTGCCGGGTGTAGCCGGAGACCACCTCATGCGGGTCATCGGCAATGATCTTGTGCTTGCGCAGCATATGGGCCATGGACAGGTTGTGGTCCGCCGTGCCCAGCTCGGAAGCGAATACCTCTTCATCGATGGACAGCTGGCGTCCGGCCAGCCGGGAGAATAATTCCAGGACCCGGTCCACGCGCTGCGCCCCGGTGGCTTCTTCGCCCACCAGCAGGCCGTGCACGGCGATGGCCCCGGCATTGATCATCGGGTTCTTCGGGCGGTTGGTGCCATCTTCCAAGGACAGTTCGTTGAAGGCCTCGCCGGAGGGCTCCACCCCGATGTGCTCCAGCACGTGGTTAAGTCCGCGATCCATGATCGCCGCCGCATAGGCGAAGGGCTTGGAGATGGATTGGATGGTGAACTCGTCCTGCGCATCGCCAGCGGTGTAGGTGCTGCCCATGGCGGTGGTGACTGCCAGCGCGAACTTGTCCGGGTCAGCATCGGCTAGCTCCGGGATGTAGCTGGCGCGCTCGCCGGAGGTGTCATCGCGCAGGGCGTCGAGAACTTCGTGCAGATAATCGGGTATCGGGTTCTGCATGGTGCCATTCCTCATTTTCGAATCGGAGGGTGCTCATTTCCTGCTGGCTGCTGCTTTCCAACCTAGCGTGCCGCGCGCAATTGCATGGCAGTCCGGGCCGGTAGTTGTGAGGATGCTGTGCGGATTCCGAGGATATGACAAACAATTGCCCTCCCCGGGCATAATCGCCGAAATGGTGCTGGAGAATAGTTGGAAGCATGTCAGACCGGAGGAAGATACTTCGGTCGGAAGGGAATGATGGACGCTTCAGGCGATTGTAGATCTCACTTATCCAACCCTCTGCCCGGCAGGATTGCCGGACAGGCGCCGCAGGACAGGGGGTGTGAACAATGGAGTGGATCTCGCTGGGCATAGCCATCATCCTGATCTTGGGGTGTGGCCTCTTCGTAGCCGCAGAATTCTCACTCATCACGGTGAACCGCAGCCAGGTCAAGCAAGCCGCCGAAAAGGGCGACCGCCGCGCTGCCGGCGTGCTCAAGGGCATGAGCACCCTTTCCACCCAGCTCTCCGGGGCTCAGCTGGGCATTACCCTGACCAATCTCGGAATCGGCTTCTTGGCCGAGCCTGCCATCGCCGCCCTAGTGGTTGGACCGCTGCAGGACTTCGGACTCAACCAGACGCTGGCCCGTTCGGTGTCCATCGGCATCGCGCTGCTGCTGGCCACCATCTTGACGATGGTCTTCGGCGAATTGGTTCCCAAGAACCTGGCCATTGCCAAGCCTTTCGAAACTGCCAAGGCCGTGGTGGGGTTCCAGCGCGGCTTCAGCGTCGTGACCAAGCCTTTCCTCGCATTCTTCAACGGTAACGCCAACTGGATTGTCCGCCGCTTCGGCATCGAGCCGCAAGAAGAGCTGGCCTCGACCCGTTCGGCCGAGGAGCTGGTGGCCTTGGTGGGGCACTCGGCCCGCGAAGGACTGCTTCCCTCGGAAACTGCCGAAATGCTGCGCCGGACCGTGGCCTTCGGCAACCGCCGGGCCCATGATGTGATGACCGCCCGATCGCGGATGATCACCGTCACCGCCCAGCAGACGGTGCACGAAGTGCTGGAGCTTGCCGCACGTACCGGGCATTCCCGCTTCCCGCTGGTGGACGAGGGCGGGCATCGCGTGCTGGGCATGGTGCACATCCGCGCCTTGCTCGCCATCCCCTACGCGCAGCGCCAGCAGTCCGCGGCCGGGGACAGCGCCGAAGATGCCTTCCTGGTTCCGGATACCATCGAGCTCGATGAGCTGATGGACCAGATGCGCAACGGCGGGCTGCAACTGGCGGTACTGATCGACGAGACCGGCGACGTCGCCGGCATGCTCACTCTGGAAGACCTCGTGGAGGAAATCGTCGGCGAAGTGCGCGACGAGCACGACCCGGAGGATTCCACCATCCAGGTGCTCTCCGGGAACTCATGGCGGCTGGATGCGGCACTGCGGCCGGATGAGGCCAATGAGCTGCTGGGCTGCCAGATCCCCGAGGACTCGGACTACGAGACCTTGGCAGGACTGCTGACCGTGCAGCTGGGCAAGTTCGGCGAGGTGGGCGATGTCGTGCGCCTCGTGGTCCCGGGCGAGCCCGGTGGACCGCATAAGGAACTTGAATTCACCATCCACGCCACCGATGGGCAGCGGATCGCCAGTGTCGACGTGACGGTGTCCGAGCAGGCAGAAGGGGAGGACGCACGATGAGCGACCTTATGGGAATTCTGGTGACGGTCGCGCTGCTGGCAGCGAACTTCTACTTTGTCGGCGCCGAATTCGCGCTGATCTCCGCACGCCGGAGCATCATCGAGCCCAAGGCCATGGAAGGCAGCCGCAGCGCCAAGATGACGCTGTGGGCCATCGAGAACGTCTCGCTGGTCATGGCCGGTGCCCAGCTGGGCATCACCGTCTGCTCGCTGGCGCTGGGCTATGTCACCAAGCCGCTGGTGAAGTACGCGGTGGCCGGGCCCTTCGAAGCCATCGGCGTTCCGGCAGGCATGATCGACGCGCTGTCCTACGCGATTGCGCTGATCGCGGTGACCTACCTGCACGTGGTGCTTGCCGAGATGGTGCCCAAGAACATGGCCTTGGCCGGACCCGAGCGCATGGCGCTGATCCTGGGTCCGAGCATGGTCATCCTGGTCAAGGTGCTGCGCCCGGTGCTGTGGCTGATGAATGCCATGGGCAACTTGGTGCTGCGGATCTTCGGCGTCGTTCCGAAGAACGAAGTGGCCAGCACCTTCACCCGCGACGAGGTCTCTTCCATGGTGGCCGAATCCCGGGAGGGGGGCCTGCTCGATGCGCATGACGAGCAGCTGCTGCTGGGCGCCTTGCACTTCGATGCCCGGAGCATCGAGTCCGTAGCGATCAGCTTCGATAAGGTGCAGACCTTGCCGGTGGATGCCACGATAGAGCAGATCGAGGCGGCGGCCGCGCATGGCTTCTCGCGCTTCCCGCTGGTGGACGCCGCCGGCACCCCGGTGGGCTATGTCCACGTCAAGGACGTGCTCGGCGCCGACGCGCAAGCCCGGACGCAGCCGCTGCAGCGCAGCGGCATCCGCGAGCTGCCGTCCTTTGGGCATCAGCAAAGCGTGCGCACCGCGCTGCAGGAAATGCAGCTCTCCGGAGCCCATTTGGCTCTGGTGCGTGATGGCGAAACGGGCAAGGTCACCGGTATGGTGACCTTGGAAGACATGCTCGCAGAGCTGGTCGGCCAGATCAGGGATGAGCGTCGCGGCGCGCGCTAGCGACGCAAGCTGGGCAATGAATCAAAGGCCAGGGGCTGGAGGCAGGACGGGAAACCGTCCAGCCTCCAGCCCCTGCTGGTACAGGGCGTCAGTGCGCCTTGGCGAAGGGTGAATTCCTGCGCGCGAGCACCAGCGTCAGCGCAGTGCCGCCGGGCGGTGCCAGATCGACCATGACGCGGGGCATGGTGGTCGGGATGGCGGCTCCGGCCAGCGATAAGAAGCCGACGCAGAGCATCTGGAACAGCAGCAGGAGTAGCGGCCAGTCGCAGGGGTGGGCTCGCTGCCAATGTGCCCAGAGTACTGCTCGGCGCCAGCAGCAATCCGAGGGGCAGAGTACGGCGCTGGGAGTTGCCTTCCGACATAGGACACACCATCTGGTACTTGGCGCTGCTGTTCACCTCGGATTGTTGACCGAGCCGGGAAGTGAACTGGATATCTCGTCATTGAGCAGTTCCCCAGATGTCCTGCCACGGGCCTCGGGCGAATTCCTGTTGGATTGCTTCAGGCCATGGATCAACGTCAGCACGTACTCGCTGTTCCTGTGGCTGCTACCTATTCCGAGAGGCCTGACGTTTCCATTCCGTGATTCAAGCCGAAGACTGTTGAATGCCTGAATGTGGAATCGGATTGATCGAGCCACGATGATTCGTGGCGCAACGCATAGCATTAGAACAAAGCGTGTTCGCTGGAAGGACATACGAATTGAACAGAATCGAGCTTTACGAGTCGGCATCTGGAGACGTTGTTTTGGAGATCGGTGTCGATTCCGAAAGCAAAACTGTGTGGATGAATCGGCAGCAAATGGCCATACTGTTTTGACGCGATGTGAAAACCATCGGCAAGCATATCTCCAATGCTCGACGTGAAGAACTCTAAGGAATCCCAGTTGTCGCAAATTTTGCGACAACTGCCGCAGACGGCAAGACCTATCAGGTAGAGCACTACAATCTGGACATGATCTTGTCAGTCGGCTACCGCGTGAAATCGCGGGAGGGTGTACATTTTCGGCGATGGTCGAACGATGTGCTCAGTGACTGCGTGCTTAAGGGTTCAGCGGTCAACGAGCGCCGGTTGGCTGAGCTCGGTCAAGTATTCACCATCCTCTCGCGATCATCAGACCAGCTGGCATCTGGTATCGCGGAACTAGTCAGCGCATATCTGCCAGGTCTGGTGCTGTTGCACGACTATGACGAAGGCTCTGTGGCCACGTCTCCGAGTGTCATCCCCACATGGGAACTGACTTTAGCCGAGGCGCGAGCCGTCATTGCTATGGTCGCCGCCGAATTCCCCAGCGACACTCTCGCCGGCCGGGAACGCGGCGACGCCCTTGAAGGGATCATCGCCGCTGTGTACCAGGCTTTGGAGGAGATGACCTCTATCAGACGGTGGAGGAGAAGGCTGCGCACCTGCTGTACTTCGTGGTCAAGGACCATCCGCTGGCTGACGGCAATAAGCGCAGTGCCGCCGCCCTTTTCGTTTCCTTCTTGGCACGCAATGGACTCCTCTACAACGAGGATGGCTCTGCCCAGGTGACCAGCAACGCGCTGGCAGCCATTACCCTCCTCATCGCAAGCAGCGACCCGAAAGAAAAGGACTTGATGATTTCCCTCATCGTCAAGATGATTGAAACCAGAGACTGAAGTCGCCCGCATGGTGTTGACAACATGCAAGGGGACACTGCATGCCAACTAGCAGAAAAGTAGAATTGTCACCCGGTTTTCTGTTCGCGCACGCGACCTAGTTCGTCTTCTACCCGTTAAGATATTGACAATTGATTATTACTGAGGGGCTGACGGCCGACGAATTTCGGGTGGGTGTAGTATGCCTGTCCATGATCCACGCCTTGCACTTCGATGCCCGGAGCATCAACTCCGGGGCGATCAGCTTCGACCCGGTGCAGTGCTTGCTGGTGGATTGCACGGTGACTGCTATCGAGTCGGCGGCCGCACACGGCTGTTCGCGCTTCCCGCGGTGGACACAGACGGAGTCCCGGTAGGGCGTGTCCACGTCAAGAACGTGCTGGGCACGGATGAGCAATCCCGGACGGGATGCCGTCCTGGCTCCGGCCCTTTCCGGCACCAGGGACTAATGCGCCTTGGCGAAGGGCGAATTCCTGCGCGAGAGCACCAGGATCAGCGCCGCCCCGAGCGCCGCGAAGAACGTGGTCAGCCACCACGTGGCATTCCATCCGCCGGTCAGTGTCGCCATGGCCGCCAGCAGCATCGGACCGGTGAAATTGCCGATGTTGAAGATCTGCTGGGTCAAGCCCATCGATGCCGGTGCCGAGCCGCCTGGCGGTGCCAGGTCGACCACCACCCGGGTCATGATGGTCGGGATGGTGGCTCCGGCCAGCGAGAAGAAGCCGACGCAGAGCATCTGGATCAGCAGCAGATCGGCGGGGTAGTCGATTGCGAAAGTCAGGATGGAGGTCAGCGACATCAGGGCGAAGCCGATCAAGAGTAGCGTGCGCCCGTTCACCTCGCGCTGGAGCAGCCCGCCGCAGATGATGGCGCCCACCGCATTCAGCCCGCCGATCACTGCAGAGGCCAAACCACCGGCCACCGGATCCAGGCCGAATTCCTCGTAGATCGTGGGCAGGAACCCCACTACCGCCATCCATTGCACCGTATAGCAGCCGAAAATCAGCCCGCTGATCCACACGCGCGGCGCCCGGGCGGTGATGGCGATGCGCCGGGCAGCTTCGCGCAGCGCCGCCGAACCCGAAGGCTTATCCGTGGCCACGAATTTCAGGATCAACGGAATGGGCAGCAGGGTGATGAACGCGAGGATGCCCCACCACAGGTGCCAGGAGAGGTGCTGGAGCACCAGCGCGGTGGAGAAGACGCCGATGAAGGTGGCCATGCCCATGTAGGCGGCCCACCACCCCACGGCCATATTCAGGTTCCTGATCGGGGCATGCAGGCGCACCAGTCCCGGCCCCATGACGGTGGCCATGATGACACCCGCGCCTTCCAGGATGCGGGTGGCCAGCAGCAACGGAGCACTGGGGGCGAAGGCGCCCAGCGCGCTGCCGAGCACCAGCAGCAGCAGGCCGAGGATCAGGGTGCGTCGCTGGGAGATGACTTCCGAGAGCAGGGAAACGGCCAGCCCGCCGGCCATGCCGGCAATCTGGACCACGCCTAGCAGTACGCCGGAGAAGATCAGCGAGAAGCGCAGCTCGTCCTGGATGACGGTAAGCGCCGGGGCGAGCTTCCAGATGTGCAGGCCTGCCACGACCCCGGAGGCCACGATGATGATCCAGGCCGCGTTGGTCCGTTGCTGGGCCTGCTCCATATTGGCTTGCACTGCTGCCGATGCCTCCTCGCATGGGACGCGCCAACCGGTTCCGGGCGCAGTTCTCCACTTCGGATTGTGGCACGGGCCGGGCGGCGATCTGGCATTCGTGTCATTGAATGGGATGTCCGCGTGTGGCAAGCACGTCTAGAGCCAGTAGTCCAGGGCGAATTGCACGATCATGACCGAGCACAGGAAGCTGGCGCTGCTGGCCACCAGGCCCACTGGGATGTTCTTCCAGTCGATGCTAATTAGCAGCAGCAAATCCTTGCCCAGTGGCAACCCGGCAGCCAGGGACTGCACCTGGCAAACTATGGTTGTTGCAGTCCAAGCAGGTGCCGGTATGGACAGACCACAAATTCTTAGTGCCGGAGGTACCCGGCCAAGGTGATGACCGTTCTCTGCTCGTGCCCGTCGCCGAGCTTGCCCATGGCTTCGCGAAATTTCAGATCGGCGCGGTTCAGTCTTTCGGCAGGTTGAAGTAGCGAGCTGGGAATTCGCCGATATTTCTCTGGCGTTCCATTGCAACTCGAGCCCTCGGAGTAGTTTGGAGTCGACCCGGCCCGATCAAGCTCAGGAGAAATGATGTTCTGGCAAAGTTCGTTCCACGCTCGGAAGGTGAGGGGGGCAGCGGCGCTTGGATGCGTCTTCTTGGCGACAGCCTGCGTCCAAGCGGTGCCGGTGGACCCCGAGGGAACCCTGGACACAGTCCGTGCAGGGACACTTCGGGTCGGCGTGTCTCCTGCTTCGGATTTCGTGGAAATCCGGGATGGAGCACCCCAGGGCGCCGAACCAGCGCTCATAGAAGACTTTGCCCAGCATGCAGGTGCGGAAATTCAATGGACCATTGGCGGTGAAGAACAGCTAGTCGAGCAACTGAAAGCAGGCCAGCTGGATTTGGTGGCAGGAGGCATCACCTCCAAGACACCGTGGTCGGAAAAGGCTGGAGTAACTCGTCCCTACACGACCACCACCGATGCCCAAGGCAAGGAAAAGAAAATTGTATTGCTCGTGCCTCCGGGCGAAAACGCTTTCCTGTCCGAGCTTGAATATTTCCTGGACCAGACGCAGGAGATGCCATGAAAAACTCTCCCGGAACCCATTTGCCTCACGAACAACGTGAACTCATGGCGCGGGCCGCGAAGCTAGAGTGGATCAGCATCGGATACACGGCGCTCACTATTACCCTTGTTGCACTAGTAGTGGGGAATTCGCAGGCCATGCGCACAGCGTGGATCGAAGACATGCTTTCAGTCTTGCCGCAGCTGGCCTTCTTGGCATCACTGCAGTTCACCCGGAGGACTCGTCGGCCCTCCCACCCCTACGGCTACCACCGGTCCATGGGAGCCGGGCATCTGGTTGCAGGAGTAGCGTTGCTCGTCGTCGGAGCGATGCTCGCGTACGAATCAGTATCGGCTCTGGTTAAAATCGAGCACCCGACCATCGGGACCATGAACCTGTTTGGCCATACGGTATGGCAAGGATGGATCATGATGGCGGTCATGGCGCTGATCGCGGCACCGGCCGTGGTGCTGGGTCGGCTGAAAATCAAGGCTGCCCAACCCCTGCACAACAAGCTGCTCTACGCTGACTCCAAAATGGCCAAGGCCGACTGGCAGACCAATGCGGCTTCGATCGTCGGCGTGGCCGGAATCGGCGTTGGATTGTGGTGGCTGGATTCCACGGCGGCCCTGGTGATCGCTGCCGGCATTCTCAAGGACGGCTGGGACAGCACTAAGTCCGCGACGTCGGATTTACTGGATCGCCGTTCCAAGGGCGTCGACGGCACGGATCCGCACCCGCTGATCCCGGCCATGGAGGAACAGCTTCATTCCCTGGATTGGGTTCGCACTGCGGGATTAAGGGTGCGCGAACTCGGCCAGGTCCAGCACACGGAAGCGTTCATCGTTCCGGAATCCGAAACCGTGACACTTGCCCAATCAGAGGAAGCGCGAAAATTGCTTGAAGGAACCGATTGGAAAGCTTATGACGTGGTGGTGACGATAGTTCCCGAGCTGCCTGAATTCCTCAAACAGGGCTGAAAACCGAGGCCCGGGCCCCTCGCCTGGAGCGCAGTGGAAGCACGGCGATCCGGCGAGGAGAACCTGCGCGGCAGGGCGCTGGTGTTGGAGCCAGCAGCCCAGCTTGGCCGGAACGGCAGTGACTAATTCTTCCGGGGATCGTGCGGCACTGATTCGTACCAGGCCAGTTCGCCATCTTCATCGTGCACGTAGATTTCACCGGCTCCGAGTTCCGCAGCCTTGGCTACGGCTTCGCGGTAGGCCCCGGATCGCGAGTCGCACGTTTTCAGATGCATGCCGCCTAATGTGACGACCCACGATTCCTCTTTGGCTAGTACATGGAAATGGTTCGTGCTCATGAAGCCCTCTCGCTGGATCCGATGACTGGTCGTCTACTCTAATATGCCAGCTATCCTGGCAGAACGCGGTTGCTCGCAGGCGATTTCCAGAAAAGAGGATCGCCGCTTGCGCTTGGAAGAATCTTTCCGTGGCCTTCAATCGTGCCGAAAAACGGGAAAACAAAACCATCACGAGGGACAGCCGTCATGAACCGGGAAATCCACTGACAGTGAGCCCAATCTCTCCCGTCAGCAAGGAGAACGGATTACGCGCCAGCGCGCAGCCGAAGCGGAATGGCCGCTGTACTTTCAGGCCATGTCCCAAGCGCCAGGCAGCGCCCATTTGCCTGGAACTACCGCCCGGATCCTTCAGCCAGCGTGTGGCGGCCTGGGGACTTCGTCCGTGGCATCTCGGCCTACTCTGTCGGCCTCACCGATATCCGCGGGCGAGGGGGATGCCTGTCTGGGCCAGTCGCTGCGCACAAAGCAGGGAATCTCATGGATTGCCGCGCTATGGGACCAAAAAGCGACGCGAAAGGGCATCAGTTTCTCCGTGCACTGTCTGGAACAGAGTTCGCTGAAGGTGGTTCCAGCTGGCAAAGGGGAAACTTTGGGACAGAGCGGGCTGGGTACCGTGATGTGCCATAGCTGCAGGCCATCAGCCTGGCCATCATCAAGAACCAAAAGTACAGCCCGCCCATGGACCGATACGAAGCCCATGACTTCATCCGCCAGATCAGAGCGTTGCACAAATACCACGGGCATGCCCTCCGTCCAGCCGTACGCAATGAGATGGGTTCTGGCCTCGGGGCAATTCAAAAGTTTCTCGACGTGTTGCATGGCGCGCATTTGGTGTTCAGGCGTGTTCACTTAATCCTCCGTTGATGGCAGTTCTCCGAAAGGCGACCGCCCACGAAGCCCTGCGGCGTTGAGCCGTGGGATTCCCCGGGTTTCGCTTTTGGCGCTCGGTGATCATCGTGGAGTGTTCTTCTGAGGATGCCTCCTGTTCCGCAGGGCGAAGCGGAATCTGCGGATCGGAGACGATTCATTTAAGTGGCGTTGCTTCGGACTGCCAACTGAGCACCGGGGACTTACCTATCCGAACGCTCGCTTGACCGGCGAACGGGCACTGCCCCCTGCAGCTGAGCCTTTTCGTGCTCTACGAACTGCACCATCGGGGATTTGCAGAGGTCGATGATCGCTGGGAATGGGACCCCGGGCTCATTTCGCTTCGAGCCCGGATCGAGGAGGACTTCGAGCAAGCGCTTCGCGATGTGGCAGGTCCGCTTCCCAGCGTGGAACCGATGTCGTCCGAGGTGGCCCAAGCCCTGTTCGAGCTCGCTGCTGATGATGCTGGACCGTCGGTCTCGAAGTTCATCCAGCGCCAGGTCGATGCCGCTCAAGCACGCGAATTCTTGATTCTTAAGTCGATTTACCAGCTCAAGGAAGCTGATCCACATACCTGGGCGATCCCTAAACTTGAGGGCCGTGCAAAAGCCGCAATGGTGGAGATCCAGGCTGATGAGTACGGAAATGGGCATTTGCCGCGAATGCATAGCGAGCTGTTCAGGCAGACGATGAGGGGCCTGGGCCTGCGTGATGACTTCGGCGCGTACATAGACAGCATTCCGGCGGTGACGCTGGCGGCAGTGAACATGATTTCGCTCTTCGGCATGCACCGGCGGCTTCGGGGAGCCATCACCGGCCACCTGGCCCTGTACGAGATGACTTCCTCGATACCCCAGGCGGCTTATGCCCGCGGGTTCCGGCGCTTGGGATATGAATCCCCGGTGACCGATTACTTCGATGAGCATGTGGAAGCTGATGCGGTCCATGAGCAAATCGCCGGCCGCGACCTGGATGGCGGGCTGGCTGAAGACGAACCGGATCTGGTACCCGACATAATCCTCGGCGCCCAAGCCGCGGCCGCAGTTGACGCGTTGGCCGGCGCGAAGTACTCGGACGCGTGGGAAGCTGGCAGATCGGCGTTGCATGCCGGGGCAGGGGCAGTCGTATGATCGACGGACACAGCGCTTCGGGAGCAGCCATGATTACCGTCTGCCCGCAGGGCCCATTGCTGCTCAGGGGAGACTTTGAAATCGTGGATGCCGAGGGGCAATCCATCGACGCCCGGCAAGGACCCGTAGCGCTATGACGCTGCGGGGGCTCTGCCATCAAGCCTTTTTGCGATGGCACGCATAAGCTCATGAAGTTCGAGCGTCCGAAGTAGGGTACTGGCTCGTGCCCGACGGGAAGGGCGTCGGGGTCTTGCCTGTAATGGGCTATTGCGCATCCGGTCCATGTCGAGCCGGCAATGCTGGCACCTGCATCGTTTCGATGCTGCTCGCTGAGCTGATTGCGAGGGCAGGGAAATGGAGCTATTGGATGGATGCCAGGTTGCGCGACCCCAGGCTCCCGGAATGCAGTTGCAGCAAGCCAGTCTAGGGCCTGGTCGCCAGGCTGGCGCCCAAGGATTCCAATGCGCCAGGCACGACAGAGTAGTACGCCCACACCCCGCGCTTTTCGCGGTGCAGGATTCCGGCATCCACCAGGATTTTCAGGTGGTGCGAGACCGTCGGTTGCTTGAGGCCCAGTGGTTCGGGCAGGTCGCAGACGCACGTCTCTGCCGACTCGCTGGCGGAGACAATGGATAGGATGCGCAGGCGGTTGGGATCACCCAGGGCCTTGAAGCGCAGCGCCAGCGCTTCGGCCTCCCCGGCATGCAGGATTGCCTCTCCGGGCGATGGCGCGCAGCAGACGTCGGCTGCTGGCACGCCGCAATTCCCGCTGGCAGGTTTCACGGTGGCTGTGCTCACGGACCTCGGCTCTTTTCTTGGCAGGCGTCAGAGATTGACAAACGTCGATATAAGAAATCATACTCGAGACATCGACAATCGTCGATACCTCAACTTTGGAGTGATGATTCAGTGACATCCGCGCCCGATACTGCCCCTGTGGCCCAAAAGCTGTCGTTTGTCGACCGCTACTTGGCCCTCTGGATCCTGCTGGCCATGGCCATCGGCTTAGGACTAGGACGGATCTTCCCGGGACTCGGCCAGCTGCTGGACAAGTTCACCATCGCCGGCGTTTCGGTGCCCATTGCCATTGGCCTGCTGGTCATGATGTACCCGGTGCTGGCCAAGGTCCGCTACAACGAAACCGGCCGTGTGCTGGCCGACAAGAAGCTGATGATCACCTCGCTGGTGATCAACTGGGTCCTCGCCCCGGCCTTCATGTTCGTACTGGCCTGGGTCTTCCTCGCTGACCTTCCCGAATACCGCACCGGCCTGATCATCGTGGGCCTAGCCCGCTGCATCGCGATGGTGTTCATCTGGAACGACCTGGCCTGCGGCGACCGCGAAGCGGCCGCCGTGCTGGTAGCCATCAACTCGGTCTTCCAAGTCATCGCCTTCGGTGCCCTGGGCTGGTTCTATCTGCAGCTGCTGCCATCCTGGCTGGGACTGGAAACCACCAGCGCGCAGTTCTCCATCGGCGCCATCACCGCGTCGGTGCTGGTCTTCCTGGGCATCCCGCTGGTGGCCGGCTACCTGACACGCACCTTCGGTGAAAAGGCCAAGGGCAGGGACTGGTACGAGAACAAGTTCCTGCCGAAAATCGGCCCGTGGGCCTTGCGCGGATTGCTGTTCACCATTGTGCTGCTCTTTGCGCTGCAGGGCGATAACATCATCGCCAAGCCGCTGGATGTGCTGCGCATGGCCATCCCGCTGCTGACTTACTTCGTCGTGGTCTTCGGCGCGGGCATGCTCATCGGCCATTGGCTCAAGCTCGGCTACCCGCGCACCACCACGCTGGCCTTCACCGCCGCCGGCAACAACTTCGAACTGGCCATCGCGGTGGCCATCGCCACCTTCGGCGCCACCAGCGGCCAGGCTCTAGCCGGAGTAGTGGGCCCGCTGATCGAGGTTCCCATCCTTGTAGCGCTGGTCTACGTCGCC
This sequence comes from Glutamicibacter sp. MCAF14, assembly GCF_052114325.1. Lineage (NCBI taxonomy): Bacteria > Bacillati > Actinomycetota > Actinomycetes > Micrococcales > Micrococcaceae > Glutamicibacter > Glutamicibacter sp. MCAF14. The sequence goes on from NZ_JBFREO010000001.1 coordinate 369,475, forward strand.
TTGTGGGCACGCAAATTCTTCCCAGCTTTCGAATCTTCCACCACTTCTGCCTAAGGAATATGCAACTGATGACTTCCACCACCAAGCCTTCGGTCCTGTTCGTCTGCGTGCACAACGCCGGCCGCTCGCAGATGGCCGCTGCCTTCCTGTCCCACCTCTCCGAAGGCCGCATCGAGGTCCGCTCAGCCGGCTCCGCGCCCGCCGATTCGGTGAACCCAGCGGCTGTGGAAGCAATGGCCGAGGTGGGCATCGACATGTCCACCGAGATTCCCAAGGTACTGACCACCGAGGCCGTACAGGACTCCGACGTGGTGATCACCATGGGCTGCGGCGATGCCTGCCCATTCTTCCCCGGCAAGCGCTATGAAGACTGGAAGCTGGAGGATCCAGCAGGCCAGGGCGTGGACGGGGTCCGCCCGATCCGCGATGAGATCCGCGAGCGCATCGAAAACCTGATCTCAGAACTGCTTCCCGCCGCATAAGCAGTTTCCCGCCCAATACCCGCAGCCATCAAGGAGAATTCCATGAACCAGAACCTTCCGGTTATCGTTATCGGTGCCGGCCCCGTAGGCCTTGCCACCGCCGCGCACCTGCGCGAGCGCAGCCAGGAGGTGCTGGTTCTTGAATCCGGAAACACTGCGGGGGCCGCCATTTCGCAGTGGTCCCACATCAAGCTCTTCTCCCCATGGCGATTCAACATCGATGCCGCCGCCCGCCGCCTGCTGGAAACCGCGACGGAAGGCTATGCGGGGGACTGGGAAGCACCACGCATCACCAAGCTGCCCACCGGTGGCGAACTAGTCAGCGAATACCTCGAACCCTTGGCGGCGCACCCCGAACTGGCGCCGCGCATCCGCTACGGCCACCGTGTGGTGAAGGTCAGCCGGGTGCTGGAGGACGGGCGCGGAGCAGACAAGACTCGTACCGCAGGCCGCGATGACGCACCGTTCTTGGTGCGCACCGAAACCGCTGATGGTCTGGTGGACCTCCTCGGGCGCGCAGTGGTTGATGCCAGCGGCACCTGGCATCAGCCCAGCCCCGTGGGCCGTGCAGGCATTGCCGCAATCGGCGAGGCCGAAGCTCGCGATCAAGGTTTCATCTTCTGCGGACTGCCTGATCCATTGGGTGTTGACCAAGCCGAGCTTGCGGGCAAGTCCCTGCTGGTGCTCGGCGCAGGGCATTCAGCGGCGAACACCATCATTGCCCTGGGACGCTTGCAAAAGCAGTACCCGGAAACCAAAATCCAGTGGGGCCTGCGCGGCGCGGCGAACCCGATCCGCCTCTACGGCGGAGGGGCTGCCGACCAGCTTCCAGCCCGCGGGCAACTAGGCACCTCCGTCCGCAGGCTGGTGGAAAACGGCAACGTGGAACTGCTGGAAAACGTCTCGATTACCTCGATGGACTGCGGCGAGCAGGTTAACATCACCTTGGCCGACGGCCGGGAACTGCAGGCGGATCGCATTATCGCCGCCACCGGTTTCCGACCGGAATTGTCCATGCTCTCGGAACTGCGCCTGGACCTGGATGAAAGCGTGGAAGCACCACGCCAGCTGGGTCCCTTGATTGACCCGGAATTCCATAGCTGCGGTACGGTCAGCGCCCACGGGGAGAAGATTCTGGCGCACCCGGAAAAGAACTTCTACATCGTTGGCATGAAAAGCTACGGCCGCGCGCCAACCTTCCTGATGGCTACCGGCTACGAGCAGGTCCGCTCCATCGCCGCGGCCTTGTCCGGCGACAGCCAGGCCGCTGACCGCGTGGAGCTGGACCTGCCGGAAACCGGTGTGTGCTCCACGGACCTGGGCGGTTCCTGCGATGCTCCTGGCGAATCCGATTCCAGCTCCTCCTGCGGCACCGAAGAAGCCGTGGCTGATTCCTGCTGCAGCGGCCCCCAGCCGGTGACCCTGGGGTTGTCCACCGGGACGCTGCACGGCAACAAGGAAATGGCCGGCAAGTAACCGGTCGGCGAGCAATCGCACTAGTCCGGCGCAGGGGCGCGGCCGACGGACAATGGCGAGGCTGCCGCCTCCGCTGCTCCGGCGTGCGTCCTGTCGATAGCCATGGCAACGATGTCTGGAATCCGGCCTCGGGATGCAAAAGCCTGGCGTTGGGCCCGGGCTCCGGAACCATCGCGCAGAATGCGCGCCACCTCGAAGCGGACCTGGTTCAGGTCCCCGTAGTCCTCAAGGACCGGTTCGAGCTGCTCAAGCAGCGCTCCAGCTACTTCAGCTGCCGGCGCTGGGGTTCCTGAGCGAGGATGGATCAGTTTCCCTTCCGTACCGCTGCGGCTGGCTTCCCACGACCACACCCGCAGCAAGGATGCGGGAATTCCAGGCGGGTGAATTTGCGGATCGCGTGCGGCGGTTTCCACCAGGGCGCGGATGATGGCGGCAAGCACTGCTGCGTGCTCCGCTTCGAGGCAGACATCGGCAATGCGCACTTCCAGCGTCGACTGGTGCTCGCAGATCCGCGCATCGGAATAGATCATTGCCTGATCCAGCGGAACCATGGTGTCGAGCAGTGATTGCCGGTAGTTCAAATAGCCGGTGTCGGCTCCGAAGAATTCCGTGGGCCCGGAAGTCGGCCACCGTGACCAGGCTTGGTAACGGTAGGAAGCGAAGCCGGTATCCGCCCCTTGCCAGAAAGGCGAATTGGCGCTTAGCGCCAGCAGTGTCGGCAGCCACACGCGGATCTGGTCCAGTGCCGCCACAGCTTCACAGATGGAAGATACCTCCACATGGACGTGGAAGCCATTGGTGAGCTGCTCTTTGGCGGTCATGCCGAAGCGATCGGCAATCATCGCGAACCGCGCCGAGCTGGTGAAATGCGAGGCAGCAGCCGCTGGAGATGTAGCCAGGGCGACCGCGCGCCCGCCGGCAGCCTGCGCAGCGGCATCGGCTGCGGCGCGTCCGCTGCGGATGGCCTGCAGCTGGCCTTCCAGTGTTGTCTGCGGCGGACAGACGGATTCGATCTGCTCCTGTTTCAACTCGGTTGCCAAGTCGCTCCCCGAGGAGGTGATCCCGTGATGCAGCACCACTGCCTGCTCTCCCAGTGGCGAGGGCCGTAACGTGGCAGCATCAACCAGCAGGAGCTCTTCTTCTACGCCGAACTTGCGCATGTTGCGTCCCCTCCCATCTCGCATTCCGGCCAGCTGTGTCGCTGGCTGGTGGAGCTAGGTTAATGCGCGGTGCGCAGTGCGGTCCCGGTGGCAAGGAATTTCCAGTCAATCTCCAGAAATCTTCTGGAAGTTGCGGAAATCGCCGTGATCCGCCTTGGCCATCGTGAATCCGGCACCTTTTGGGGGATCCCTTTTGTAGGCGGCAGCGATGTTACGTCATCTGACCGTTATTTAAGTATGTTTTGAATATTTATGCCTAAGTCAGAGCAATATCGTTATTTCAGGGCTATCTTGTTCGACTCAAAGGGCTTACGTTGGGAAGACACTCTGTTGCAAGTGCCGGATATCGTTGCGGCGGTTATCGCCTCAAGCCCGATCTGAAAGCTCGAGCAGCGTGACTCATGGGGAGTACTCGGAAAGTTACGGAAACAACGGAGGAAAACGATGACCCCAAATCTAGTCAGATCGAATACTGCCAAGCGCGTCAGCGAACTGCTGGAATCGCGAGAAGGACGCAAGCACCTGGAGCGAAGCGGGTGGCGCAAGGGAATGCCGGTGGTCATCGCAGAACCCTCCGAGTCGTTCACCTACGTCATGGGGCTTGCCTCCGTGCACGGGTCTCCAGTCCTGCTGGTCATGCTTGATCCGCGCACTTCTGAGCTCTGCCTGGTGCATGTCTCACTGCCCAACGCGGCTCTCAACGCCGTAGATGCCTATCCTTCTGGTTTTACCGCCCAATCATTCGTCGAGCAGGTCGCCAAGGAAGGCGTGCTGTCTTTCCGAGTGAAATACTGGGACTGCACCGCAGTAGCCCACCGGCTTCCGGAATATGTTCCAAGCCAGCGGGGCGCACATTTGTCCTACCGGCATCCCTAATTCCTGAACTTTTTGGATTCTCCTGATTCCCGAAGTATCCAAGGTTCCCGGGAAGCAGTATCGATGCCGTGCTCTGACGCAGGAAAGATTCAGCGCCAGGGTAAAAGGCAGGGGCCCTGCCTTTTAAAGGCAAGACCCCTGTCCGTTGTGCGGGCTAGGCCCTCTTGCGCGTGATCAGACCCCAGATAATGAGGACAATCAACGCACCGCCGATGGCCAGCAACCACGTCGACAAGCTCCAGAATTCGCTCACTCCGACACCGAAGACAGCGGATCCAATCCACCCGCCAACAATGGCTCCTACAACACCCAGCAACAACGTAGCGATCCAGCCGCCACCTTGCTCGCCGGGCTTGATCGCCTTGGCAATGGCGCCTGCGATGAGGCCTAGGACTATCCAGCCAATGAAACCCATGACTTCCTCCAAAAGGATCGAGTAACTTCGTTCAGCATCAAGACTGCGATGCACTTGAAGGACACTACAAGCCGCACAGCTGATTCATAAAATCGACATCAAAACGAACAGGAAACACTCAGGAAAGCATGTCAAAACCCGTGGATACCGCGAGGGCATCACTGCGATCCGGGGAATCCGGCTTCGATTACTGAGCTGATTCCCTCTCCCGCCAGCTGGTTCCGGGCCATGCGAATGGTCTTGCGCGGTGCAGGCGATTACTGCCGTGCTGCGGCAAACCATGGTTTCGAACAGGACCAAACTCATGCTTGCAATTTATCTATTAGCGACATTAGGAATATGAGCCGTCCGTCACAAACTGGGACAGATATCTTGAGCTGGCACTCAGGAAAGGAGTGATGCGCCGGGTTTTCCAGCCCATCTGTGACATGGCGGGTTTCAGGAAAACGGCGGACAATGCTTGACTGGTTACTTAACGCCACCTCATGTTCACCTTGAAGTACCAGGAGTTCTCTTGCGCCAAATTCGCTCTGCCAAACATGCTTTTGCCCGACCTGCAGGTTTCACAGCGAGCGCCGCCCTCGGAATGACACTGCTCTTGGCAGGTTGCGGCTCCGACTATCCATTGGGTGATGAACAGCGCAAAGCCGCCGAATCCAACAAATCCACTCTCCAAGGCACATTGACCGGTGGAGGTTCCAGCGCGCAGAACTCCGCAATGAACGCCTGGACCACGGCATTTTCTTCGCAGCACCCCAAGGTGCAGGTGCAGTATGCCTCAGTCGGTTCCGGTGCGGGTCGTGCCGGTTTTCTGGCTGGCGGCACCGAGTTCGCCGGATCTGACGCGTTCTTGAAGGATGAAGAAATCGCGCGGTCCATCGAAACCTGCGGACCGCAGGGGGCCATCAACATCCCTGCCTACATTTCCCCGATTACCATTGCGTTCAACCTGCCGGGCATCAAGGAATTGAATATGGATGCCAAGACGATTGCCCGGATCTTCTCCGGCGAGATCCGTTCCTGGCAGGATCCGGCCATTGCAAAGCTGAATCCAGAGGTGGAACTGCCAGAACTGCCAATTACCGGAGTGGCCCGTGCTGATGATTCGGGAACTACCGAGAACTTCACCGAATACCTGCACACTGTAGCTCCCGAAGCTTGGCCGCATGAGCCAGATGGCGGCTGGCCCGATGCCACCGGTTTGGAAAAGGCGCAGGGCAATGCCGGAGTGGTGACCACCGTGACGCGTGCCGAAGGTGCGGTGACCTACGCCGATGATTCTCTGGTGGATGACTCGCTGGGCAAGGTGAAGCTGAAGGTAGGCGATGATTTCGTGGCTGTGACCGGTGAAGCGGCGGCCGCTGCTGTGGCTGAATCCCACCGCGTCGAGGGACGCAACGAGCATGACATCTCCTTGGAGCTGGACCGCAAAACCACTGCAGAAGGCGCGTACCCGATGGTGCTGGTCTCGTATCTGCTCTTCTGCAGCAGCTACCAAGACCCGCAAACCGTGGAACTGATCAAGACCTTCGGCCAGTACGTGGTCAGCGATGAAGGGCAGAAGGTCGCGGCCGACTCCGCCAAGAGCGCACCGATGCCGCAGAATCTGGCAGAGGACGCCCGGGTCGCGATCGATTCGATCAGCGTGAGGCCGTAGCAGCTCCTTCCACGAGTCCTGAAAATGGGAAGCGGCGGTGCCCTCCGACCAGAGGGTACCGCCGCTTCCCAATTGGGATCAGCGCTTTGCCGAATTCACGGAGCGCATTTCCAGGTGGAAAAGGCCAGGCTCCAGCACTGAGTTCCGTAATAGCAAGATAGCGCCCAGCATCCGCTGGGCGCTATCTTGCTATTGATGCTCTTCAAGCCATTGGATCAGGAGGACAGCTTGGGGCGATAGGACAGGCGGTCTTCCTCTGCGGACCGGTGGCAGGCAGGAATCAAGTGCGCTACTGCGCTGTGCTGCCAGTACTTCACACGGAAGGTCTGCATGCCTTCGTCCTGTGCGGCGGCGAACAGCGAAGCGATCCGGGTTCGCGCAGCCGCAGGGGTGACAATTTCCAGTACCGGGCTGGGTGCGGAGACATGCAGGACCTGCAGGTCATCGCTGCGGGGGTCGATCATGGCAATGAGTGCGGCACGCCCGTGGACAGATACCAACCCCATGACATCATCCAAGAGTTCTTGGGCCCCTGCCATGACTACCGGCATTCCCTGGGTCCATCCATGCTGGGACAAATGCTTCCTGCCCTCGCGGGACCCCAGGAGTTCAGCTGTGCGCTCAGCAGTTCTGGACCTAACAATTCGTCCTGTCACTTGTACTACCTCCACATCTTCCTAAGCTTGATCTGCGGCGTTCCGTCCGGTCTGCGGGGGAGTTAGTATCCCTGGCTCCGGACTGCTGAGAAGCGCCAAGCCAATAAATCCAACGTAGCAATGCCCATTTCGCAACTGCAAGCCATGAACGGGTAGGCGAAAGACGATTCCAACGTGACAATATTTCTGCTAGAGGCCGCACGCCGAACGCGCAATTGACTGGTTCTGGCGTAGTGAAAATGCGGGGAAACACGGTTTTTGGGAGGAATCGATGTTGCGCTCCGCGCCCCGCAACGGCACCTTGGAGCGGCGCGGTCTAATCTTGCATGAAATATGCTGGCATGAAGTTGCCAGCTTCGGGTCACCTCCTGCAACATCGCCAGGCTCGGAGAAGGAACGCGTCGCCGCCCGGTGGAGTGCACGAACCTTGAAGCCAGCTTGGAGAATTCGAAGGGCAGTGAAAGCGCGGCAGGCAGGCCGTAGCTTAGGAAGCGGCAAACGAGTGGACATCGATTGCCACCTCAGAAGGTCGGAGCATCGCGTGTGGCGCAGGTGCTTCGACCTTCGCTGTATGGATCCTGAACACGCGTTGCCCCAGGAGGGCATGCAGGGCAGGGTTGGGGATGGAACCCAACGAAAGGATGCTGCAAATGCCAGATCTATCAGGAAAGAAAGTTCTTGCGATCGTTTCCAACCGCGGCGTGGAACAGGACGAGCTGAAGGATCCCGTCAACATGCTCCGCCAATCCGGTGCCGAGGTGGTCATCGCAGCGCCGGAAACCGGCAAGGTGCAGACCTTGACCGGGGACTGGGACCTGGGCGAGATATTTGAAGCCGGCCAAACCTTGGCATCGGTGAACGAAGCCGAATTCGATCTGCTGCTCATTCCCGGTGGAACGCTGAACGCCGACAACCTCCGGCTGGATGCCGATGCCAACCGCATCGTGAAATCCTTCGCCTCATCGGGACGCCCTGTAGCGTCCATCTGCCACGGACCGTGGCTGCTGGTTGAAGCCGGACTGGTCCAGGGAAAGACCCTGACCTCTTACAACTCAATCAAGACCGACGTCATCAACGCCGGCGGCAGCTGGAAAGACGTTTCGGTATTCCGTTGCCCGGCCAATGGCTTCGCACTGATTACTTCACGCAATCCAGGGGACCTGGTGGCCTTCAATGAAGCAATCGCCAAGGAGCTCAGCGCCTGAGGACCTGGCGGCTCCCGGAATTCAAAAACCAAGGCCGCCCTCGCCGCCGAAGTGCCGCGAGGGCGGCTTCGCCATGCCCGTGCGAGCCGCCAGTCCATGGGCAAAAGAGCCTACCTTGGCTTTTCCTGTTAGCGGTGGCTCGCTAACCGGCCCGCTGGCAAGATAGCTGCATTGCCAGCGGCAGGAAGCTGGCGTTGAGCAAGAAGGAGCAAAATGCATCTCCCGACACCACGTGGACAGGTTTCCCAGTCGCTGGCGGCCGTGCTTCGCGCAGCACCGGATGCGGCAGAATTCGATCAGCTTCAATCAGCATTGGACACCAAGCTCTCAGAGCAAGGTGATGTCCTCTTTGATGATGATCTGCAGCTCAGCCTCTTCATGCTCTACGAGCTGCATTACCGGGGCTTTGAAGATGCTGATGAGAACTGGGAATGGGACCCGGGCCTGCTTGCGCTGCGCCAGCGCATCGAAGCCGTACTGGAAGAACGCCTGCGCGCCATCGCAGGTCCCGCCCCGCAGGTAGAACCGCAGGCGGCCAACGTAGCCGATGCACTCTTCGCCCTGGCTGCAGATGACTCAGGTCCTTCCGTCTCCCGCTATGTTGCCCGCAACGCCACTAAGGACCAGGCAAGGGAATTCCTCATCCTCAAATCCATGTACCAGCTCAAGGAAGCTGATCCGCACACCTGGGCCATCCCCAAGCTCGACGGCCGGGCCAAGGCGGCGATGGTGGAAATCCAAGCCGATGAATACGGCGGCGGCTCGCTGCCCAAGATGCACAGCGAACTGTATCGGGCCACCATGCGCGGGTTGGGACTGGATGATTCCTTCGGCGCCTACGTCGATAAGGTACCGGCAATTTTCTTGGCATCGGTGAACCTGATTTCGCTGTTCGGAATGCACCGGAGGCTGCGTGGTGCCATTACCGGCCACTTGGCGATTTATGAAATGACCTCCTCGATTCCCAACGCCGCCTATGCCCGGGGATTCCGCCGGCTGGGCTTCGAATCCCCGGTGACCGATTACTTCGATGAGCATGTGGAAGCAGATGCGGTCCATGAGCAGATTGCCGGACGCGACCTGGCAGGTGGACTGGTGGAAGCGGAACCTCAGCTGATGGCGGATGTTTTCTTCGGTGCCCAGGCGGCGGCCGCAGTTGATGTGCTGGCCGGCAAATGGCAGCTGAATGCCTGGCAGAACGGGACCAGCGCGCTGTACGAAGCCGCGGAGGTGAACGCATGAGCGAGCCGAAGGAAACGTCAATCACCGTGTGCCCCCGTGGACCGCTGCTGGTACGCGGAGACTTCGAGATCCTCGATGAGGATAACCAGCAACTGGATTCACGCCGGGGGACCGTGGCGCTATGCCGGTGCGGGGCTTCAGCAATCAAGCCTTTTTGCGATGGGACGCATAAGCTGAACAAATTCGAGAACCGGTAGACGCCCGGATCCGCCAGAACGGTTCACCGAACCTTGGGAGTTGCTAGTAATTTTCCCACCTGCAAACTGGATGACTTGGGGATATGTAATCTAGCGAGGATAGCTTGGCCGGCTTGCCAGCAGGCCAGGCATCCGACGATGCCGAAGGCATCGCGTGTCCCCGATTTGTGGAGAATGGACCATGGCTGCAGACTACGATGAAGTTCGACCCGACGTTGCCGAAGCATCAGAGAAGACACTCAAAGCTGTGCAGAAAGCCGATGCGCCTGATGCCAAGAGCGTCGTTTCGGATCTCGACGAGACCGATCTGACCGACGGACTGGAGCTTCCCGGCGCGATTGTGGATGAAGAGCTTTCTGTTGATGTCATCCCGCAGGCCCAGGATGAATTCGTGTGCTGCAGCTGCTTCACCATCCGGCACCGAAGCCAGGCGGAGAAGAAAACCGGGGATGGAATCGTCTGCCGCGACTGCGTCCTTGAATACGCCTAGGAGCCAAGGGGTTCTCTGCCAGCTAGTGGCGTGAGGCATTCACGCCGCGCTTGCCTTCAACTTGGGACTGGAGGAAAAACGCTCCCAGTGAGCCGGCAAGGGTTGCGAAGATGACCACCGAATACATGGCCAGGACAAGCTGAAGTGCTTTTGAAAAGGCATCGGTGCTGGTGATCCCCGAACCGGTAATCGTAGCCATGGTCGCTTCGTAAAGCGCTTCCGAATAATCCGTACTTGATTCCATGGCGTAGAGCAGCTGACTGGAAGCCAGGATCACTACGGCGGTTACCGCCGCCAGCCAGCCGATGCGCCCGGTCAGTAGCCTGCCAGCAGAACGCGATCCGCGGATGCCCGCCGAGAGGATGCCTCCGACCCGGGCCGCCCGACCGAGCCGGAGCAAGCGGGCGGCCTGCAGGGCACGCAGGAACCTCAGGAATGGAAAGAGCAGGAAGATCACCTGCCACCAATTGCGGCGCCAGAACTCTGCTTGGGATCTGGCTACATAAGCACGCAGCGCGAACTCTGTCGCGAAGACTGCCCAGAAGATCCAGCCGACGATGGACAGCACCCGGGTCCAGCCCGGTTCGGAGACCAGCAGCTGGCCAAGCACGACAAAGAGGAACACCACGCCGAGCATGCCCATGGGCCGATCCAAGTGTGCGGCAAGGATTGCGGCACGCGTTTCATGAGATACCTGGTGCCGTTTGCCCTTGTGCATGGATCTCCTTTCCTGTGCAGGCCAATCTAGCCGGAGCGCCAGCGGGAGTCGAACAGATCATTATTCTTCCAGCGCATGGCAAGGGATCCAACTGGAAAAACGCCGGAGCGGAACCCGGCAAAAAGCCGGATTCCGCTCCTGTCCCAGCTGAACCGGGGTTGCGTGCAGTGCTTTGCATCAACGGCTAGCGGGTCTGCCGACCGTCGCTCAAGCCCTCTGTCTCGACCTGCTCCTTGCGCAATTCAGCCTTGAGGCGTTCTTCTTCCGTGACTGTTTCCTTCTCCAGGCTCACCCGTTCCACCGGTTCGGTGCTTTTCTCGACCACGGGCTGCTCGGCATGCAGGGTCACTTCTTGCTCATCCTCGGCAAGCTCGCCGCCCAAGGCGCCTGCTGCTGGGGCATCGGCCACGGGCTCGCGTTCAAGCCGGACTTCCTCGTGGCTTACCGGAACGGTCCTGGTGACGTCTTCGGTGACGACATGCTTGCGCAGTCGCACCTTGCCGGTTTCCACATTCTCGGTTCCCACATGCAGCTGTTCCTCGGAACGGAGCATGGAGGCTTCCGGGCCGCCAGCCACCGGTTCGCGCACATCCTCCCGGGAGTACTCGGTGCGTGCCTCTGATTCCGGGACGCCAGGTTGCACGGCGGCTTGGTCCGCGTCATCCCAGGCAAGAGAGTAGTAGCGGTAGAGCTCCTGCTCTTCTGCCTCGGACAGGCGGCCTTCGGGCTCGATGTTCGGAGCATCCTTCACCGTTTGCTTGTCGTAGGGAATCGACAAGGTATCTCCGGCAATGGCTGCTTCGCTCAGTGGAATGAAGCTCTCTGACAGGCCGAAGAAGCCGGTGTGGACGGTGGCCCAAGCAGGTTCTCCGCTGCGGTCATCGATGAAGACCTGGCCGAACTTGCCGATCTTCTGGCCATCGGGACCGACCACGGTGCCGCCGATAAGGCTTAGCTCATTGAGCTGTTCTGTGCTGATCATTCGTCTTTCCTCCTGCGTCGCTTGAATATCGGGTCATTCAGTAAATGCAGTTCGGCGTCCCTTGCGGGCCGCCAGCTGAAGCTGCGCCTCAATGCGGGCGTGACGGTTGATAGCTTTTTGTTCCGCGATGCGTACCGGACCGCGATGAGTCGACCATCGCACACTTTGCGACCCGGCGATTGGCGGCTTGTGCCCGGGTGGCAATGCGCTTGGCATCGGCTGGGAAAATCGATCCACGCCTACCCCGATCCGGAATTCAGCGTATGGCCCCCAGCCCAATGCGTTTCTGGAAAATAGCTGTGTTTGGGAGAGGAAAAGCAGGGGGTTGGTTCAGTGCGGTTTAGTGTTCGATTGATATCGATGAGCAGATGAAGAGAACGAGGTCCAATGAACAGAACCTTTGGGATCGAGGAAGAGTTCTTCCTCGTGGATCCCGAGACGTCCGTCCCCATCCCGATGAGCGATGAACTGAGCTCGCAGCTGCTGGGGCAGGAATTGGACGGGACCACGGTGCACCGCGAACTGCTGGCCTCCCAGCTGGAAGTCGTCACCGGGATCTGCACCTCAGCTGCGCAAGCTCATGGTGCCCTGGCTGAACGCAGGGCAGCAATCATGCGCATTTGCCGTGAGCACGGTGTTGCCCCCTTTGCTTCGGGAACTCCGCTGCTGCTTCCGGAAACTGCGCGATTCACTGAGGGCGAGCGCTATGCGAAGATTCATGAATTCGTTCCGGGCATCGCCCGGGAGCACTTCATCAACGGACTGCATATCCATGTTCATGTCCCGGATGCGGAAGCCGGGGTCAGGGCGTTGAATGCCTTGCGCGGCTGGTTGCCGGTGCTCACCGCAATGAGCGCCAACTCGCCAATTTGGAATGGCGAACTGACCGGTTTCGAATCCTGGCGGGCCGTGCACTACCGCCGGTGGTCTGCCTCCGGGATTCCGCCTGCTTTCGAATCTGCTGAAGCATATGGGAAGCACGTCTCGGCGATGGTTGCCTCCGGCGCCCTGCTTGATCCGGGCCACCTGGGATGGTTTGCCCGCTTGTCGGTGAACCATCCGACCATTGAGGTCCGAGCTGCGGATACGCAAATGAAGGCTAGTGAATCAGTAGCGCTGGCGCTGCTGATCCGGGCGATTGTGGATACCGCCGCAACAACACCGGACGTCATGGAACCGCGATCCTCGCACTCTCTTGACCTGGGCCTGTGGCAAAGCGCCAAGGAAGGGGTGTACGGCACCTATTTCGACCCGGCATCCAATACACGCGTTAGCGCCAAGACCATGCTCGAAGGGGTCCTCGACTACGCCTGCAAGCAATTGCATCGCAATGGAGACGAGGAATTCGTGGTCAATTACCTGGCTTCGCTGGCGAATCGGGGAAATGGTGCCCGGCGCCAGCGCGAAAGCTGGCAGCGCGGCGGCGCGAAGCAGGTAATGGACGATGCGGCCGTGCTTTTCGCGCAGAACTGACAGGCCGGACACCGGGTCCGGATTCCAGGCAGGATCGAATGGACCGGGAAAAGATCCCTGAAACCCGGCCGCACTACTGGATCCAGGGTTTTTCGCCATTTGTTCAGCTGCTGGGCACCGTGCCGTCAGCTGGGGCGGCAGAAGTGTCCGCGGGCGCATTCGAAGATGCCGCGGTGGTTCCAGCACCGGTATAGCCAGAATTTTTCGGAGGACGCTGCGAGGAGCTCATCCCCGCGACAGCTACCGCGCAGACCGAGACGAGCACCAGGCACAGGGCTGGTGCCACGGCCGTCCATGGCGCACGCTCCACGTAGCCGATGCCTTCAGCAAGCAGCAGGCCCCACTCCGGGGTTGGCGGCTGGGCGCCGAGCCCGAGGAAACCCAACGCAGCCAAGGCCAGCGCAACACCGGGCAGGCGCAGCAGCCCATGGCGCAGCAAGGGCGCAAGCACCGCAGGCAGCAGGTGCCGGAACCAAATTTGCTCCCGGCCCAAGCCTGCCAGCGGAAGCCAGCGGATGTGCGGCATCGCACGGGCTTCCTCCAGCAAGGAAGCGGCATGAGTGGCCAGTGGCGGCCAGGTCACCCACAGCACCGCGACTGCCGCGCCGCCCACCGAAGGACCGGCCAGAGCCGCAATGATGACGCCGGCGAGAATTGGCGGAGTCGCATTGGCAATCATCGACGGTCCGCGCGAGATGTCGCCGGCCCCGGCCAGCAGCAAGCCAATCAAGACCGCGCACAGCACGATCAAGATGGCCGGGAGAATCGTGCCCAGGGTGCCATGAGCCACCCTGGCCAGCAGATCGCGCCCGCTGGAATCGGCTCCGAACGGCAAGTCCAAGCTTGGCGCCTGGAGCCGCAAGTAGTTGATCGCATAAGGATCCCGGGGAAGTCCCGCGCCTAGCATCGCCAGCAGCGCGGCGCAGCTGAGCCCCGCGGTCCACCGCTGGACCCGGCGGTTGCCTCGTGCCTCGGGCGGTTCGGGAAGCGACCCGGCGGGCAGGGGTCCGCCGCGCAGGACGCGGCGAGCGGCGGCTGCCAGCAACCCGATCAGCAGCGCGGCCGCGGCCATGAACAGCAAACCGCCCTGAAGCGCCGGCAGATCCTGCGCGTTGGCCGAGCCGAGCAGGTAGCGTCCAAGCCCCGGGACGGCGAAAACCTGCTCCACGGCGACCGCGCCGCCGAGCATCCCGATGAAGACCAACCCGAGCTGGTCGATGATGGCCGCCGAAGCCCGGCGAAGCACCCCGGAGAAAATCACCGGGCCCGAGGCGCCAGCCAACCGCCAAATGTCCACCCAGCGTTCGGCCGCCACCGAGGCGATGGAATCGCCGAGCAAGCGCCCCAGCAGCCCTCCAGCAGGGATGCCCAAGGCCAGCGAAGGCAAGATGGCATGCTCGATGCCGCTCCACCCGTAGGGCGGAAGCCACTGCCACTGCACGGCCACGAGCACCAGCAGGAAGCTGGCCAGCAGGAATTCCGGCAGCGCGGTCAGGGCTACTCCCAGCGGGCCCGAACCGGACTGCGGGCGGTCACGCAGCACGCGCAGCGCCGCCGGCAGGATCAGCGCCCCGGCCACGAGCAGGGCAACAACGGTGGCGAAAGCGGTGAGCGTAGCGGACACCGACAGCGCACGCCAGAGGCCAGGGGCAATCTCCGCACCGCTAACCCATGAGGTACCCAAATCTCCTTGCAGCACCCCGGACCACCACCGCCAGCTGGTTGCCAGCGGACCATGATCCAGGCCCAGCTGCTTGCGGACCGCGTCCAGCGCTTGCGCGGTGGGTTCCAACTCGGCGTAGCGCGCACGGAGCACTGCCGCGGCCGGATCGGTACGCGAGAGCCACGGCAGGGCACCTGCCAGCAAAAGCAGCGCCAGCGCACTGAGCAGGCAGGAGAGCACGGGTAGCCCGGAACCGGCCTGTTGGCGGAGGATGGAGAATTTCATGGATTTATTGCTCTACTTGTCATCCAGCTGGGTCTTTGCGGTCACCAGCTGGCGTTCCCGTGGATCCTGTGCAGCGTTGCGCACCGTGGAGCCTTCGCCCTGGATCACGCGCTCATGGAGCAAGGGGATGGCCGCATCAGTGCCCAGGATCTGGGCCTCGGCCAGCATGATGCGCTGCTGCCGTTCGGTCCCGGCTTCGGTCTGCGACGCGATGTCGATAGACTGGTCTACGGACTTGTCGCACAGCTGTGCGATGGAAAAACCGCCGGTGCAGGTGAAGTCCGAGGCCAGGTAGGCTACCGGGTCACCGGAGTCCAGGACGGTGGCGCGCGAGAGGATGAAGGCGTCGAAAGCCCCATCCAGTGCGTCCGCTTCGATGTACTGGTATTCGCGCACATCCTGTTGCACATCGAAGCCGGCCGCTTCGAGTTGCTGCTCCAAGATGACGGCAACCTCAGGCAGCTCGGCGCGGTCGGTGAAGGTGCCCAGGCTGATCTTCACGTCCTTGACCTTGGCCGGCTCGGCGCGCTGTTCCAGCAACTGGCGGTATTCTTCGGATTCACGCAGCTTCGCCGCGTAGGGCAGGGCCGGGCCCAGCAGCCCCTCGGCAACATCGGCGCGGCTCTCGTACACCGATTGCACAATAGCTGCCCGGTCCACCGCGGCGCGTGCGGCCGCGCGGACCGCAGGATCGGCAAAAGGTCCCGCTTCGGTATTCAGGTACAGCGTATTGGTGCGCGGCATCGCAACTTCGGTGAGCAGCTGCTGATCCACGGAGGCGGCCTGGCCGGCCGGGATGGCCTCGGCAATGTCCGCTTCTCCGGTGCGCAGCGCAGCGGCGCGGGCGGTGCCATCGGGCACGAACTTCACGTCGATGCCCGCAGCTGCGGCTGGCTCGCCCCAGTAGCCGTCGTAGCGGTCCAAGGTCGCGCCGGAAATTCCGTCCACGGCCACGATTTGGAAGGGGCCGGTTCCGGTACCTGCCGGATCCACCCCGTTGGCGGTATAGGCCGCAGCATCGAAGATCGCCAGCTGCGGGCTGGACAGGCGCTGGGGCAGCAGCGGGTCCGGATCCGCGGTGGCGACCCGGATTTTCTCTGCGGAGTGCACGTCGACTTCCAGCGTGGTGCCGTTGAGGATGCGCGGTACCGGGGTGGAATCAATGGCCTGCTGCAGGGAATGCGCTGCGGCCTGCGCGGTGAGCGGCTTCCCGTTGTGGAAAGTGACCTCCTGCCGGATGGAGAATTCCCAGACCAGATCGCTAATGCGCTCCCAGCCGGTGGCGAGTCCCGGTTGGGCCGTTCCGTCCTCGTCCAGGGTCACCAGGGTTTCTGCGGCGGACCAGCGCGAGAGCTTGAACGCGTCATCGCTTAGCGGACTGAGCCCTGATCGCGGCGGCTGCATATGCGCCACGCTGATCCGGTCTTCGCCCGAGGCCTGTTCGGCGGCTGCGGAGAAGCAGCCGGTGAGCGACAAGGACGAGCAGATGGCCAGGGCGAGCCAGGCCGGGGTACGGCGGGTAAGTCTCATGCGGGGAAGCTCCTTGGGTGGGTGATGCGGTGTTGGGGCGGGTGGATGTCGATGGTGCGCGAGCATCGCGCGGCCAGCTGCGGATCGTGGGTGACCAGCAGCAAGGTGGTACCGGTCAGTGATGCGGCGGAGAACAGCTGGGTGGCAACCTGTTCGGCGGTGAGTGGATCCAATGCGCTGGTGGGTTCATCGGCGACCAGCACATGGGGCTGCACCGCGACGGCGCGGGCCAGGGCCGCTCGCTGCAGCTGGCCGCCGGACAGTTCCTGCGGGCGTCGGTCCAGCAGGGCCATTTCAAGCTGGGCCAGCTGCGCGGCCATGGAAATCAGCTCCCGGGCATTGCCCCCGGGAACCAAGCGGGAGATGGCCTGCGCCATGGAAGCGCGAACGCTCCAGCGCGGCACGAAGGCCGCGGACGGGTCCTGCGGGACCCCTTGGACCAGCTGGCGCTGGTGCAGCTGGACCGGGCGCCGTGGCCCGACCCCGGCTTCTCCGTGCACCTTGACTTGGCCTGTGGCCGGCGGACGCAGACCGAGGATGATTTCGGCCAGGGTACTCTTCCCGGCCCCGGATTCTCCGGTGATGGCCAGTGTTTGGCCGGCGGGCAGGCTGAAGGACAATGGGGCCAGGACCTGGCGGGTTCCGGTGCCACGCGAATGCGAGGCGCTGACTTCCGCAACCTCTAGTGCGGGGCCGCTCATGCGGTGGCCCGTTGCGCTGCCGCGGACTGGAGAGGGATGATTCTTCCCGAGTCCACGGCCAGCTGCCGGGTGGCCAGCGCCTGGGCTGCCACGGGATCATGGGTGACCATGACCAGGGTTTGCTTTTCGGTCAGGACGCTTTGGAGCATTGACAGGGTGCGGTCTCGTGAGCTGTGATCCAGCGCGCTGGTTGGTTCATCGGCCAAGATCAGCGGCGCACCGCTGAGCACTGCTAGTGCGATGGCTGCGCGTTGCCCCTGTCCTCCGGAGAGCTCGGCAGGACGCCTGCGAAGCAGTCTCGGATCATCGAGCCCCACGGCGGCGAGGACTTCGCCAACCCGGTGCGCGGAAGCGGCGGTGGCCTTGGCCAGTTGCCGGCCCAGGGGCAGCAGCGGATGCAGGGCGTCTTGTCCGCGCTGTGGAATGTAGCCGATGCGCGCAGCCTGGCAGGTGCGGGTGCCGCAGAATTCCAGCGCGGGCGCCCAGCGTCCGGTGATCATGGACAAGAGCAGGGACTTTCCGGCTCCCGAGGGGCCGGTGATGACGACGCGTTCTGCTGGATATAGCGTGAGTTCATCGACCGCCAGCAGTGGTTGCGCACTTGCACGCACGGACAGGCGGGCGTTTCGCAGCTGGAAGACCGGATGGCCTGGTGATGGCTCGCCGCGCAAGGAAACTTGAGCGGCATTTTCGTTATTCATAATGAGAATGATTATCACTTAAGTATTCAGCTGAGAGCAAATCGCTGCGATATTCCAACGACGCGGAACCGCATGAGCAAGATGGAGGCTTTCCCAACGCCGTACCCGATCCCGGATGATGGTCCCGCGGGCAAGGCACCTGCCTTCCATGGTTGCCGCTGAGAAACATGGAGGAATCCCTGGTGAAGGATTTCGCCGAGCAGCCAGCAGGCCCCCGGCGCCTGCCAAAAGATATCCGGGCAGCCAAGCTTGGACCCGTGCACGCGTTGACATCATATTGGCGCTGTACGGTGCGTGGCGCCGGAAGGTGAAGCAGGCATGGCATTGTTCTTTCCCGAAAACAGCCGGGCAGCAACGGTGCCATCGCGGACCCGCGTACGGTGAAGTATCTGGAATCTGGAATGGCATCTGTTGCCACGGAGGACCCGCAAGCTCCACCCGGCGGCAGGTGCGCTGGCAGTTCTTTTGCCCCTTGTAGCATCTGGAATGCAGTCCTGCCATCAGGGCAAGGAAGACAATCCTCCGTGGGTGCCTTGGGCCATCGATTTTGGGGCGCAGGAAGGTGCTTCCGGGACACTCACACCCGAGGGGGAACCATGAGTACTTCAGCTTCGATACCAGGGCGCATGACAAGCGAGCAGAAACGCGTCGCTGGCGCCACGATGGTTGGCGTGACGGTCGAATGGTATGACTATTTCATCTATGCCAATGCTGTGGCCCTCGTACTGGCTCCGCAATTCTTCACCCTGGCCGAAGGATCGCTGGGTTCCATCATCGCTTTCGCCACCGTGGGCATCAGCTTCCTCTTCAGGCCCCTGGGCGCCATCGTGATGGGCCGGGTCGGCGACAAGTACGGACGCCGTGCAGTGCTGATCATCACCTTGGTCTTGATGGGTGTCGGCACCACGCTGGTCGGCCTGCTGCCGACCTATGCGAGCATCGGCATCTGGGCACCGATTCTCTTGATCATCCTGCGTATCGTCCAAGGCTTCTCCGCCGGCGGGGAGTAGGGCGGTGCGGCCCTGATGGGAGTGGAGCACGCGCCGGATCATGCCCGCGGCAAGTTCGATACCACCGTGGCGGTCTCGATTTACCTGTTCATTTGGGTGGGCGCCTCGTTGATTGCAACGCTGATGCTGAAGGACCGTACCGGTGCAGACCTGTATCCGAGTGAAGGCAACGATGGGAACGCCGCTGGGGGATTGGGGGAACCCGCCGGTCCTGACCACCTCGGCTAGCATTCCGTAGTTCATTCGAGGATTCATTGCAGTACAAGGCGCCGCCCAATCTAGGACATCACCGGTTGGGCGGCGTTTTTGCGGGCAAGCGTCGCGAACACTAGTGGGACTGCCGGGAAGATGCTTGAAGATTTCCTGTGGTTCTGTGATTCCCCTAGCCAGCAACGGTACACAGTCATAGACTTTCCAAAAATGGGCGAAATCGGGTGATCACGTTCCTGCATTTGAAAAGCAAGTTTGTTGGAATTTCTCCGTCAGAATGCGAGCGAGCATCATGGAAAGCATGGGAACCCTGAGTCCCTTCAACTCACCAGTGGTGAAACTGGAACGTCTCTTTGAAGCGCCGAATATTGAAATCTTCGCCAAGCTGGATTTGCTGCAGCTATCCGGCAGCACCAAGGAACGTACGGCGGGCAGCCTGATTGACGCGTTCATGAAATCTGGCGAGCTGAAGCCGGGCGGAATGGTCATCGAGTCGACCTCCGGGAACCTCGGCATCGCGCTGTCTCGGCAGTGCGTGGTGCGCGGAATCCAGTTTGTCGCTGTCGTTGACGAGAACGCCAACAAATCAGCGATAGACATCATGCGGGCCTACGGTGCCACCGTTGACTTGGTAGTCAATCAACCTGACGGGAACAAGCTGGCTGCTCGCCGGCAGCGGGTGCAAAAACTGCTGGCAGAGAACCCGGGAGCGGTGACCACCAACCAATACGGGTCCCCGAATAATCCTCGTGCGCACTATTCCTCCACCATGCCCGAAATCCTGGATGCCTTGGATGGAAATCTGGACATGCTTTTTGTCGCGACCAGCACTACCGGAACCATTTTGGGGTGCCAGAATTACATTCGCGAGCATGGCTTGGACACGAAGCTGGTTGCCGTGGATGCACTCGGCTCAGTGCTCTTCGGCGGAGAGTCCGGAAACCGTCGCTTGCCTGGGCTGGGCGCGGGCATTGTCCCCGAGCTGGCACTGCAGGCCGAACCTGACCGTGTCTTCAGAATCTCTGAAATAGAAATGGTCCGCGGATGCCGGGCACTTGCCCGCAGTGAAGGCATCCTTGCGGGTGCATCGACCGGAGCAATCGTCGCTGCCATGGAGCAGATGCTCCCGGAGATTCCCGACGGTTCGCGCATAGCCTTCCTTGTCCATGATTCCGGGGTTCCCTATCTGCACAGCGTCTACAACGATGAATGGGTACGCCAGACACTGGGGGAGCAGCCAGAAGCCGAAGGCATTTCGGCTCTTGAAGACCAGCCGGTGCAATGACACGCATTGCGATGATCGGTGGCGGACCGAAATGCCTGTTCGCGTTGCTTGCACTTAATGATGCCCTCGAAGAATACCCGGACTTGGAGGTGCGGGTGGATGTCTATGACCCGTATCCGCCAGGGGCCGGACGAGTGTGGAACACCAAGCAGCCGCGGGAATTGCGGTTAAACGTGAATCCGCGCATTATCGATGCTTCCTCGAGCCTGTGCTCGAAGACCTTCAACCAATGGCATGCACGGACAGGAACCGGTTCGGATGAGGACGCCTATCCGCCGCGTGCCCTTGTGGGGCAGTACCTTGCCGTGCAGTTTGATCTGCTCGCAAGCCAAGGAACGCTGCAGGTGCAGCATCGCGCAGTTGAAGCCACGGGAATCAACCGCCGCGGGCCGCTGTGGGAAGTGGAAAGCGCACAAGGAAGCGAGCTCTATGACGAGGTAGTGCTTGCCACCGGGCACGGCCTGAGCGGATATCTTCCCCCGGATTCGCCGGAGGGATCATTGCCTGCCGCTGCACTCACTGTGGAATGCGAGCCTGCGATGGATGCTGCCGTGCCCGCGGGAAGCAACGTCATGCTCAGGGGATCTGCGCTCACCGCATATGACGTTGTCCTGCACCTGACCGAGGGACGAGGCGGAACCTGGGACAGGATCAGCGACGAGGGCATGGAAGCCTTGCGCTATCGGCCCGGCGGAAGCGAACCTGCATCGATAACCATGACTTCTCGCAGCGGCATTCCGATGACTCCAAAACCGAATGAACGTCCGCGGAAGTTGGAGCGCATCCTCGACCATTATCGAGACAAAGTCCGCCGGTGGGGAGAAGAACGACACCTCAATGATGCGGGCAAACCGGCTTCGAATACTCAGATGGATGCACTGTGGCGGCTCCTGCTCTCCTGCGCGGTGGCATGCGCTGAAGCAATGGGTGCGCCACTGACTGGAAACGATCTGCAGACAGCACTGCAAACCGGGATATCCACTCGAATGTCGGCTCAGCCGTCGCCTGCAGAACAACTTCGTGAAAGCCTGCAGATCAACCACGGACGACAAAGCCCGAGCCCGGAATGGCTGTGGGGAACCGTCTGGTCCGGGCTGTACTCCCAGTTGGTGGAAGCCTTGTCCCGAATCAGCTGGACCGGAGAGGAGCGAAAGCAATTCAAGGTGTTCGCTGCGAACCTTGAACGCATGGCTTTCGGGCCACCAGAGCCCACCGCAATGAAGCTGCTCGCTCTCTTCAACGCAGGAATTCTCAAGCATGAGGAGCTTTCCCACGCAGGAGGGTCCCCAACGCAGGTAGTTGTCGATGCCGTGACAGCGCCGGCTGGAGTTCTCCACCTGTCGCAGGCCCAGGGGGCAGGAGCCAGCAGCTTGTACCGCAAGCTCTTAGCAGCTGGGGAGGTGAGCATCAGGGCCGGGGAACGAGGCCTGCTCACCGATATAGATGGAACCTGCATGGACGCGGCTGGTGAACGCAACGAGGCTTTGGCAGCAATTGGCCGCCCCACTGAGGACCCCACGCTGGGACATGACACCTTGAACCGGCAGCTGCATCCTGGATACGAAAATTGGGCACGACGAATAGTGCGGCAGCTGGCCGCTTCACAAGAGAAAGTAGTCCATTGATGCAACCGATGATGCATGGAACTGCCCCATTGGCCGCACGCCTTGAACCGTGGATGGAAAAGGTGATTTCAGATCCGGATCTATGCAAGGAATTGATCAAGCGATACGGTTCGCCCTTGAACCTGCACGATTACTCCTCGATGGGCAGGAACATCGCTGAACTGCGTGCAGCTGCCGAGGCACATGAGATCGACTTCCAGATCTACCTGGCTCGGAAGGCCAACAAGACCCTGGGAGCCATCGACAAGGCGATTGCAGAAGGGTGCGGGATCGATGTTGCCAGCTACAACGAACTAGACCAATGCCTCAACCGCGGGGTGCCAACAGAGCGGCTCATTGTCACCGCAGCCGTGAAATCAGCGGCATTGCTGCGCATGGCTGTAGAACATGGGGTCGTGATCAGCCTGGACAACGTGGATGAAGCGACCGAACTGCTGGAAATCGCAGGGGAGTCCGAACAACGTGTCGCTGTCGCGCTTCGGCTGGCATCGGATAATCCGGCAATCCCGCCCACGCGCTTCGGGCTCAGGGCCGATCAGTGGCTCAGCTTCTTGGAGCAGGCCGATAAGCCAGGAAAGCTCAAGGTTGATGGCATCCATTTCCACCTCAACGGATACGACGGCACGCAGCGGGCTTTGCTGGTTGCCGAGTCCTTGGAACTCATTGGCGATCTGCGAGAACTTGGCCAAGAGCCAACCTTCGTGGACATGGGAGGCGGCATCCCCATGTCCTATCTCGACGATGAAAACCAGTGGGCTGGTTTCTGGGAGGCGCTCGCCGAACTGCCAGAGGGCGACGAATCCTTGACTTGGAAATCAGACCGGCTGGGGGCAAGTGGACCTGAAGCCAGCTCCGCCGTGTATCCGTATCATCAGAAAGTGATCCGTGGCGGGTGGCTTCGAAAGATCCTGGAGACAAGGGACTCCACGACCCAGAAAACGGTTGCCCAGATGCTGAGGGCGAGCGGAATCCAACTTCGGTGCGAGCCTGGAAGATCGCTCTTGGATGGTTGCGGACTGACCCTCGCGGAAGTTGCCTTTACCAAGACTCGCAGCGATGGCGCACCTTTGGTTGGGTTGCACATGAATAGAACTCAATGCCGCTCGACTTCCGCCGATTTCCTGCTGGATCCGCTGCTGATCCCCACGGGTTCCGGCAGGCAGGAGCGGGAGCCATGCGACGGTTTTCTGGTGGGCGCGTATTGCATTGAAGAAGAGCTGATCCTGCGCAGGAGATTCGAGTTCCCGCTAGGAGTTGGCAAAGGTGACATCGTGGCGTTCCCGAATACGGGAGGCTATTTGATGCATATTATCGAGAGTGCTTCGCACCAGCTGCCGTTGGCCAAAAACGTGCGGCTGGAGGGACGGGAGGCGATCCTCGACTGCATTGAGGAAGCTGGTGCCAGCCTGCGATAGCCAGCATCAGCGTCCCCGGGGCAAGCAGTGCCCAGCGGCGCATTAGCCCACGTGGACCCTCGGGCGGCGTTGCAGATTCGGTTCCGCTTCGCGCAGCACTTCACGAGTCAACGGTGCGATTTCGCACTGTCCAAGGAAGATGGACTTGGCAAGGTTCAACAACGGAATCGGACCTCGTCAAGCATTGTGCCGGCCACATGCGCTTCAATACGAAGGGCCGATCCTGCGGGTGGACCGACGGCTTTGGAATCTTTTTGAATTATTTGACTACCGGCTTGCCCAAGAAGTGCGGGACAGCATCAGCAAATGTCCGGCGCGGAACCGGCTCAGTCGGCTTTCCAGGATTGGAGCGCAATAGAGCGGTCCCGGCATTTCCGGCGGCTTCCCAGCGAAGTCTGGCATTTGCTCTTCCTTGCCAAGAAGCACTATGCAGGGGCGGTGCTCGCCTTGCCTAGCGAGCGAGGCCGCGTAGAAGCAGTGGCAATTCTCATCGAAGCTGGCTTGCCACTTGAGCTGGTGGATCATTTCAAGGGTGCCCCAGGCAGGTGCATGCGCCAAAGTGATTTTGGCCAGTTATCTGCGGCCGCCACCACGCACGAGAATTCGGATTTCGCGGTGCAGGCGAGCGCTATGCCTGCTGGTATTCCATGAGCCTTGCACGCAGGGCCGCCAGGAGCATCTCCAATCCGATTTCGAATGCCTGGTTGTTGCGCACGACGCCCTTGGGTATTTCCTGACCGAATTGGGAATGGGGTACCGCTTCATTCCGTGAGCGCGCCCAGGCCTAGAAGGTCTTGCCCGAGTAGCCGAGCTTGCGCGAAATCTGCGCTGCCGTGGAACCCATCACTGATTTGAGGGCTTTCATGCGTTCATCGGGCATATACGGGTTGGTGGCGGACATGCTGATGGCGGCGATGATCTTCCCGCTGCCATCGCGGATCGGCGCGGCGACACAGCGGATGCCCAGTTCATTGTCTTCCAGATCCAGTGCGATGCCTTCACGCGCGTAGGTTTTCATCCGGGCCAGGAAGGCTTCCTTGGTTTGGTCCGAGGCCTGTTCCACCGGGGATTCCGCATCAAAGGTGGATTCCCAGCGTTCGGCATCATCGAGCAGTAGCGCCTTGCCGATGCCGGTGCGGCTCAGCGGCATGCGCTGGCCCACCCGCGAGCGCATCTGTGCGCCGCGTGTTCCGGGAACCTTGTCCACGTACAGCACCTGGGCTTCGTCCTCCACCGCGAGGTGGACCGTGTCCTGGTATTTGCGGGCGAGCTCCTCGAGGATGGGCTTGGCGATCACCGGAACCGGGCTCTGGTACAGGGCGTGGAATCCCAGCTCGATCAGTGCCGGGCCCAAGCTGAAGTCGGTGCCGTGGGTGCTGCGCAGGAAGCCGCGCTGTACCAGGAGCTTCACCATGCGCTGCGCCGCGCTCTTGCCGATATCCGCCGCGGCTGCGACTTCATTCAAGTTGGTGGCCCCACGGCCGACGGCGCGCAGAATGTCCAGCCCGCGTGCCAGGGTGAGTGTCCCGGGCGGGGGAGCATCTGCCATTTCACCTGTATTTATTTCAGACTCATTGGCCATGATGCGCCCCTTTGGCAAAATTGATGACTTCTCTTTATCCCACTATATACAACGCCTTTTGAACTATTGGGATAGCTCCGTCACTATTCACTTGTGAAGGGGAGCACATCGATGAGTCGATGTGCGGACCGCCAAATGGAAACAGGAGTTATGACAAACATCGCCGAAGCCCAGTTGATTGCCTTGGACTGGGGAACCACATCCGCGCGTGCCTATCTCATGGGCCGCGACGGAGACACCGTGGCGGAACGCAACTCCTCGCTGGGAATCATGGACGTGGCAGCAAAGACCAAAGCGGAATCGTTGCCGTTGGCCCTGGCCTTCGAAAAGGCGCTGGCAGAATTATGCGGCGACTGGCTGGAGCGCTTTGAAACCATCCCGGTCATCGCCTGCGGCATGGTGGGCAGCCAGCAGGGCTGGGCGGAAGCGGAGTACCGGCCAGTGCCAGCAAACCTGGCTGACCCGGACTACGCAATGGCAACTGTCCAGGTTGCACCAAATCGACTCATGCACATCATCCCCGGCGTCCTGGACCGCAAAGAACTTCCCGATGTCATGAGGGGAGAAGAAACCCAGATCCTGGGAGCGGTGGAACTTGGCGGCAACGCGCTGCATGAAGCGGAAGAGCAATTGTTTTTGCTTCCAGGCACCCATTCCAAGTGGGTCAAGGTCAGTGGGCGGACGATTACCGGATTCTCCACATCCATGACGGGGGAGACCTACGCATTGCTTAGTTCCAGGTCCATCCTGTCCAAGCTCATCGAGCCCACGGATGCAGTGGATTGGAATGCCTTTGAACGCGGAGTACGGATAGCCCAGTCGCCGGCCGGCTCAGCGGATCTGATGCTGACGGCGTTCTCCGCCCGGACCTTGGTCTTGACCGGTGGCTTGAAAAAAACCGAGGTCAGCGACTATCTCTCGGGACTCATGATTGGCGCCGAGATCCGTTCGGTCCTTGGTATGGCGCGGGGCACCGCATTCCCGGGCGTGACCATCTGCGGCAACAAGGAACTCAGCGCCAGATACGCCACAGCACTCAAGATTTTTGGAATTGATCAAATACGCGAGTTCCAGGGAACCGCCCCGCGAGGCATGTGGGCAGTTGCTTGTGCGCAGGGATTAGTGCAGACCACCACTGTCTAGGCCCAGCCCGTTGAACGATGTAAACAAGGAAAGGATTTGCCGTGAATGAACGTGCGACAGCTTTGAAGACTGCGGGTCTAGTTGCCATTTTGCGAGGTCTTCAGCCAGCAGAAGCCCAAGCGGTGGGCGAAGCGCTCTATGCCAGTGGATTCCGCTCGCTGGAAGTGCCGCTGAATTCCCCGCAGCCGCTAAAGAGTATCGAAATTCTGCGCAGCGTGCTGCCCGAGGATGCGGTAGTTGGCGCTGGTACTGTGCTGACCGTGGAACAAGTCCGTTCATGCCATGGGGCTGGTTCCCAGATCATCGTTTCACCGAACACCAACGTGAATGTCATCCGGGAAACGGTGGCCTTGGGCATGGATTCCTTCCCGGGAGCCGCCACACCGAGCAACGCTTTCGACGCCATCGAAGCCGGAGCAGAAAACGTCAAGATATTTCCTGCCGAGCAAGTGGGGCTCGCAGGATTCAAAGCCTGGACCGCTGTGCTTCCCGCTGATATCGGCTTGATCCCTGTTGGGGGAATCAATGAGAAGAACATGACGCAGTGGGTAGACGCCGGAGCCACAGGTTTCGGTATTGGCTCGTCCCTCTACAAGTCCGGACGAAGCCTTCAAGAACTGAGCACAAGGGCAGACAAGCTTGTCCATGCCTACCAAACGATCCATGAGATGAGGAAGTCTGCATGAAAATCACAAAACTGACCACGTACATGGTGCCACCTCGCTGGCTGTTCCTGAAGATCGAAACCGATGAGGGAATTGTCGGCTGGGGCGAGCCAGTGCTCGAAGGCCGCGCATCCACTGTGGCCGCAGCAGTTGAGGAACTTTCGGATTACCTCATCGGCCAGGACCCGCGGAACATCGAAGACCTGTGGACCGTCATGTACCGCGGTGGTTTCTACCGCGGTGGCGGCATCATGATGAGCGCCCTGGCCGGCATCGACCAGGCGCTGTGGGACATCAAGGGCAAAGCCCTTGGGGTTCCTGCCTATGAGCTACTCGGTGGCAAGGTGCGCGACAAGATCCGCGTGTACTCATGGATTGGCGGCGACCGCCCGTCGGATACCGCAGCCGCCGCGAAGGCCGCTGTTGAACGTGGCTTCACTGCAGTGAAAATGAACGGCACCGAAGAACTCCAGTACATCGATACCTGGGACAAGGTTCAGGGGTGCTTGGAGAACGTTCAGGCTGTCCGCGACGCGGTAGGCGAGAACGTGGGCATTGGCGTTGACTTCCACGGTCGCGTGCACAAGCCAATGGCTAAGGTTCTGCTCAAGGAGCTAGAGCCGTTTAAGCTGATGTTCATTGAAGAACCGGTACTCAGCGAAAACGTGAACTCCATGCTGGAGCCATTGTGCAATTCCAGCACTCCGATTGCCTTGGGCGAACGGCTGTTCTCCCGTTGGGACTTCAAGGATGTCTTGGCCAGCGGAGCGGTGGACATCATTCAGCCGGATCCCTCGCACTGTGGCGGCATCACCGAAGCCCGCAAGATTGCGGCGATGGCTGAAGCCTATGACGTTGCAGTCGCCTTGCACTGCCCACTGGGCCCAATCGCTCTAGCCGCGAACCTGCAGATCGATGCCGGTGCATACAACGCCTTTATCCAGGAGCAATCCCTGGGAATCCACTACAACAAATCCAACGATCTACTTGACTACGTCAATGATCCGTCGGTCTTCGCCTACGAGGATGGCATGGTTGCCATCCCTGAAGGTCCGGGTCTGGGCATTGATGTAAATGAAGAGTACGTCATTGAACGCGCAGCTGAAGGTCATCGCTGGCGCAACCCAATTTGGCGTCACAAGGACGGATCCTTCGCAGAATGGTAAATCGTATGTCTCAGTCGACACTGTCGTCAGCTGCAACACTTAAGAGCGCCGGCAAAGCTACAAAGACGCGCTACGCCGTAGCCTTCATGTTGTTCCTCACCGTAGTAATCAACTACATGGATCGTTCAAACCTCTCGGTTGCAGCGCCGTTGATCTCCGAAGAATTCGGCCTGGACACAGCACAGCAAGGCCTGTTGCTCTCTGCCTTTGGCTGGACCTACGCGGCCATGCAGCTACCGGGCGGTTGGCTGGTAGACCGCGTTCAGCCTCGTCTGCTGTACCCAATTTGCCTGGTGCTGTGGTCGGTGGCCACAATCTTCATGGGCATGGCCGGAAGCTTCATTGCTTTGATCGTGTTGCGAATGGCTGTCGGTGGCTTTGAAGCCCCTGCGTACCCAATCAACAACAAGGTGGTCACTGCCTGGTTCCCTGAACGTGAGCGCGCCACCGCTATTGGCTTCTACACCTCTGGCCAGTTCATAGGTCTCGCGCTGCTGACCCCGGTCCTGCTGTGGCTTCAGCATGCATTGACCTGGCACTGGGTCTTCGTGGTCACCGGTGCGGTAGGCGTCGTATGGGGCCTGATCTGGTTCGTCATGTACCGGAATCCGGTGGATTCCAAGAGAGTCAATGCCGCTGAAATCGAGTACATCCGCGAGGGCGGCGGACTTGTTGACCTTGGCAGCAAGAAGGCCAAGACGCTTGCACCGAAGCTGAGCAAGGCTGACTTTGCCTTGGTCTTGGGACGCAAGAAGCTGTGGGGAATCTATATTGGCCAGTTCTGCCTGACCTCCACGTTGTGGTTCTTCCTGACATGGTTCCCAACCTACTTGGTGACCTACCGTCAGATGGACTACATCAAGACGGGATTCCTGACGTCGCTTCCATTCATCGCGGCGTTGGCCGGTGTACTGATCAGTGGTGTTCTCTCTGACCTCATGCTCAAGCGTGGGGTGAGCCTGGGTACTTCCCGCAAGCTGCCAATCATCACCGGACTGTTGCTTTCCATGAGCATGATTGGTGCAATCTTCACGGACAGCACCGCACTGGTCATCACCTTCATGTCTATTGCCTTCTTCGGCAATGGCCTGGCTTCGATTACCTGGTCTTTGGTATCTGCACTGGCACCGTCTCGCCTGATTGGTTTGACCGGTGGAATGTTCAACTTCATCGGTAACCTCTCCTCAATCGCCACCCCGATTGTGATTGGTCTGTTGGTTTCGGCTACCGACTTCGGTCCCGCCTTCATTTACATGACAGTGATTGCAGCCATCGGAATCCTCTCCTACGTGTTCCTGGTTGGAAAGGTTCAGCGCGTCGATGGCTAGCAGTTTTCGAATTACAGAGGCTGGGCTTCGAATCCTCTTCTAGGAATCGAAGCCCAGCCTCTGGATTTTCTAGTTCAGAAGAGCGCCTTGATGTCCTATGCTCAGCATAACGGGTTCATATGTGGGCCTGTGCTGCCATCCTCAACCGAGAACCGGCTGGCTGTGATGAATGAGGAAATATCGGAGGCCAAGATGATCGCTGTAGCAGCAAAAGCATTCGGTGCAGAAAACGATCACTTGTACTTATACTAAACGACGTACAGCACGTTCGGTGTCCTTCGTGAAGAGTTCCTCTTTGCATCCGAGTATCAAGCGTTCAAGCCAGCAGTGCGAGGAGCATGTCAGTGCAATCCCACGTGGCGATGTGACGATTTTCAGGAAGTTCATTCGAGAGCACCGCGGTGATACGGCCACGTACCTACGAGAATTTCTGGACAAGACCTGTGGAACAGTCAACTCCGAACTCAGCTACGATAGTGGCATGCAAGAGTCGTTACTTGGAAATGATCTCTCATCAGTTGATTCGCCGCTTGAAGAAGTCTTGGCATGGCTAGCAGGTGAGGACCCAAATGGCGATCGAATGGCCCAAGTCTTTCGTGAGACCTTCGATCAGCTCTACGACGGGCAGCGTACGGGTCGATATCGATGGGATCAACTGTATAAGACTGAAAAAACGCACTTTGGAACGCTGATTGAAATTAATCTCCAACGAGAGTTTAAGTTCGATGATGGCGTGATTATGGACTACCGAATTGCGGGCCACGAAGTCGATTGCAAGTATTCGGCAACTGCGAGTTGGATGCTACCGCCTGAGAGCATTGATCATTTAATTCTCGGTTCAGTGGCTAGTGACAAAAAATCCGAATGGAGCATGGGCCTCGTACGTGCGGCTATGGAGAATAGAAATATAGGGCAAAACCGCGATCAGAAAGGCACATTGAGTGCGCTCGGAAAGCAGCGAATTAGGTGGATTCGCAAGTCTGCACCGATGCCTCCAAACGTTCTGCTGAAAATCTCCGATGACGATGTAGCCAATATTTTTGCCCCAAAAAGTGGCCAAGAGCGTATCAATCAGCTGTTCCGTATAGCGATGAATAAGAGGATTTCGAGAAACGTTGTCGCTACCGTCGCGCAACAAAGCGACTACATGAAAAGGGTTCGCGCCAATGGAGGTGCCAGGAGCACTTTGCAGTCGGAGGGCATCATCATATTGTCGGGCGATTACAAGCGCCAGGTTGCTATCGCGCAAGATCTGGGTTGCACTGTTCCGGCGCGAGGAGAAATGGTGAGTGTGAGAGTAGCCAAAGTAGACATTGCAATCGCGGATAGCGTTGAAATTGAAGGTGAACGTTGGGTATTGCGCAATGACATGAGCGGACGTAACGGGCTCGCTCCATTCGTGCGAAGCCAATAAGATTATCGCAATTTACTTGTCATTCGACACATCCGGATTAGACGAGAATCTGACCTTACAGTGCTGACAGCTGATTAGCAGGCCATCCTGTCGTATGCATCAGCGAGAATGAGAATAGAGTGCGGCTAGTAACCGGTAACATGGAGCGGATGCTATCTGTTCAACGAATCCATCGTTGTGATGCAGGCTATGGGAGAGTTCAGTATGACAAACAAGTTGCGAGTAGTTGAAATCTGCGCAGGAGCCGGAGGCCAGTCGCTGGGGCTTGAACGCGCAGGCTTTCACCACGAGCTGGCCATTGAACTAGACGAAACCGCAGCGGCTACTCTTCGCTTGAATCGCCCAGAGTGGAAAGTAGCGGTTGGCGACGTTGCTGATAAGTCCGTATGGGACCCGTCTGATCAGTCTCCAAACAAGCTTCCATATCGCATCGACCTATTCGCCGGAGGAGTGCCCTGCCCACCGTTTAGCATAGCTGGGCAGCAATTAGGGTCTTCCGATGAGCGGGATTTATTTGCGTGGGCAGTCGAGCAAGTAGGAATCATCAAACCGCGTGCCGTGATGCTCGAAAACGTGCGCGGCCTAAGTATGCCACGTTTCTCTGGCTATCGTCAGCACGTTCTAGACAGACTAGAAGAGCTTGGATACAAAGCGGAGTGGAAACTTATCAATTCTTCGGACTATGGAATTGCGCAGCTCCGTCCTCGTTTTGTACTAGTTGCCATGGAAGAAAACGAATTCGCACGTTTCCATTGGCCGCAGCCGAAGCCTAAGCGTGTCACAGTAGGGCGGGCCCTGAAAGATCTCATGTCTTCCAACGGCTGGGAAGGAGCCGATGAGTGGTCGCAACACGCGGATGCTATCGGCCCGACTATAGTCGGTGGTTCCAAAAAGCATGGCGGCGCTGATCTTGGCCCGACTCGCGCCAAGGCGGCTTGGGCGGAACTTGGAGTAAATGGCAAAGGTATCGCAGATACAGCGCCCATGCCGGGTGAAACTTTTGAGATAGGGCCAAAGCTGACTTTGGAAATGGTCGCCAAGCTTCAAGGTTGGGGCGGCAGAGACTACAAGTGGAAGTTCGCAGGGAGAAAAACGAGCATTTATCGGCAGATCGGTAATGCGTTCCCGCCCCCTGTAGCTCGTTCTCTGGGGCTAGCTATTGCAAGCGCCCTAAAAGGGACTTCACCTGTGCGGAAGAAATTGGAAGATTCGAATGTCACTGATCCGGTTTATAAAGCGCTAAAAGAAAACGGAGATTTTATGACGATCGATGAAATAGTTGACCATGCAGGAACGGATTTGACCGTGAATCAGATCCAACGAGGAATTGATATTCTCGAGAGAGACTTTGATATTGAGCGCGCGGAGTGCGGGAAGCAGATTTCCTTCCGGATTGGTCACTTTCGGGCGTTCGTAGGTCAAAAAGAGCATTCGAGGCATTCGTTCTACGAAGGATCGATCAATAGGGTCAGTTAGTAGAAAACAGCTACTACACCGTCTAAATGTCGTAACGGCGTGAGGGCTGTCCCGTCTGAAGCGATACCTTGTGGAATTTGATTGTCGTCTCTACCAGTGAGGGTGACGGGTAGGCCTTTCCCTGCCCTGGGACTGGCGGTTTCTGAGTCTGATTTCGGATCTTCTTGGCAAGGTTGGACATCCCACTGGGATCATCGATAAACCGTTTGACAATTTCTTTTCCGGCAAGCGTGGAACGTAGTCCTATCCCAGTGCTGTTCGGGTGGCTAGCTATTAGGTTGTTCACTTTCATACTGACGGAGCTTGGAGAGCGATAGCGTTCGTCTTTGATCTCATTCGAGTCCACCTGACGGGACTGCAGCAAGCCCGACAATTTCTTGATTCCGGGAGTCCTACCATTCACACCCTTCCAATGACTGCTCAGCGCCAGATCGGCTGCTAGTACCATTTCGTCCTCTGTCCAATGTAGATTATTCAATGGTTGTAAGTCCTTCCAACGCGTGGTCACGACCCCAACTCGCACTGTGAAGCATTTATCGATGAATCTTAACTATTCCGAGTAGAACTTGAATCATTTTCGGCGTAATTTCAGTTCAAGCTTTTCCGATTCATTGGAGAACTAAAAGCATGCGCGAATATGTCTTTTGCGAAACTTCCAAAATGTAACCTATGCGTACGCGAGGAATCAATCTCTTAAATTTCGAAATCATCATCCTGATACGTGATGTAAAACGCCATCCTACTCACAAAGTCAGAAGCCTGGGAAAACTTCTGCATAATTTCCTCCGGCGTCAACTCGACCAGAGCGTTAGCATAATCGTTGTGGACCAATAAATTTCGTTTTTGTCCCAATTGCATGAAAGCGTCATGTTGGTTTTTGAATGTGCTATCTGATCCCAGATCGGCATTAAACTTGTTGGAGCAGATGTCCCCAAAACTAGTGAAAAAACCTTTAGCTTTGCCCCCTGGCCAATCGAACAACGTGTGGTAACTGCGTGACATAACCCTTTTTTCTACGAAAGTGGATAGGGAGGTGCTACCATGTTGCTCAAAAATTTGAGCAACAATTACCTTAACTTTCGCTTCTAGACTACTTGCAGCTGCAAGAAGTAAATGTTTGTGATAACTCCGGTTTAGGGCAGCCAGGCCGGAGGGGTTAGACCTAAGATCCGTGCATAAGGCTTGATAGTCCTCGTACAGTGACTGGACGGCGTGAGTATCGTGCTTGTTGCTCATTACGCACTCGCAATATGTTGATGAACAACATTGATTCGTGCTCGTGTATTCGTTGGTTTGGTAGAACCTTCTTGAAGGGTGTCGGCAAATGCACCGTCGTGCTTGGCTGCAACGATCGCCGAAGATAGTTTCGTAGCGTCGAGGTCAGGTTCTGAGAGCTGAACCCACGCCGTATAGGCGCTTTCGAATAGAACGCCGCTAAACCTACCGGACCGCATGAATGGAGAATCTACCGTTTGAAATAAATCTGTAAATTTCGTCAGTTGATCAATCAATTTTTCTTGTTCCGGGGTATCAAATTTCTTTGCGGACAAACAGAATTTGTTGATAAAATTGGTCATTGATCCACTAAATCCCTCCGATGACTGAGCGAGAGCCATTGCTCGAAGCAGGAATTCAGTGTCCCTCATGCGGGCATCTGGGTATTCTGCACCAATTAGCCGCCGCCAATTCGTGGATGAATTTAGTGCAATAACTTTACCAAAGAATTCAGAATGGTATAAGCTTGCGCGAATTTCTTGAGGAGTCAGATTGACGCTACCTGTGTTTAGTCGGCTGAAGAGCTCAAAAACGGCAGAATTTCCTTCGGGCGTTGTTTGTTTCACCACGATATTTCTAATTGTCCGAAGATCTAAAGAAGTTCTATCTTCTTTGAGGCCGAGATACGTTAGACCATTGAATCTATTCGGGATGCCGGACGCTGACTTCGGCAACGACAGCTTGAATGGCTCAAAATACTCATCATCCTGAAGCAAATCATCTTCGAGGTAACCCTTTTGAAGGTGATCACGAATATCGCCTCGTATTTTTCGTCTAGGAAACCTGCCTTTCGCGAAGAAGTATAGGGTTAGCAGACGTTGTTGACCGTCAATGACCAGAAAATTGTTTCGCGTTTCTTCATATAAAAAAACTTGCGGTACTGGAAGACCGATCAAAAGCGATTCTATTAACTTGGAAGCCCTTTTTCGGTCCCACACATAATTTCGTTGGAAACTTGGGATTTTCATTGCCCCTGACTCAATGAAACTTACGATGGTCGAAAAATTCCAATCGTTCGGCGAAGATACTATGTCATATTCCTCGACTTCAACCTCGTCGTATTCATTCGATGCATCGTCAAGACTCAGTTGAGAATGACTCGGGATGTTTTCGCTGGTGCTGCCTGCAGTTGTCATTAGTTCTCCGCTTATCATGTCGAACGCTTCGCTTTTGGGAGCGAACGGTTAGTGAATCAAAAGAGTGGTTTATTGTTATCTTGAACTGGTGGTTCTCGATCATCGCTTTCAGTTTATGGCAGATGAGATTACTCGCATAGCCTTCCACGCAAAAGTTGTGTTTGTGTATGGCTGGGTACTAATGAATTCGTCGGGAACGGATTTTCTGAGTTATTTTTATGGAAGGCCATAGATAGCGCGAGGGATGCAGTTTAGCCCAAAAATGAAACGCAGGCATAAGTATAGGGAGGCTTAACAGCGGTATGCGAATTTTAATCGACAACGACACCGGCATCGACGATGCCTTGGCCTTAGGATATCTTTGCGCGCTCGACCACGTGCAGATCGAGGCAGTTACCAGCACTCCAGGCAACATAGATGTCGAGCAAGTCGCGGCTAACAATCGCGCTCTGCTCAAGCTTTGCGGAAAGCCAGACGTCCCGGTCTTCATCGGTGCCCGCGAACCACTTGAGATCCCACTCGTGACAACCCCGGAGACTCATGGACCTCAGGGAGTTGGCTACGCGACGCTTCCCGATCCTGGGCCAGACGCATCGGCAAGCAATGGGGCCGTCGACTATTGGATCCAAGCGGCACGTGCGAATCCGGGCGAACTGACTGTCCTACTGACTGCACCCCTGACTAACTTCGCATTGGCGCTGCGCCGTGAACCAGGGCTACCGTGGCTGCTCCGAAAAGTCGTCATCATGGGTGGCGCCTTCTACTATCAAGGCAACACCACGCCCACCGCAGAATGGAATACCCATGTAGACCCACACGCAGCCAAGGAAGTCTTTGCCGCCTACACCGAAGCTGCTGAACAGGGCCTCGAATCCGAGAAGCTGCCCACCGTGTGCTCGCTGGACACCACAGAACGCTTTGAAATGCAGCCCGAGTTCCTGACCAAGCTGGCAGAAGACGCTGGATGCGAAGAACCAGAATTGGTTCAAGCCGGCGACGCCGAAGGCACTCTCAGCAAGGCGTCTAATCCGCTTGTGCGATACCTTTCTGACGCCTTGCGGTTTTACTTTGAATTCCATCGGCACTACGACCAGGGCTACATCGCTCACGTCCACGACTACTTCGCCGCTGGAGTCGCCGCAGGAACACTCGAGTATGAAACGCGCCCGGCAACAATCGATGTCGAGACAGAATCACAATTACTGTTTGGATCCACAGTTGCAGACTTCCGTGGGCTGTGGGGCAAACCTGCGAATGCGCAGGTGGTCTCGCGTAATGACCCACAAGCAGGTTTTGAAGAACTGGTAAAGCGCCTAGGCGCTTTGGCCCGTAAGGCAACCATCGACTCTTAGGTGTTCAGGTTGGTGAGCTAGAATCATCTACCGGGTCGAGGTGACATAGGCCCGCAGCTCGCGCGCGCCAGCCTGAACTTTGGTGCGCAGTCATACCCGTACCTCAGGACTGCCTCATCATGTCATCAAATCTTCTTTTGCCCGAAGAAACTTCTTCGCAAACACTCAGCCGCCGACTCATGGCAATCGCTGGAACTGTCATCCTCGTGGCCACTTACATCACCTTGATTACAACTCAGCCAATGGGGATTGTCGAGGGTCTAGGACAGGGTGTTGCTCTGGGCACTTTTGCTGCCTACCTCGTAGCGGCAATTCTCCTGCTGCTGGCCGTATTGCCTGATCTTCCTGTCTCCACTTTGACCCTCATTCCAGTGGCATTGGTTCTGAACATCATCCTTGGCCAGTTTGTTGGCTCGGTAATGATTCCTCTTTACATTGACTCCATCGGTACGGTCATCGTTGGCTTCCTAGCTGGCCGTCGGGCAGGCGCTGCCACCGGTGTACTGAGCACCTTGGTTTGGTCGCTGTTCGCACCTACCGTTCTGCCGTTCGCGGCAGGTGCCGCACTTGTTGGTTTCCTGGCCGGCACCGCCGCGCGTTACGGAGCACTGCGCCGAGTTTACTTGGCTCCAGTTGCTGGCCTCGTTGCAGGTGTTCTTGTCGGAGTGGTTTCTTCTCCGATAGCGACCTTCGTTTACGGCGGTACCTCGGGCGTGGGTACCGGCGCACTGGTTGCTGCCTTCAGTTCCATGGGCGACTCACTACTCTCCGCTGTTACCAAGCAGGCGCTGATCTCAGACCCGGGAGATAAGGTGGTGGTCTTCTTGGTTGCAGCCCTTCTGGCGTATGCGCTGCCAAAGCGCTTGAGCAGTAGCTTTGAATTTGTCCGTCGCTACAACGTCTTGGGAAAGCGCGTCAGCAAGTAAGCGATAACCCATGCCCCGTACCATCAGTCTTCATCCCTTCACCATTCTGGCTATTGCCGTAGCAGTCGTTACGTTGACAACTGCCGCTAGCCAATGGTGGCTGAGTTGCGCCGTCATAGTGCTGTGCCTGCCCCTAGCGGGATGGGCGGGGCATCTGAAAAAGTTGGCCGTTCTCAGCGGCGCCATGCTTCTGCCAACGTTTCTTTCCATGCTGCTGATTCATGGATTAATTTCCCGAGATCCCTCAGCTGCCATGGCGCAGTGGGGTCCGCTGCGCGTCACTGTTCATGGACTCGAAGTGGCTTTGTCCTTGGGCTTGCGTACGGCAGTCCTGGTGGTGGTTGGCCTGCTCTGTGGATTGCTTATTGATAAGCATCAGCTGGTGGCAGCCATTGATTTGGCACCCGTCCCACCGCAGCTGGGATACCTGCTGGCGGCGACATTGTTCTTGCTGCCGCAAATGGGGGACAAACAACGCCAGATTGGTGAAGCGCAGACTCTGCGCAGAGTGGGAACAAGAAAGGGAGTAACGGGTTGGTTCCAACGCGTGCGACTACGCGCGGTTCCACTGGTTCTTGCCTCGATGCAGGATGCTCAAGACCGCGCGGTTCACTTATCGGCTCGCGGGTTCCCGGCCACTGGCGCGCGTACTCGTTTGCGTGCTGTGTCTGATTCATCTGTCCAGCGAGGCATCCGTTGGGCGGCCTTGGTGTGCGCAGTAATTGGGCCGGTCTTGATCTTGGCGCTCGCGCGGATCGGGAGTCACTAGTCATGTACCGAAAAATCTCAGAGCAGTCCACCGTGGTACTTGGCCTTAATCTGGGCAGCTACACCTATTTGGATAGCACCGACGTAGTTTTGCATGACATTCTGCTGGACATGCGTCCAGGATCCCTTACCGTCATTTCAGGGCACTCGGGCTCTGGCAAATCAACGCTCGGTGCAATCCTTGCCGGTCTGCTTCCGCGCCACGGCATGGATGAACTTGTCGGATCTATCGGGGTAGCCGAAACCCTGATTGAATTCTCTTCATCATCCACCCCGCGCGTTGATGTTGCCCAGTGGGCCAAGCATGTAGGCCTATTGCCTCAAGATGCGGGACACTATTTGTCATTCATTCGTGGCACGGTCGCCGAAGAGCTGGCGTTCTCCTTGGAAAATGCAGGAGTCCCCAGAGAGCAGATGCAGCGGAGAGTTGCCGACCTTGCGCAGAAGTTCCATCTTGAGCATCTATTAGAACGCCACCCTCAACAGCTTTCTGGCGGTCAAGAACGATTGGTAGCCTTGGCCTCCTTGGCCATGAATGAACCCGATGTCCTCGTCTTGGATGAACCACTGGCCGGTCTGGACAAGCAAGCAACAGCTGTGGTTTCCGAGACGATCAATATGCTCCGTGCTAATGGGACGGCACTTGTCGTGCTGGCCGATTCGGTAGGAATCTGGGCTCGTGAAGCGGATGAGCTCTGGCGACTAAACCAAGGGACTTTACAGCGCATTGCAGCCGAGGGGCTGCTTCAGCCCAGTGGCCAGCCAGCTCGCAGTCAACCAATTGCTGCAGACGCACCAGTCTTGCTGAGTATGCACTCAGTGCAACTGGCTTATCCCGGTTCCACGAAGCCCGCAGTGAACAATCTGAACCTCCAGCTTCGCGCGGGCGAATGCCTGGGGCTGGCCGGAGCTAACGGTTCCGGTAAAACGACAGTCCTCAAGGCCATCGCAACCCTACTGAAACCAGAGGCGGGAACGCTGACCCTGTCAGAAGAGCCCGGCTTATTGCTACAGAACGCTTCTGACCAGCTCTTTGAACGTACAGTCTTGCGGGAAGTGTCTTTTGGAATCCCCAAGAAGAGCGTCTTGCGGCAACGAGTTCCTGTAGTCCTCGCGCAACTAGGACTTGAATCCTATGCGCAGACCCATCCGTATGAGTTGCCAGCTTCTGCCCGCAGGCTGGTTGCATTGGCAACGGTGTTGATACATGAACCAAAGATCCTGCTTCTGGACGAGCCCACAGAAGCTCTGGACGGAGCAGGCGAAGCCAAACTCCAAGAGGTTATCGGGTCAGTGTTGTCTCGTGGGGGAGCGCTCATCCTCTCCACCCATGATGAGCAGTTCATGGAAAGAGTGACTCACCGTGTGCATCAGATGAAGTGATAGTGACGGAACAGACAGTGGGTTGATTGACACGTCATCGACTTTTGAGATGGTTCGGAGTAGCGTCCTAGGTACGAGGCCAACGGAAATCCCGTGACCATCTTGAAACGGAAAGTGGGTCCATCATGGCTCAGTATGATGTAGCAGATCGTTCGGCAGTAGTCACCGGTGCCGGTTCGGGCATTGGGCAGGCTATCGCCATCCTCTTGGCCGCCAACGGAACCAGGGTGGTGGTCCAGGACCTCAATGCCGAGGCCGCTGGCGCTACCGTGGAAACCATCAAGGCCGCAGGCGGAGAAGCCGTTGTTGTTGCAGGAGATGCCAGCTCTTCGGCTGTCATCGACGAAACTATCAAGGCCGCCAACGCCATGGCTCCATTGAAGATCGGCGTCAACAACGCAGGCATCGGCGGCCGCGCCGCCAAGGTGGGCGAGCTGACCGACGAGGACTGGGACAAGGTCATCTCGGTGAACCTCAACGCCGTCTTCCGCGGAACCCGCGCCCAGGCCAACGCCATGAGCGAGAACGGGGGAGGGTCCATCGTGAACATGGCCTCGATCCTCGGCTCGGTGGGCTTCGCCGGCAGCTCCGCCTACGTTTCCACGAAGCATGCCGTGGTGGGTCTGAGCAAGACCGCCGCCGTCGAATATGCCACCTCAGGAGTACGCGTGAACAGCGTAGCCCCGGGCTTCATCGACACCCCGTTGCTGCAGCAAATGCCCAAGAAGGCCTATGATGCGCTGGTCGACAAGCACCCGATTGCCCGCTTGGGCAAGCCGGAAGAAGTGGCGGCGCTCGTGGCCTTCCTGGCCAGCGATGCCGCGTCCTTCGTGACCGGCAGCTACCATCTGGTTGACGGCGGCTACACCGCCGTATAGCCCATCGGATCAAGCGGATGCGGTGCGGAGTTGTGCCGCATCCGCTGGTTTATTGCTCATGGCGAGCCCTCGAATCCAAGCAATGAGCGTCAGGCGATTCCAATGCTCTGGAGCCGTTAGCCAGCTCATGTTCTTAGCCGAAGCGGAATAAGTTGCTTGCGGAGGTAGTTACGCTGTGCAACTACAATTTCCAATTCAGGAGTCCCGCCCCATGGATCTGTTTTCCCCTCTCGCCCTCGGCGACCTCAAGCTGTCCAACCGCCTGGTCATGGCACCGCTCACCCGCTCGCGTTCGGGCAAGGACGGCGTGCCCAACGCAGATGTAGTCGAGTACTACCGCCAGCGCGCGTCCCTGGGCCTGATCGTCAGCGAGGGCACCTACCCGAGCTTTGCCGGCCAGGGCTTCGTCCGCCAGCCGGGCCTGGTCACCGAGGAGCAGATTGCCGGCTGGAAGAAGGTCACCGACGCGGTGCACGCCGAAGGCGGCCTCATCGTGGCCCAGGTCATGCACGCCGGCCGGGTCACCCACCCGGAAACCACCGGTGCAAACTACGTCGAGGCACCAAGCGCCATCGCGGTTGAAGGCGAGTCGCGCACCTACACCGGAAAGCACGCGTACCCGGTTCCGCATGCTCTGGGCACCGAAGAACTCCCAAGGATCATCGAGGAATTCGTTGCCGCTTCGCGCAATGCCATCGCCGCCGGATTCGACGGCGTGGAGCTTCACGGGGCCAACGGCTACCTGCTGCACGAGTTCATGGCGCCTTCGGCCAACACCCGCACCGACAACTACGGTGGCTCCCCGGAGAACCGGGCCCGCTTCGTCATCGAGGTAGTTACCGCTGTCGCTGAAGCAATTGGCGCTGGCAAGACCGGCCTGCGCATTTCGCCGGAACACAATGTCCAGGGCGCGGTAGAAAATGATCGTGCGGATGTGCTGGCTACCTACACCGCGCTGGTCCAGGGCATCGCGCCGCTGGGGCTGGCCAACCTGAGCATCCTGCACCATGACCCAGCCGGCGAGCTGGTCCAGTCGCTGCGCAAGGCCTTTGGCGGACCGGTGCTGCTGAACACCGGCTTCGCGGAGATCACCACCTATGAGGAAGCCGCACGCGTGGCTGCCGAAGGCTGGGGAGAAGCCGTAGTCGTGGGCCGCCCAGCGATAGCCAACCCGGATCTGGTGCGCCGCTGGAAGGAACAGCTGCCGCTGAACGAACCAGATTTCGCGACCTTCTACACCGAAGGCCCCAAGGGCTACATCGACTACCCCTTCTGGGAGAACTGATAGCGCCAACCGAATAGCGATGCCAGCGGCCTCGTCCAATCAGCATTGGGCGGGGCCGCTGGCCTATTGTCATGTTCTGGCGGCGGTCATCCGAACCAGGGCTTCTCGGCAGCCGCCAACGTCCCGTCATTCTTGGCCATGTTCAGCCACTGGTTCACGTACTCCTGGAACTCGTCATCGCCCAGCGGCAGCAGGTACGCCTTCTGGGAGAAATTGAATGGCTGATCCGGGTGCACCGCGCACAGCTCGGGGTGCTCGTTGGCCACCCACCGGGTTTAGGAGGCATCGGTGGTCATCACATCGGCACGCCCGGCAATGATCTCATCGAAGATCTTGTTGTTGTCCTCGAAACGGATGATTTCCCCTTCGGGGTAATTCGCGTCGGCGAACTTCTCGTTGGTCCCGCCAATCGGAGTGATGGAACGGACCCCGGGCTGGTTGATTTCCTTGACCGTGTCGTACTTCTCCACGTTCTCGCACAAGGTGATTGGCGTCTTGCCCTCGTCCAGGGTGGCTTCGCTGTAGTAGGCCTGCTGGGCGCTTTCCATGGAAATGGATACCCCGCCCACGGCGATATCGCATTCGGAGAGGAAGTCCGGCATCAAGTCCTTCCAGGAGGTCTGGATGAACTCGGGCTCTGCGCCCATCGACTCGGCAAGATTCTTGGCCATCGTGATGTCGATTCCCGACCATTCCCCGGTGTCCGGGTCAAGGTAGGTGAACGGCCGGTAGTCCCCGGTGGTGCAGACCTTCAGCGTTCCGGCTTCAGCTACGCTGGCCAGCCGGGTGCTCTCGGAAACTGGCTCCTGGGCGTCGCCGGAATCCGGGGCTGGAGCCGAACAGCCTGCAAGGAACAAGGCTGCGCATAGGGCCAGCAATGGCAACCCGCGGGTAATGGACGGATTCTTCTGCGAACTGTCGGTCATAGTCCATCAATCTATAAGCGCTCCAAGTCAGGGCACAAGAGTTCCGGGTTTTCTTACGCGAGCAGAAATCAGCCGGCAGCAGGAACCGCTGCGGTCAGGTCCAGCGCGGCCACGAGATCCTTGCTGTGCTGATGTTCCGCATTGCCCAGGAAATCGTTGAGCGGTCGATGCTCCACCAGCTCGCCCTCGTAGAACACGGCTACGTCGTCACTCACATAGCGGATCACGTCCATGTCGTGGGAGATGACCACGAGGCTCAGCCCCATGTGCTCGCGCAATTCAAGCAGCAGGTCCAGGATGTGGCGCTGGGCTACCGAATCCAGTGCAGAGGTGGACTCATCGCAAATCAATACCTGGGGGTCGGTCAGCAGCGCCCGCGCGATGGCCAGGCGCTGGAGCTGGCCGCCGGAGCACTGGCCGGGCCTGCGATCCAGTAATTCCCCCGGCAGCCCCACTTGGGCCATGGCTTGCGCCATGCACTCGCCGGCCGGGATTACCGGCAGCCGGTGCACCGCCGCGCTCATCGACGTGCGGATGGAAAGCCGGGGGTCGAAGGACGAGTACGGTTCCTGGGCAATGACCTGCACCCGCGTCGCTTCGCCATTGTGGTGCGTATCGATGATCCGTCCGGTCGTTGGCTGTTCCAATCCGGCCAGCAGCCGGGCGAAGGTGCTCTTGCCCGAACCAGAGCGGCCCACCACTCCCAGGACCTGGCCGCCGTGCAGGCGCAAGCTTGTGGGCTTCAAGGCTGCCGGTCCCTTTGCGCGGCGCGTGTAGTTCTTGCCCGCATCGACCGCTTCCAGCAAGCATTGCGAATCCTTCGCTCGTGGCGTGCGCAGGGGAGGCAAGCTGGCTTCCACCAGCTCGCGTGTCTTGGCATGGCGGTCCTTGGAGAAGATCTGCGCGGTGGGGCACTGGTCCACAATCTGCCCATCGCTGACTACTACGACGCGGTCTGCGATGTGCTGGATGCTGGCGATATCGTGGGTGATGAACAGGACGCCCACGCCACGTTCCTGCTGCTTTCGGCGCAGCAATTGCAGCACCTCGGACTTGAGGATTGAATCCAGCGATGACGTCGGTTCATCAGCCAAAATGAACTCCGGGTCAGCGGCCAGGGCGATGGCCAGCATGGCGCGTTGGGCCATGCCGCCGGAGAGCTGGTCCGGGCGCTTGCCGGCAATCTGCTTGGCGGGGGACAGGCCTACCTCTTCGAGCAGGGACAGCACCTGCTCCTCGTGCTGGCGGGCTTTGCCCCAGCCGTGGGCGCCCAGGGCTTCGAGCAGATGCGCGCGGATGGTCAGCCGCGGGTTCATCACGCGCTTGGGCTGCTGGAACAACATGCTGATGCGCCGTCCGCGGATCTGGTCCATGGCCTTCTCGCCCTGCTGGTCAAGGCGCTGGCCATCAAGCAGGATCTGCCCCTCAGCACGCAGCTGCTTGGGCAGCAGGCCGATGATGGCCTTGGTGAGCAGCGTCTTGCCGGAACCGGAACGCCCGACAACCGCCACCAATTCGCCGGCTCGCAGGGCACCGCGCGCTTCGGAGAGCAATCGCTGATCGCCGGAGCTGACCGAAAGATCAATGAATTCAAGTTCTTTAGTCATGGGCTTCCGCCTTGGCCTCGGTAGCAAGCATGTCCTGCCCGCCCAGCACCTGGGTGATTCGATTGCCCAGCAGGGTGACGCAGAAACTGATCAGGAAGATGGCGGCGCCCGGCGCAATCAAGCCCCAAGGGGAACGGATTGCATGAGGCTGGGCCTCGGCCAGCATCGAGCCCCAGTCCGACTGCGGCGGCTGGATACCGATGCCCAAGTAGGACAGCGAGCCGAGCAAGACCAGCAGCAAGCCAAAACGCAGAGCCGCCTGGGCCAGCACCGGGCCGGCCACAAAGGGCAGGACGTGGTGGTGCAGGATGAACCAGCGCGAAGCCCCGACGTGCTTGGACGCTTCCACGTGGTGAGTCGAGAGAACCTGGGCTGCCATGGACCGCACCAGCCGTGCGGTGGGTGTCCACGCGACGACGCCTACCGAGAGCACCATGGTGAAGAAACCGGGACCCATGACCGCGATGATCAGCAGGGCAATGACAATCTCAGGCAAGGCCAATAGCAGGTCGTTGATTCGCAAGAAGATTTCGTCCAGCCATCCGCCGCGCAACGCGCTGAGCAAGCCCAAGATGGTGCCAACAAGCAGCGAGAACAGCGTGGTGATCAGCGCGACGGACAACGAGAACTGTCCGCCGTGCAGCACGCGGCTCAAGGTGTCGCGGCCCAAGGAGTCGGTGCCCAGCAGGTGAACCATATTCGGTCCTTGCAAACGGTCGGCAAGGGACTGCGCGTCAGGATCATAGGGAGAAATCAAAGGGGCCGCAATGGTCATGATGACCACGGCCAGCAAGATGAACGCAGGAGCGGAGAGAAGAATCCTTGAAGCGGTTTTCTTAGCCATGTCGAACTCCAATTCT
This sequence comes from Glutamicibacter sp. MCAF14, assembly GCF_052114325.1. Taxonomy (NCBI): domain Bacteria; kingdom Bacillati; phylum Actinomycetota; class Actinomycetes; order Micrococcales; family Micrococcaceae; genus Glutamicibacter; species Glutamicibacter sp. MCAF14. The sequence continues at coordinate 414,099 of NZ_JBFREO010000001.1, forward strand.
CACGTTGGGGTCACTGAGCTTGTGGATCAGGTCAATGATTCCGGTGACCAGCACCGCGCAGGTCACCACAACCACCACGCCGCCTTGGGCGACGGGGATATCCGCGTCGGTAATGGCATCAAAAATCAGCCGGCCCATGCCGGGGATGGCAAAGATGACCTCGACAATGACTGAGCCACCCAGCAGCCCGGCAAACCACACGCCCACCATGGTCCACAACGGCAACAGGCCGTGCGGAATGACGTGGCGAGCCAACGCCTGGGAGCGGCTCAAGCCGCGGGCGCGCGCTGCGAGCACGTGCTCGGAGTCCAATGCCTGGCGCACGCCGGAGCGCACCGCAACGGTGAAAAAGCTGATGGGGCGCAAAGCCAAAATGAAGACCGGGAGCACCAGAGAAGCGGGGGAATCGTAGCCGGCCGAGGGAAGCAACGCCCAGCGCACGGCAAAGAGCAGAACCAGCAATGGCGCCAACGCGTATTCGGGAATGGCTATGAGTGCGTGGGTGATCGAGGTGATCAGCTTGTCGGGCCATTGCCCGGCGCGGGTGGCTGAAATAACTCCCAAAAGAATCGATACAAGGATGGCTGACAGCAAGGCGGTGCCTGCCAACGACAGGGTGACGCCGATGGCCGGCAATACCTGGTCTGCTACGGGGGTGCCGCTGATGTGCGAGATGCCCATATCTCCGGTGAAGAATCGACCCAGCCACCGCGCGAACTGCACCAGCATCGGGTCGTTGAGGCCAAACTGCTCAGCATAGGCCTGAACTGTCGCCTCATCAGCTTCGCCAAAGTCCATTCTTGCGCGCAGCAAGGACCGCACGGGGTCCCCGGGGGAGACGAAGGGGACAAGGAAGACCGCGAAGGAGGAAAGCAGAACTGCTGCGCCGAGGCCAACGACACGGCGCAGCACGGTGGCTAGTGATGACACGCTATTTGGTTTTCGCCAGGTCCTTGGTCATCACATAACGGGTCAGCGGGTCCTGGACATAGCCCTGGACCTTGGAGCCCACACCGTCGATGGCCTGCTCATTAACCAGCCAGACGTTCACGGCATCCTTGGCGAGGATGTCTCCGGCCTGGCGGTAGAGACCATTGCGCTTGGCCTGGTCCTTCTCAACTTGGGCCTGGCCCACCAGCTTGTCGTAGTCCTTGTTGCAGTAGTGGCTCAGGTTGTATCCACCCTCGCAGGTGTAGTCGGCCTGCAGGAAGCCGATGGGGTCAGCGATATCGATCATCCGGTTGCGCTGGCTGAGGATCATGTCGTACTTGCCGGCCAGCACATCTGGCTCCACTGCGCCGTAGGACTTGGTGACGACATTGGCCTTCAAGCCGATCTGCTTGAACTGCTCCTGGATGATGGCGCCCACGCCAGCGAATTCGGCACGCTCGGTGATCGCAATGATGTCCAGCGGCTTGTCTTGCTTGTAGCCCGAGGCTTCCACCAGCTTCTTGGCTTCCTCGAGATTCACCTGGGGCACGGTCAGATCCGGGTTGGCCCAAGGCTCGCTTGGTGCAAAGGGACCGGTGGCAGGCTGGGCGGCGCCTTCATAGATGCTGGCGGCTATGGCTGGCAGATCCAAGGCCATGGTGGCGGCCCTGCGCAGGTCCACGTTGTCGAAAGGAGCGCGCGAGTTGTTCAGGTACAGGGTCGAGGTGCGAGGCGAGTCGGCCTTGAGCACGCTGATCTTGTCATCGGCTTCCAGCGTGGCCAGGCTGGTAGCCGGGATGGACATGGAAATGTCAGCCTCGCCGGTCTGCACCTGGGTGGCTCGGGTGGCGCCTTCGGTGATGTAGCGGATTTCGCCGCCGGCCAGCTTCACCTCTCCATCCCAGTAGTTCTCATTGCGGTCCAAGGTCAGGGACTGCCCTGCCTTTTCCGAGACCGGGGCAAAGGGCCCGGTGCAGTGGTTCATCGGGTCAATGCCCTTATCGGTGTATGCGGCAGGGGAGAGCACGCCGGCGTTCACGCTCGCCATCCGGTAAGGGAGCAGCGGATCAGCGGACGGGGTGGTGACGCGAACGGTATCAGCATCAACGGCCTCGACCTTCTTGATGGTCTTGGGGTTCACTGCACGTGCCGGTGCAGTGGCTTCAAGGACATGATTCAGCGACGCGGCCACAGCTTTGGCATCAAATGCGGTGCCATCCTGGAACTTCACGTTCTTGCGCAGCTCGAAATCCCATTCGGTATCCGAGGACTGCTTCCAGGAAGCAGCGAGCATCGGCTCAACGGTTTTGGTGCTCTGGTTGTATTTGGCCAGGGTTTCCAGGCAACCGGCGATGGAGAGCACATAGGCGTCGTCGCTTTCCAGCGCCCAATTGGATACCGGGGCGCGGAAATTGGCCACAATCACGCGGGCTTCCGAGTCCGCGGCTTGTTCCGGGGCGGAGCTCGCAGGAGTGGAGCTGCAGGCGGTCAGCGCCAGGGCAATGGCCGCAAAACCTGCGGCAGCGCTCAATCGTCCAAGTTTCATGGAAATCCTTCGGCATTACGTGATGGATTGGCATCTAATGCAATAGAGCCTCGGTAAGCGTACCCTAATTAGTTGCCTCGTTTTGCTGATTATGACCCGGCAAGGAAAGCGGAGGAAAAGCCCCCGCCGAGAGCCTGGGAAGAGAGGGAGCTGAGTAGTGCAAAGTTGGGGTGCCCCGTGGAAAATCTGCGAGGGCAGCGCGTCATGTATCGCAGGTCATGAGCCCTGGGCCGGCAGGCCTGAGCGCCGCACGAGCGATGCGCCAAGCCTGGAAGCAAGGACCAGTGGAATGATGAGAACCAGCCACGGCAGGAATCCGGGGACTTGGCCCTGACCAGCCTGGGACAAGAGCCAGCCCACCAGCAGATTCCCCAGCAGCACCGCCAAGCCGCCGCAACTGGACAGCAGGCCGAAGTAGGATCCGGTACCCCGGAGCCCGGCGAATCCGGGAACCAGCGAAAGAGCTGCAGGGTGCACGCTCATATGCCCCAAGGCCAGCAGGGTGACCGCGCACAAGATGCGTACCGCCGCGGTATTTTCGCCGAAAGCTGTGGCGGGGAGAAAGGCGAGTACGCCGAACCCCAGCGCGCTGGAGACATATCCGCAACGCAGGGTCGCTGCCGCGCCGATCCGTGCGGCGAGCCATGCGATGGGCAATTGCAAGCCCAGGGTCAGCACGGAGATCCACGCGAAAACCAGTCCCAGCCACTGGGTTGGCAGGCCCGTGCGTTCCAATTCCAGGGGAATGGCCAAATAGAGCTGGTTGTATGCCAGCAGGTCAGAGGCATGCAGGGCGCAGAAGGCCACGAATTTCCGGTCCGCCAGGCATCGGCGCAGGCTGCCAGGCTGGGCCTGCCGCTTGGCCCGTGGCCCGGCATGATCCAGCGAAGTGCCTTCCGGAGCGTAGCGGCGCAATGCCGCAGCCAGGAACAGTCCGATGGCGATGAAGAAGATTGCCCCGAAACCTGCAACGGCCGCGAACCCCCAGTCCCACAGTGCCGCTCCCACGAGCGGTCCGGCCACCGCGCCGATTTCTCCGGTGACGCTCAGCCAGGCAAAGAGCGTGGCCCTCTTGGCTCCCGTGGGCTGGCCCCTGTCGCGCGCGCTCTGGGCAGCGCCCACCAGAATGCTCAGGCCCGGAGAGAAGAGCGCCCCGCCGAATCCGGTGAGCAATGTGCCCAGGATGAACAACCAGAGCTTCGGGTCGCCCAAGGACAGCGAGGCGGCCAGCGTGAAGAATCCGGCGGCGCGCACTGCGCAGCCAATAAGGATTATGCGCCGGGCGCCGAAGCGATCGGCCAGGCTGCCCCCGGCCAGGAAGAGGCCCTGCTGGGCGAAGGTCCGGATGCCCAGGATCAGGCCCACCGCGGCGCCTGCCAGCAGGAAGTCGTTGGCCAGCACTACGGCAAGAAAGGGGACCACGGCGTAGAAGCCGATATTGAACAGCGTCTGGGTTCCCAGCAGTACCGGGACTTCGAAGCGGGACGTGCTGGTTTTCATGGACCTCGGGGAACGGGTAGGCGCTGCGAGCAGATCGGGCGGACTCTTTGATCTTAGCCAACACCGGTGCCCTGGGACGGGTCCTGCCCGGTGGATCCGCGCGGCAGGATCCGTACCGGTCCGAGGAAACTTGCTGCCCTGTCCAAGACGCCATCCATCGACTTCAGCTCGCATTCCCAGAGCGTCAGCGATTCCCAGCCAAGCGCCGCCAGGCTATCGCGATTGCGCTGGTCCCGGGCGATGTTGGCATCCAGCTTGGGGTTCCAGTACCCGGTATTGGATGCGGGGCGGCGTTGGCCCACCGGGCAGTCGTGGCCGTGCCAGAAGCAGCCGTTGACAAAGATGGCCTTGCGCCGGGCGCTGAAGACAAGGTCCGGGGACCCGGGGAGCTTTCCGCCCCGCAGCGGGATGCCGGGATGCGCAGAACGCAGCTGGGCAACTTGCCGTGCAGGCAGGACGCCGTGCACGCCGTAGCGGTACCCAGCTGCATGCAGCAACCGTCGCAGGACCAGTTCCGGTCCGGTGTTCTTGCTGGATATGCGCGACATGAGCGCCGAACGCTGCGCCGCCGACATGATGTCCATAGTCCATTGTGCGCCGCGAACAGGCCGCGCACTGCTGGCTGGGTTTTGGCTGGATGGCTTGCTGGAGCCATCGGATGAAACCTCTTGCAACGGTTCCCAAACCTTGGCTGCCGCAGTAGCGTTGGAGCTGAAATGGCCGGCCGGGATCGGGCCGGTCACCGACAGGCAGAAGAATCGAGGGGGAGCCATGCGCGCAGCACGGTATTACGACCAGAAGGACATCCGGATCGAGGACATCGATGAGCCGCAGCTGAAACCGGGAACAGTGGCCATCGACGTGGCCTGGTGCGGCATTTGCGGCACCGATCTGCACGAATACCTGGAGGGCCCGATCTTCATCCCGCCGGCCGGGCATCCGCACCCGATCTCCGGGGAGAGCGCTCCGGTGACCATGGGCCATGAATTCTCCGGAACCATTACCGCCCTGGGCGAAGGCGTCACCGGCCTTGAAATCGGCGAGAACGTCGTGGTGGAACCGTACATCATCCATGAGGATGTGGACACCGGCGAAGGCCAGCAGTACCAGCTCTCCCAGGACATGAACTTCATCGGCCTGGGCGGCCGCGGCGGAGGGCTATCGGAGAAAATCGTCGTGGAACGCCGCTGGGTGCATCCCATCGGCAAGATCCCCCTGGATGAGGCCGCGCTGATCGAGCCGCTGTCGGTGGCCCACCACGCCTTCGTCCGCTCCGGGGCGAAGGCCGGGCAGGTGGCCATCGTGGGCGGGGCCGGCCCGATCGGCCTGCTGACCGCAGCGGTGCTCAAGGCCAAGGGGTTGACGGTCTACATCTCGGAGCTCTCCGAGGCCCGCAAGGCCAAGGCGCGGGAAACCGGGGTTGCCGACGAGGTTTTCGACCCGAGGGACGGGGACGTGGCAGACAAAGTGCGCGAGGCGACCGGCGGCCGTGGTGCGGATGCCGGATTCGAGTGCTCGTCGGTCCCGGTGGTGCTGGACATGCTCCTGGATGCTGTGGCTCCCGGCGGGGTGATCGTCAACGTTTCGATTTGGGGGCATAAGCCTGAAGTGGACATGCCCAAGCTGGTGCTGAAGGAGATCGACCTTCGCGGCACCATCGGCTACGCCAATGACCATCCGGACACCATTGCCCTGGTACAGAGCGGCAAGCTGGATCTGGCCCCGTTCATCACCGGGCGCATCGGGCTCGACGAGCTGGTTTCCGAAGGGTTCGACCAGCTGATCAACAACAATGAGGAACACGTGAAGATCATTGTTGATCCGCGGGCCTAGCCTGCAGCTATCGGGGCCAGTTGGATCACTGGCACTGGCCCCCTGGCCCCCTGGCTGCGGCTAGTGGTGGTGTTCTGCCTGTTTCATCTTGCCAATGATTCCCGGGTCGATGTCTCCCGAACGATGAGCGCCGTGCTCGGAATGCGGTACCGCGAGTTCTCCAGCGGACGAAGCTGCCAACCCCAAACTGGCAACCGCCGCAACCGCAACCGAACCGGCAAACATGCTCCCGAGGACAACTAGGCTGCTGGAACGCACTGCCCGGTGCGGATAGTTCTTCCGCCGCTTGCGCTGCCACAGGAATACCGCCAGCACCGACAGCTCAAGCAGCAGCAAGGAAGCAATCGTGAGATCCAGATTCTTCGTTCCCTCCGGGAACCCCCAAAGGCCGGCAACAATGCTGGCTAAATGCACGGAGGAGACGAGCGCCAGGCAGGGGACCGCAAGCTTCACGGCAGGGGCCGCTGCCTTCAGCAGGCTGGCAACGGCGGACACCAGCGCCACCCCAGCCCAGGCTGCGGATGCTATCGCGCCGAGCCACGCCCACCACGGTGCCGGCGCGGACCCGACCCCGAATGCCGATGCCAAGCTGGCGGAGGAGGCCGCGGCCAGCGCCGCAACTCCCAGACCAGCGATCCCGGCATATAGGCCGCCGAAGGCGACGGATCCCGCAACTGCACCTCGCCCTTGAGTGGCAGGTTCGGTGGCAGCCGCCGTCGCCTCGTGGGAATTCATGACCGTGCAGTATGGGCTGCTGGCGTCCGGTCTTGGGATAGGCCTACGGACAGCAGGACAATCGCGCTGGCTAGATGCAGGACGTTATCCGCACCATTCAGGGCAATGATGTTCAGCGCTGTTGAGGCCAAGAAGAGGCCGAGGATGCCAACCAGAAGGTAGACGGCGCCCACGGTCGTGTTGGCGAGTTTGGAAGCACGCACGGATCCGAGCCCAGCGATGAGCAGTGCTGCGCCGATGGCCAGGTGGATGACGTTGTGAAGTGGGTTGACCTCGAAGATGATCAGCTTCCCGCCCTCTGTTGCGAAGAAATCCACGCCGGCCGTGACAAAGAAACCGAGCAGGCCTACGAGGAGGTATACGGCTCCGAAAATCGTTGCGAGCAAACGGTTAGGCGAAGTGCGCATGGCAATCAGTCCTTCCTGTGACACGGTTTCTAGTCCGCGTCGAGTTCTGCGGGTTCCGGAAAGAACCCTGTAGAAGTTCTTCGGAGAACGACGGCAGACGGATTGGCCTTGGTGGCACTTATTTGAGTGCATCGTGCCTAGGAGAGCCGACGGCAGGTTTAATCTCCTTGGCGTTCGGGGGTGAATGCTCTGGATTCCTCACCAAGGAAGCTAATGCGTTGAGGTAGCGAGTTGAATAAGCAACGGATCAGCAACCCGGAGTACGTCCTTCGTCTTCCTTTTGAAGTGCTCCTCAGATTGCGCCAGGTCGGAGCTTCATCTGCTCATATGCCTCCAGTGCATCCAATCTCGACTGCTTCAGATCCACGATTGGCTCTGCGGCCAACGGTGCGAAGTGGGCGACATAGCTTCCTTGCGGATCGAATTTCTTGGCCTGCATTTCCGGATTGAAAACCCTGAAATACGGAGCAGCGTCCGCGCCGCTGCCGGCGACCCACTGCCAATTGGCTGAATTGCTGGCGATATCAGCATCCACCAAGGTGTCCCAGAACCAGCGCTCGCCGACCTTCCAGTGCACTTGCAGATTCTTGACTAGCAGGCTGGCTGCAACCATGCGCACCCGGTTGTGCATCCATCCGGTCTGCCACAGCTGCTTCATGCCGGCATCCACCAGCCCGAACCCGGTGCGTCCTTGCTGCCAAAGCCTTACTTGTTGTGCAATCCGGGCATCTTGCTCAGGCCAAGCCCAATCGAAGTGGTCGAAACTCGAGCGCAGATTCCGGTCCGGAAGCTGCGGGTGGTGGTAATACAGGTGCCAGCAGAAGTCGCGCCAGGCCAGCTGGCGCCTCATGGCTGTGGCGCCATCGGCACACTGCGGGTGCGCGGAGGCCAACCGGCCCAGGGCATCCCACAATTCGTGCGCGCTCAAGTGCCCCCAGCGCAAGGCGGGAGACAGGGCCGAGGTTCCATCCAGATCCGGGCGGTCATGAGTCTCTGGATAGTTTCCGGCAATGGATTCAAGAACGCACTGAAAGCGTTCACGCGCTGCCGGTTCGCCCGGTTCCCACCTCTGGGCCAGGCCCTCCGTCCAGGTTGCGGCGTTGGGCAGGAGCTCCAAGCTATCAAGAGCGTCGCTGCTGGGCAGCTGGCCGGCAGCGATGGGCTGCTGCGGGGCCGGTGAAGGCAGGGGTGGCCTGATCTCGCTGTTGCGCAGCGCATTGTAGAAGGGTGTGAACGCCTTATAGCCTGTGCCATTCTTGGTCAGCAGTTCCCAAGGCTCATGAAGCAGCGTGCCGGCATGGCTGCGCGTTGGGATGCCGGCCGCATTCAGTTCAGCCTTGATCTGTGCGTCGACCATGCGCTCGGCATGCCCATAGCGCCTGTTCCAATGGACCGCGCGGGTCTGGCTCTGCTCCACAATTTCCCGGATAGCCGCCTCAGCGGGACCTTGGCGCAGGATCAGCGGGATGCCGATCTCTGCCAGAGATTCCTGCAGGCTTTCCAAGCTGTGGTGCAACCACCATTTGGAAGCTGAGCCGAGAGCGCGGATACCAGGGGATTTTTCGTCAAGGATGAATAGGGCCATGACCGGACCGCTCGAAAGTGCGGAAGCAAGCGCCGGATTGTCCGTGGTTCGCAGGTCATCGCGGAACCAGACCAGCTGCATCGGCCGCACGGACTCGTTCATTGGGAGCTTCTCCATTTGCAAACCTTACCTATTATTTAGCCTAGCTAGCTAAATTGTGCGTGAACTGCGCGCTCAGCAACAAATCCAGGAGCCTTAGATGGGAATTTCCTGATCTGTAACCCGACTTGGCAAAGCGGGGAGTTTCCTTCAGGTAAGGTCGATTACTTCCTCGTCCCCAGCAATTCGCCCGACAATATTTATTTGAAGAGAACCGATCCCGTGCAAGAAGAACCCTCTGTCCATGCCACTGGCTCTGCCCCGAACGCAGGCCAGGAATCCGCCGAGTTCACCCCACCGCCTGGATGGCGCAAATCCGAGAAAAAATCGACGAGCAAATTCGCGTTCGAGATGAGCCGGACGACATCCTGGTATGCGAATGACGGACAAGGGAATGGCTACTTCGCCCCAGGCTGGGACAGCGAGCGGATCGCACGCAGAACCGGAGTCTTCGTCTGGATTGGGGTGGTCATGGCAGTGCTCATCATCATTGGCGGTTCAGTTCTATTTTTCAGCCAGTACTCTGAGCAACGCGCCTACGACCGGCTGAAAACCGAGGGAATCCAGACCACGGGCACAGTCACGGACATCCAGGTGGAGCATTCCACCTACAGGGGCAGGGAAGGCCGCCGCAGTTACACGACAGTCACCTCCGCCACCGTGCATTACGCGGTGGATGGGCAGGAATACTCCAGCCCCATCGAGGACCGGAGATCGGGGTTCAGGAAATTCACCGAGACCTCCTATGTCCGCTCCCCGGAGAACTACCCGGATCCCTCATGGGCTGAAGGCCAGAGCGTGTCGATCCTTGCAGATCGAGAAAATCCGCGAGATGTCGTTCTTCACAAGCCCTACTTGGAGCGCGATACCGGCAAAATGCCCGTAGGAGGTTGGATTGCAATAATCGCCACCGGGGCCTTGCTGATCATCCCGGCGCTTTTCATCCGTGCAGGAATCGTGAACATGCGCAAAGCCAGAGAGCTCTAAGCCATCTGTTGGGCGCAGGCCAATGGCAGGTTCAGATCATGGGCTATGCCCTGAACCTGCCATTGGCACGCTTGGCTGGAACTAGGAATTGTCCTTCAGATCCTTGGCGGTGTCCTTTGCTTCGCCTTGCAGATGCTCTGCTTCGGAAGCCGCTTCTGATTTCACTGCCTCCACTGAGTCCTGGGCAGAAGTCTTCAAGTCCTGCGCCGCCTGCTGGGCCGGTTCCTTCAGATCTTCGGCAATCTGCTTCGCCGCGTCCTTGGCCTCGTCAATCAATGGCTCGGCCTTCTCCTTTGCCTGCTGGACCAGCTCGGCTTCCCTCTGGGTTCCGGGAATCAGCGACGAGGCCAGCAAGCCGGCTCCGAAAGCGATGATTCCAGCCGCCAGCGGGTTGCCCTTGGTCTGCTGGGCCACTTGATGCGGTGCTTCCCGCACGGCTTCACCAGCTTGCTCGCCGTAGTGGTGCAGCTGTTCATTGGTTGATTCGCCGGTTCCCATGACGGAGTCCTTCACCTTCCTGAACGAGTCCTTGGCCTTCTCTGTTTGGCGGTGGGCAATGTGGCTGGGACTGACCTTATCGGCAATCGCGTCCACATCCTGCTGCATCTCGCTTCTTGTCTGTGCGATGTCAGCGCGCAGCTGTTCTGAGTTCTTGCTCATGATGCATCATCCTTCGGAGTAAAAGCTGACGGAATCTTCTTCACGGTTGCGGCCGTATTGGGCAGTCCCTTGATCTCTTTCATCTTCTTCTTGGCGACGCTGGCCATCACCAGGGCGATTATCGCCCAGAGGACAGCGACCACCAGTGCCGAGAGGCCGTAGCCAATCCAGGCTGATATTCCAAAGAAGGCGGCCACGGAAAGGAACAGCAGGACGAAATGTCCTGCTACGCCGGCACCGGCATACATGCCCGCGCCCTTGCCGGCAGTACCGGCGGATTCCTTCAGCTCGGTCTTTGCCAGTTCGATTTCCTGGCGAACCAGCAAGGTCACATTCTGCGTCAGGTCGTTGAACAGGGCACCTAGGGAACTGCGTTCGTGCTCTGCGGAACCGGGTTCTGGTGTCGTGTGGGTCATCGAGTCCTCCTAGCGGTAGTTGGTGCTGCGCGGATCCTCAGGCGGATAGGAACGCAGTGGATCAACGTCTACGGAATCGACGGCAGGGCGAATGCCTGCCGAGTCCACGCGGCTGGTGCCCTCGAAGGACGGATCAACCCGCGGAGGCGGGGCTGGAGCGTCTTCATATGCCGCTACAGGCTTGGCGGCAGGATCGGTGTGGTGCGCCTGGTCCTGGTGTCCCGTGCTGTCCTTTGGTTCGCTGGCATTGCGGGTCATGCGTCCGGCCAGCAGCCCGGCCCCCAAGGCCAGGCCCAAGAAAGCGCCGGGACGCTTGCGCGCGAAGGACTTGACCTCGTTGAGCAGATCGCTTGGCTCGCGCTGCTCCAGCCAGTCAGCGGCCCGGCCGCTGTGGTGGGATGCCTGGTCCACCAGCGTGGATGCCGTGCCGGAAGCCGAGGACTGGTCCAGCATGGAGCGGAATTCTTCGCTGATATCGCGCAAGTTCGCGGCGACCTTCCGCTGCTGCGCGGCGGCCTGGTCCTTCAGATCGGAACCAAGCTCATCGAGCAGGTGTGCCGACTGGTCCTTGGCCTGCTCGGCCAGCATCGCGGCTTCCTGCTTTGCGCTGTCAACCACATGCGTCGCGGACTCCCGGCCCTCCTGGGCCAGATCCTGTGCTGCTTGCGACTTGCCCGATGGCTGCCCGCCGCCAGGCAAGTCCCCGTCACCGAATCCCTGCGCATGGGCCGGGATCGGCTCTACGGTCTCTGTGGGGAACAGGTCTGTTTGCGGCTCGGTTAACGGATCCGGCTCATTCAGGCTGTGCCGGTTGGTACCGGGCTGCTGGGTGTTGCGCGGACCATCCGGGAATGGATTCGAACTGGTGTAGTCGTTGGTGCTCATTTCTTCCCTTCCTGTGCTGCCGATTCAGCTGGACCGTGCCGACGTGCGGCCTGTCCTGCTCCTAAACGATGGATCATGGAGCGCTGCGGGTCATCTACGACGTTAGATGTGCTGGTCCGGGGAAGGCAGGGAGATAGCCAATCAGCAGGAAGCGTTCAGGTTCAGGTTGGGAACGCCTAGGACTACTGGGAATGATCAAGGATGAAGTGTACAATCCTCGCGCGCAGCGCCAGCTTGCCTGCTTGCCCTAGTTGAAGAGACCTGGAACATTAGCACGAGCTCAAGAATCGCGACTGAGGCTACCAATACAGCGCAGAACATGGAAGTCTGGCTGGTGGAGCACTAGCTAGAGATCAAGAAATTCAGGAGCATCATGAGCATGTATTCAGTGACCAACCCCGCCACCGGTGTTATCGAAGCAACCTACCCAACGGCCACCGATGAGCAGATCCAGGAAGCGATCGCCAAGGCGCACAACGCCTACACCCAATGGTCGGTCTCCGCGCTGGAGGAACGCGTGGCCTTGCTGGAGCGCGTGGCAGATATCTACGAGGCGCGCGCTGAGCAACTGGCAGCGATCATCACCCGCGAAATGGGCAAGCCCATCAAGCAAGCGATGGGGGAGATCGGCATCGTAGCTGCCATCTACCGCTACTACGCCAAGAACGGACCGAAGTTCCTGGCCGACGAGGAGCTGGAAATCGCCTCGGGCGGCAAGGCGCTGGTGCGCAAGGAAGCGGTGGGTGCGTTGCTTGGCATCATGCCGTGGAACTTCCCGTACTACCAGGTGGCACGCTTCGCCGCACCGAACCTGATGAACGGCAACACCATCCTGCTCAAGCATGCGCCGCAGTGCCCGGAATCCGCCTTGGCCATGGAAGAGATCTTCAAGGAGGCGGCGGCCCCGGCGGGCGCCTACGTGAACATCTTCGCCACCAACGAGCAGGTTGCAGACATCATCGCCGACCGCCGTGTCCAAGGGGTTTCGCTGACCGGTTCCGAGCGTGCCGGTTCCGCAGTGGCGGAGATTGCCGGACGCAATCTGAAGAAGGTCGTGCTGGAATTGGGCGGATCGGATCCCTTCCTGGTCATGGACGATGCGGATATCGCCCGTACTGCAAAACTTGGGATGCGCGCCCGCTTCGGCAATACCGGCCAGGCCTGCAATGCGGCCAAGCGCTTCATCATCGATTCCTCGGTCTACGAGGACTTCTCCCAGGCTCTGGTGGAGCAGGTCTCCGGAATCAAGGTGGGAGATCCGACCCAGGCCGAGACTTTCCTGGGCCCGCTGTCTTCAGCCGCCGCGCGCGATGGCTTGGCCGCCCAGGTTCAAGACGCCATCGACAAGGGTGCCACGGTGCTGGCCGGCGGCAAGCCGGTAGAAGGCGACGGTGCGTTCTACGAGCCGACCATCCTGGCCGGAGTAACTGAGCAGATGCGTGCGTTCTCCGAGGAGCTCTTCGGTCCGGTTGCGGTGCTCTACAAGGTGGATTCCGAGGAAGAAGCGGTGGCCTTGGCCAATAACACCGATTACGGTTTGGGCGCTTCGATCCACACCAAGGATCTTGAGCGCGCAGAGCGGATCTCGCTTCAGCTGCAAAGCGGCATGGTGGCCATCAACGAGCCTTCAGCTTCCTTCCCGGAGCTGCCATTCGGCGGGGTGAAGCGCTCGGGCATCGGCCGCGAATTGGGCAAGTACGGCATGGATGAGTTCATCAACCACAAGCTGGTGAAGATCGCCGGCCGCTAGGGTATCCCTAGCGCACAAAGGCAACTGCTCCTTGGCAATCGGAACATTTTCGATTGCCAAGGAGCAGTTTTCGTTGTGGCTGGAAGCCTGGTAGCGCTTAGACGCCCAAGGATTCACGCAGGCGGCTCACGTGGCCCCGCGCTTCCACGCCGTATTCAATCTGGCTGATGGTGCCATCGGGAGCCACCACCGCGGTGGATCGCAAGGTGCCCACGAAAGTGTTGCCATTCTTGGACTTCTCGCCGTAGGAACCGTATGCCTTGGCAACCTTGCTGTCCGGGTCGGAAAGCAGCGGGAAGTTCAGCGATTCATCGTTGGCGAACTGCGCGATCTCTGCTGGCTCGTCAGGGGAAATTCCAAGCACCGAGTATCCGGCGCCGAGCAGGGAATTAATGTTGTCCCGGAAATCGCAGGCCTCAATGGTGCAGCCCGGGGTGGCAGCCTTCGGGTAGAAGTACACGATGACATTCTTGCCTGCGTAGTCTGCCAGGGAAACGGTGTCCCCGTCGGCGTTGCGCAACGAAAAGTCCGGAGCCTGATCCCCTGCGGCAAGTACGGTGGAATTTTCCGACATCTGTTCCTACTTTCGTATTGTGATATTCATATTTCATTTTATGCCTATGGTGGGGAATTATCCAGAGCCCGGGCCGCCAGTTCCACGGCAGGCCGCAGGTGCCGCTGGACTGCGATCCTCCGTAGCCGAGCCACGGATCAACAGCTAGCGGCACCTGCGGACTTGTTCCAAGCAGCGCCTCGACCAGGCGCAGCCGCTAGCGGGCTCCGGCCTTTGCCTCCAGCTTCTGCGTCCAGCGCTTGGTCATCGCCTGGATGACCGAGGCGCTGGCACCGGAGATCACCGCGAAGACCAGGACCTTGCCCGCAGCGGCCTGCTGCTGCTTGTCCGGATTGGCCAGCGAGGGCGGTTCTTCTCCTGTGGCCTTGTGCCATATCCCGGAGACGAGCTTGGCTCCGAGCCAGCCTGCGCCCAGGGAGATGAGGGTTCCGAAGATCTTTACCAGCAATTTCATGTTGTGCTCCTTGCAGTAGTTACTTTGAATCGGGTCCTTCGGCCAGATCCTCCGCTTCCCAGCGGACTTGATCCGGTTGCTTGTCATCGCGCCAGCCGCGCCAGACCGGATGGCGCAGCAGGCGCTCGCCGGTCAGCTCGCTGTAGCGCACCTCGGCCACGTACTCGGGGACGACCCAGTGGGCATCGCGCCGATGCGCCGCAGGCACGTTCTTGGCCGGTGGAGTTTGGCGTTCGATCTTCCCCAGCCGCTCGCGGATACTTGCCAGCTGCGCATCGCTGAATCCGGTGCCCACCCGGCCGGCGTATTCCAAGCCGTCCTCGCCCGGTACGGCCAGCAGCAACGAGGCCAGGCTGCGGGTGCGCGATCCCTGGCCTGCCCGCCAGCCGATCACCACCACTTCCTGGTGCAGCTGGTGCTTGATCTTGATCCAGCTGCCGCTGCGCCCTCCCAATTCGTAGGCGGAGCTGCGTTTCTTGGCCACGATGCCTTCAAGGCCCAGCTCGCTGCTGGTGGCGATGGCCTCTTCCAGGGTTCCGGTGTGGGCCGGGGGCACCTGCACGTATCGGCCATCGAGCTCCAGTCCTTCCAGCCGCTGGCGCCGCTGGCCATAGGGCACGGCAGTGAGATCCACCAGTCCGTTTTCCGCGTAGGACAGCTGCAACACGTCGAAGACCATGTACTGGATCCTGATGGCCGAGGCCAGCTTGGTGCGCTTCTTGCGCTGGTGGGACACGCGTTGCTGGAGCAGCGAGAAGTCGGGACGGCCAGAGGAATCCAGGGCTACGATTTCCCCGTCCAGGATGGCCCGCTCATCGAGCAGCGAGCCGAGCTCCTGCAGCTCGGGGAAGTCCTCGGCCAGATCATGGCCGTTGCGGCTGAGCAGCCTGGTCTTCTTATCCTGGACCACGGCTAAGGCGCGGTAGCCGTCCCATTTCATTTCATAGCTCCACTCCTCATCGCTGAAGATGTCCTTGGGCGTGCCTGGGGTGGCCAGCATGGGACGCAGTAATTCACCCGAGAGGTCCTTGACGGCTTGCTTAGGGGTGGGTTCCTGAGGGCTTGGCCCCGGGTCTCCATCGCTTGCTGCACCGGCTTCAGCCAAGTTGCCGGCTGGCTCCGGCTGGTCCTTGGCCAGCTGCAGCAGCCAATTGTCCTTATCGCCCATGCCCGTGGCCTGGATCAGCACGAACCGCCGGCCGACTCCGCCCAGCCCGCCGGAGGGGGATCCGTAGAGCACTGCAATAACTTCCTTGCCCTCGCGCCACTTCTCGATCACGCAGGTGCCCGAATCCCAGATGGAGACTTCTCCGGCCCCGTAGCTTCCCTTGGGAATGGTTCCTTCGAAGCTTCCGTAGGACAGCGGATGGTCTTCGGTCATCACGGCCAAGCGCTGGATCCCTGATTCCAAGGGGGGACCCTTGGGCACCGCCCAAGAGACCAGCACGCCCTCGTGCTCCAGCCGGAAATCCCAATGCAGCCGGCGGGCATGATGCTCCTGGATGACAAAGGAGAGCTCGGTGCTCTCTTGGCTTTCCGCGGAATCTTCTTCTGCCTGTTCAGGCACCGGTTCGGGGGTCATTGCCGCATCGCGCTTGGAGCGGTAGAGCGCCAGCCGGTCCGGTTCCTGCCGGTGCCCAGCGGCCAGTTGCGCCAGCGGCTCGATGCCATCGGCCAGCCGGTCCAGAACTTCGTGGAAGTCCAGATGCTCCAGCCCCGGTGTTTCGATTTCCTCCCAAGTCCGCGGGGCCGCGACGGTGGGACGGCTGCGGCCACGCAGCGAATACGGGCAGATGGTGGTTTTCGCGGCATTGTTCTGGCTCCAATCCAGCAGCACCTTGTTCTCGCGCAGCGAGCGCTTCATGTCGGCAACCACCAGTTGAGGATGCTCCCTTTGCAAGGAAGAAGCCAGTTCCTTGGCGACCTCGTTGACTTCATCCGAGGTGTATCTGCCATCCAGCCCGGCATAGAGGTGGATGCCCTTGGAACCGGAGGTCACCGGGAAGCTGGGCAGATCCATGCCGTCGAGGATCTCCCGGCAGATCAGCGCCACCTCGGCGCACTGGGCCAGTCCGGTCCCCGGGCCTGGGTCCAGATCCAGGACCAGCCGGTCCGGGTTGGCCGGTTCCAGCGAGGAGTCGAAGCGCCACTGGGGGACATGGATTTCCAATGCGGCAACTTGCGCCATCCAAGCCAGCACCGCTTCATTGTTGACCAGCGGATAGGTATTGGAATGGGTCTTGTGCCGCAGGTTGGCCGTAGGAATCCAGCTCGGGGCGGAGTCTTCCAGATCCTTGCGGAAGAACACCTTTCCCGGATCCACCGAGGTTCCCACCCCGTCCACCCAGCGCTTGCGGGTGGCCGGGCGCCACGCGGCATGCGGCAGCAACGCGGGGGCCACCTGCTGGAAGTAGTCCATGACTTCGCCCTTGGTGGTTCCGGTCTGCGGGTACAGGACCTTGTCCAGATTACTGACCTTCAGCGTGCGCCCTGCGACTTTGACGGTTTGCTCCTTGCGTGCCATGCGCTGTCCTTTGCTTGCCCTATGGGGCAAATCTTCCCGGGGTGCGCTTGGGAATCCAGCGTTCCTAGGAACCTTTGCGTTTCGCCCGGGTAAAACTCGATATCTCCTGCCAGAATCACCTAGAGGCTGACGCGATTGCCGAAAAGATGCTTCACTATGCCCATGCGAGCTATCTGGACTGGATCAATTGCCTTTGGACTGGTGAACGTGCCGGTCAAGGCCTACGGCGCGACCGAGGACCACGACATCGACCTGCACCAGGTCCATGACAAGGACGGCGGCCGAATCCGCTACGAGCGGCGGTGCGAAGTATGCGGAGAAAAAGTCGCCTACAAGGACCTGGACAAGGCCTTTGAGGACGGCGAGCGCACTATCGTGCTCACCGATGAGGACATGGGTGCCCTGCCGGCGGAGAAGAGCCGTGAAATCGAGGTGGTCCAGTTCGTTCCCGCCGACCAGATTGATCCGCTGATGCTGGAAAAGAGCTATTTTCTTGAGGCCGACTCCAAGTCGCCCAAGGCCTATGAGCTGCTGCGCCGGACCTTGGAGGATACCGAGCAGCTGGCGGTGGTGCGTTTCGCGCTGCGCCAGAAGACGCGCTTGGGCGTGCTGCGCGTGCGCTCCACTGTGATCGTGCTGCAGGCGGTGATGTGGGCCGATGAGCTGCGCGATGCACAGCAGGTGGCCCCGGAGAAAGCCCCGAAGATCAGCGCCCAGGAACTGAAGATGTCCGCAACCCTGGTCCAGCAGTACAGCGGGGACTTCACTCCGCAGGACTTCGAGGATGACTACCAGGTGCAGTTGCAGGCCCTGATCGAGGCGAAGATCGAGCAGGGCGAGGATCTGGATACCGAGGCCACTTTCGGAGCTGGTGAATCCGAGGAGGGGTCCGGGGATGTCATTGACCTGATGGAAGCGCTCAAGCGCAGCATCGGCGGGCGCAAGGCAAAGTCCTCCAGCCGGGCCGGCCAGTCCGGGGAGAGCGCAAAGCCTGCGGAAAAGAAACCTGTGGCCAAGAAGGAGACCGGGGCAAAGAAGCCGGCCGCGAAGAAGAAGCCGGCGGCCAAGAAGAAAACCGCGAAGGAGGCCTCCTCCTCGCCGAGCAAGAAGAAGGCCTCCGGTTCCGGGACGAAGAGCGCCTAGCGGCTCAAGGCTTGAGCACCACCTTGATGCAGGCATCCTGCTTCTTCTGGAAAGTCTCGTACATCTGCGGACCGGCCGAAAGCGGTTGCTCGTGGGTGACCAGGTCATCCAAGCCCAGCGGGTCGCCGGGATCCTCGGCCAGCGGCAGCAGGTGCTCGGTCCAGGAACGGACGTTGCACTGGCCCTGGCGGATCTGGATCTGCTTGTCGAAGAGCTTGAGCATCGGCATCGGGGTGGCGGCCCCTGCATAGACCCCGCTGATCGACAGGGTTCCGCCTCGGCGCACCGCGTCGATGGCCGAATCCAGCACGCTGGTGCGGTCCGCGGAAACATTTTCCATGGCAAGCTGCGCGGCCTTGTCCGGCAGCAGGCCGGTGGCCTGCTGGAACATGGAGGAGACCGGGGAGCCGTGGGCTTCCATGCCCACCGCATCCAGTACGGAGTCAGGTCCCCGGCCGGTGCGCCCGCGCAATTCGCCCACGGTGTCCTTGGTGAAGTCCAAGGTCTTGATGCCGTGGCGTTCGGCCATGGCCCGGCGTTCAGCCACCGGATCGATGCCCAGCACTTCGTAGCCCAGGTAGCGTCCGATGCGCGCTGCCAACTGGCCGACCGGTCCCAGCCCGTACACCGCCAGAGTGCCGTTCTCCGGGACATTCGCGTATTCCACGCCTTGCCATGCAGTTGGCAGGATGTCCGAGAGGAACAGGTAGCGGTGGTCCGGCAGCTCCTGGCCGACCTTCACCGCCCCGTAGTCGGCATGCGGCACGCGCAGGTATTCGGCCTGGCCGCCGGGGACCTGCCCGTAGAGCTCGGAATAGCCGAAGAACTGCGCGCCCTTGCCATGCTTGCGCACCTGGGTGGTTTCACACTGGGACTGCAACCCGTGCTCGCACATCCAGCAGTGTCCGCAGGAGATGTTGAACGGAATCACCACGCGGTCGCCCACCGCCAAGTTGGTGATCCCGGAACCGATCTCCTGCACGATGCCCATGGTTTCGTGCCCGAGCACGTCACCGGCATGCATATACGGGCCCAGCAGCTCGTAGAGATGCAGATCCGAGCCGCAGATGGCGGTGGAAGTGACCTTGATGATGATGTCTCCCGGGTCCTGGATCATCGGATCCGGTACATCGCTGTAGCCGATCTTGCGCTTGCCTTGCCATGTTAGTGCCTTCAAAATGCTTCTCCTTCGTTTCTCGTCCGGTAAGGTGACTGCAGATCAGTCGGTGCTGAACTGGTCGGTGTCCACGTTGCTCGGTTCCTGCTCTTCGGCCGGCTGCTCGAAAGCATCCGGATGCTCCCCGACAGTGTTCTCTTCTTGGTTCTGTTCTCCATTACGGCCCTGCTCCGGCTGCGCGCCGGGCTGGCCCGAACCGCTGGGGTGCTGTTCTTCTTTGCGGTCGTTGGAATCCATCGATGGCTCAGCTCCTGGGTTGTTCGGTTGGATGCCCCAGACCATTCCATAACCGGCAAGCGACAACAAGACCGCCGGGGTGGGCATTGCCTGTGAATCTGGAAACCCCGGAATTCCGCGGATCCAGACTGGATGCGAGCTGGTGGATCCTGCGAAGAGGCTGGATGGCCCTGCGGTCTTGGCCCAAGGTGCCTAGGGTGGGTGGCAATGTGGCCCCGGCCGGAATCAACTAGCAGCGAGGCATCCTTGAACATGGAAGAATCCCAAGCGCGCACGGTAGGCGTGATTGCCGATCCTGGCATTGCGCATGCCGTGGCCAATAAGGTGAGCCAACGTCTGGAATCGGTGCTGGAGAAACTGCACGGACACGGTTCCGAATGGAATGTGGAAGTTGCTCCCTTCTCTTTGCCGTTGGGCGAATCAGGACGCGTGGTGCTAAACGACCATGTGCCCAAGCTGCGCCAGAAACACGGATGGGATTTCATCATCTACCTCACCGATGCGCCGCACTACGTGCAGCGCCGTCCGGTGCGCACCGTCATTTCCCCTGCAGAGGGTTCAGCGGTGCTTTCCATGCCCAGCCTGGGACTAGCCCGTCCGCGCACGGTCGCCAAGGAACTGACCGAATTGGTCAGGGAACTGGCCACCGGACGCCAGCCTGCTCCGCCGCCCACACCGCTGGGACGGGCCATGAGCGTGCACGCCAGCAGAGAAGACTTGGAAAACGAGCACAACCGGATCAACAGCATCGAGGGCCTGCGCGGGCGGCTGCTGCTGATCGCCGGGATGGTGCGCAGCAACAGGCCATGGAAACTGGTCCCCAGGCTCTCCTCGGCGATGGCCGGCGCAGTGGCCACCGGTGCCTTCGGCGTATTCTACACCAGCATCTGGTCCATGGCCGACTACCTGCCCAACCGCAGGCTGGTGATGATCACAGTAGCCAGCATCCTGATCCTCACCTTGTGGCTGCTGCTGCATAACCGGCTGTGGGAAAAGCCCAAGGGCCACCGCCGCCGCGAGCGGATCGTGGTTTACAACGTGGCCACAGTGCTCACCGTCGGGTTCGCAGCCACCGCCATGTACCTGCTGATGTTCCTGGCGCTGCTGGCAGGATCACTGATTGTCATTGACCAGGAATACCTTGCCTACCAGCTGCGCCACGACGTCACGCTGGCCGAATACATTAACCTTGCGTGGCTGGCGTCATCGTTGGGCACCATGGGCGGCGCCATCGGATCCAGCTTCGATGAAGTGAAGGAAGTCCAGCGTGCCACCTTCAGCCAGCGCGAATACGAGCGGCGGAATATGGAATTCATCATCAGCAAGGATGACGATCAGTAATCCTCGGATGAGCGCTTTATTCCAATGCGCCTCCAGCGGCCCGGAACCTGCCCCTGTGCTGGATGCACGGTTGGGGCAGGCTCCCGGTAATGCAGGAGGATCCGTCTACGGCTGGTTCTTGCCGCCGTTCACGTGCACCGTTGAACCGACGACATAGGATGCCTCGTCGCTGGCCAAGAACACATAGGCCGGGGCGAGTTCCACCGGCTGCCCGGCCCGGCCCAGCCAGGTATCGTGGCCGAACTTCGGCAGCGCCTCGATGGGCTGGCCGTCGGAGGGCTGCAGCGGAGTCCAAATAGGACCGGGCGCCACGGCGTTGACCCGGATGCCCTTCTTCGCCGCCTGGGAAGCCAGCGATTTGGTGAAGTTGCTGATAGCGCCCTTGGTCGCGGCATAGTCCATCAGATGATCCGAGGGATCAAAAGCCTGGATGGACGTGGTGTTGATGATGGAACCACCCTCGGGAATCACCTGCAAAGCCGCCCGGCTCAGCGCGAACATCGCGAAGATGTTCACGTCGAAGGTCGCCTCGATCTGTTCATCACTCAGGTCTTCCAAGGACTCGACGCTGATCTGCTTGCCGGCATTGTTCACCAGGATATCCAGACCGTCCAGCGCGGCCACCGCCTCATCAATCAATGAATCGCGGTAGTTGCGGTCGCGCAGGTCCCCAGGCAGCAGGTGCACTTCAACTCCCGCATCTTCCAGGACCCCGGCGATGGCATCTGCATCAGGCTGTTCGGAAGGCAGATAGGCCAAGGCCACCTTGGCGCCTTCCCTCGCGAAGGCGATGGCAACCGCAGCCCCGATGCCCGAATCGCCGCCGGTGATCAGTGCGCGCTTGCCGGTCAGCCGGTCCCTGCCCTTGTAGCTGCGCTCGCCGTGATCTGCCTTGGGCCGCAATTCCTGGTCCAGGCCCGGTTCGGGCTGGCGCTGCTCGGGAGGGCTGATCTTTTCCTTGCCAGCGCGCTCTTGCTGTCCGCTGCCCGATGCTCCGTCCGGGGCCGTCTCTTGGCCGGCGGAATGGTGGGAATTATTCTCTGCCATGATTTTCCTCCTGCTGTTGCCGGAAGGACGCCGGGGCGGAGCCGCCAGCGGCGTCCAGGATGCTTCCAGTGTTCGCCTGAATGCGGCGCAGGTGAATCGCGTGCGGCGGTTTTGGCGGCAACGGCCAGCCTCCTTCGGGCAAGGATCCAGTTTCATGCACCGGCAATGGAACTGTGCTAGCGCAGGAGTCTGGGATTCAGCGCAGAATCTTGGCGCCACCCTGTTGCCGCATCAAGCACCGGGCTACCGTGGGGCGCAGAAGGCCACTTATGCCGGCGGATTGAGAGCCGGACGAGCGCACGGGAGAGGAGAGAAATGGCAGGCAAGGAGAGCAGCCGGATCAAGGACGAAGAACTCTACGAGGAACTGCGCGATGAGGGGAACTCCAAGCAGAAGTCCGCACGCATCGCCAATGCCGCTGCCCGCGATGGTCGTTCGGCCGTGGGAAAGCGCGGCGGCAAAGCCGGGGACTACGAGGACTGGAACGTCGAGCAGCTGCGAGACCGGGCCAGGGAAATCGGCGTCGAAGGCCGATCCAAGATGCGCAAGGCAGAGCTGATCAAGGCCCTGCGGAATTCATAGCCCACCGCCCGAGAACAGGAGATCGGTAATGGAAGACCGCAAGAACGAAGAGAACCCGGCCCGCACGGCCGAACCTGGCCAGGAAGCCCAGCCCGGAGACGAGCGCGTAGCCCGTCGAGGCGAGATCAAGAAGAACACCGAAGAACGGTCAGAGGAAAACGAAGAACGCTACGACGCGGGATGAACCCGATCATCTGCGAAAGGAAATGCCATGACTGGAAACCCGGCAAGAGCTGATCGAAAGCGCCGCCCCGGCATCTGGCTGATGGTTATCGGTGGCCTGCTGGCCATCGGCTTCTCCATCTATGCGGTGCTGGCCGCCCCGGACAGCACCTCCGGCCCCATGTGGATTGTTGCCGGTTGGGGTGCTCTGGTCTTCCTGTACGGTCTGTACCGGGTGATCCGCGGACCCAGCACGCTGGATGATCCGCACGGCGGTACCGACGCCAACGGCAGATAGCGCAGGGACACGAAGGAGCTGGCGGGAAAACGAATAGTTTTCCCGCCAGCTCCGTTATTTTGCGTCGGCTCGGACGAGGCTATTCCTGGGAAATCGACTCCACCAGGTTGCCGGTGCCCTGCGCATCGTAGTAGCGGGCGATATCCGCCTGGGCAAGCATTCCCACCAGTTCATGGCCGTCGATGACCGGCAGCCTGCGCACCCGGTGCTCCTGCATGGTGCGGATTGCTTCTTCCACCGAATCGTCAGCCCCGATGGTGACCGGCTTTCCTTGCGCGTAGTCCGCCACCTTGGTGCTGGAAGTGGCCACGCCCTCGGCCACGCAGTTGATGACAATGTCGCGGTCGGTGATAGTGCCGGCCAGCCGGTCGTCCTTTCCGCAAATCGGCAGCATGCCCACCCCCAGGTCCTTCATCATCTGGGCGGCGACCTGGATGGAATCCTGCTCCTTGACGCACTTGGCCGGTGTGCTCATCAGCTCTCTGGCTGCAACCATGATGGTGCTCCTTTCGCGTGTTCCTGCTTGGGGCACAACCCACGCTCCCCGGGCGGAGCTCGGGCTTCAACCATTGCCAGCGACCTCGCAGGTGGCAGGCCGCGAACCTGACAACAACCGATTAAGCATGTACTGGGCAGGGGTCCAGCTGGTAGATGGTAGATGACCGACGCAAAGCGATTTGGAAGGACGAGGATCATGGGATTCATTGACAAGGCCAAGGAAGCCATTGCGAACGCCACCGAGCGGATCAAGGACCCGGATCAGAATCTGGTGGAGAATACCTGGCCGCTGGGACAGCCCGACGATGAGCACATTCCGCACGACGATATGGATGCCTCCGAGCTGGAGGACGCTCCGCAAGCCGAGGACCCGGCCATCGGCACCGATCCGGATATGGACGTGGATGGCGAAGACCAGTACAGCGATGAGCCCGAGACGCGCTAGCCGCAGGGCAAACCGATTCCAGGAGGCAACCGATGCAAACCTGCGATACCTGTGGGAATGGAACTGAACCGCTGTTCTCGATCACCAAGGGCACACGCACGGGAAACTACGACAGCTTCGAATGCGCCATCCATGGCATGGCTGAACGATGTGCGCACTGCCAGTGCGCCATCTTGGGCCACGAGGTGCGCCACGAGCAGCTGGCGTATTGCTGCCAGCATTGCGCGGAATGCGATTGAGCCTTGAACCAGACATCTTCCACCAGCGACTTCAGCAATCCGGCGCTGCTGCTGATCGACCTGCAAGTCGGCTTCTTCAAAGACCCCGCGTTGGCAAGAAGCAGGCAGCAGGTGGCAGCCAACTGCAACCGGCTGGCAGCGGCCGCCAACGCAGCGGGCATCCCGGTGATCAGCGTGCGCACGGTGCACAAGGAAGACAGGTCAACTTGGACACTGAAGATGCTGGAGGATGGGCAGGGCTACCTGTTCGAGGGAACCAGCAGCGCCGCGTATTTGCCTGAACTGCTGCTGAACGGTGCCATCGAGGTGATCAAGCGCCGGGACAGCGCCTTTTGGAACACCGGGCTGGGCGATCTGCTGCTGGTCCGCCGGGCCAACTCCCTGGTGATTGCCGGGGTCTCCACGGATACCTGCATTTCCGCAACGGCAGCGGACGCCTTCGCAACGAACCTTCCCGTTGCGGTGGCTAGGGATGCAACCGCAAGCGGGGATCCGGATTTCGAATCCTCCACGCTGGAATTCATGCGCAAGCAGCACCGGCAGAAGCTGCTGGAAACCAACCACATAATTTCCCAATGGGAATCGGAAAAGGAGTAATCATGTCACTGAATAATTCGGAATTCGAGGATGTGCGCCGGGACCGCGATGCGGATGAACCGATGGATGGGCGAGATGGCCAGCCAGCCCCCGGCACCCCGGATGCACCGCAGGGCGATGGCGGCGAAGACCCGCTGCACGGCGTCCAGCAGATACTGGAGCAAAACGACGAAGAATCACTGGCGCTGAATCCCGAAACCCTGCTGTCTGAGCCTGATGGCAGGCAGGGAGCTGCGGATGAGAGCGAGCTTGCGGCCTACGCCGAAGAGCTGGAACAGGAACCGGACGCCAACCTGCCGGACCAGCGGCAGGACCCCGATCAGCAATAGTCCCCGGAGCATGGGCCACGCCCCCGGTATCCGGCCGGGGCGCAGGCTCATTGCTGGGATTGCGCCTCGTGGGTGAAGAACGAAACCTTGCCGTTTCCTTCCAGGATCGCCAACCGGATGGAATTGTAGTCCTCGATGCCGGCCAGCCGGGCAAGCATGCTCAGCTCATCGAGTCCGATGCGCTCGGCATGCAGGGCCTTGCGGTCGATGCTCCCATCGCGAATCAGCACGATGGGCCGGCCTTGGGTCAGCTTGCCGATCTTCGGCCAGCGCATGTTGGCATAGGCCAGGATGGCCGCCAGCAGCACCATGGTGAATGCGGCCAGCAGGTTGCCCAGCAGCGAGCGGTCCTCCATGGTGATGCCTTGCTGCACCAGATCGCCCATGACCACGAAGAGCACCAGTTCGAATGAGGACAGCTCGCCCAAGGTGGAGCGGCCCGCGGCGCGGGTCACCAGCCACAGCACAATGAATGCGATCGCAGCGCGGATGACAATATCCATTTATGGCATCCTCCATGTTCTGATATCGGCAGACAGCGTGGAACCGCCGACTTCCACTGCCACCTGTCCATCGGTTCTCGGAGCCCAGTCATCGGCGGCGCGCCCCTTGAAGTGGAAGACCGCATGGCGGGCTCCTGGCTGCGCGGACAGCTCGAAGGCGACGGCCCCCTGCCGTCCGTTGCTTTGCGACTGCGCTTCGGGAAGCACCGCGAAGTCCTCGAAGAAATCCAAGTACTCCTGTGAGATGGAAATTTCCACCGTTTCGGGCAGCGGTTGCGCAGAAGTGATCGAGATGGCCAGGTCCATCTCGTTGCCCGCACGAACAGTGCCAGGGAAATCGATGTCCATCTGCAGCTGGCCGTTGTCAACGGATGCGGAGCGCTCCTGCTCGAAAATCCCGAAGCCCGCCGCGATCACGAGGGCGGCAACCACCGCAAGGGTGATCAGGCTCAGCAGCCTGCGCCACCTGTTGGCACTTTCTGGAACGACGTCGTCCAAGGTGGAGTCGTTGACTTCTGCCTGGAAGATATTGACCATGTGAGCTCCTTCGACCCAATGGATTCGAGACTATCCGCGTCTGTGCACCAGTGGCACTGGCATCGCAGAAGTTCACAGGATTCGAGCAGGATGCGATGCGCGGCCCGGGTCTGCTTTGAATTGCCGCCAAGGTCTTGAACCAGCAGGTGGCCGGTGGCACAGTTGCCGTCGAAAGGGGATAACCATGAGCGACACAGATATTCTCAGCAACCAGCAGCTGCATGACTACCTGGAGGAGCTGCCGCATTGGCGCGAAATTCCAGGAGCCATCGCGGCCGTGTTCCAGACCAAGACTTCCGCCGCGGCCATTGAGCTGTTCAGCGATATCGCCGGAGCCGCGGAAATGGATAACCACCACCCGGATGTGGACTGGCGCTATAACCGCCTCTTCGTCTCCACGACCTCCCATGATGCCGGTGGAGCCATCACTGCCCGGGATATCGCGCTGGCTTCCAAGATTTCCGAGCGGGCCGAAGCGTTGGGAGCCGAACCGCGGGTGGACCTGATCGGTGCGGTGGAAATCGGCATCGATACCGATGACCCCGCGGCCATTGCCGCGCAATGGGCTGCCGGGCTGGGGTACAAGGTGCAAGAAGATGGCAGCCTGGCGGACCCGGATCACCGGAAGCCGGCCATCTGGTTCCAGCAGACGGCGACCCCGAATGAGAACCGGCTTCACCTGGATATCTGGAACCCCTATTCCGAAAGCGCAAAGGTGCTGGACGCGCTCAAGGAGCAGGGCGTCGCGATCGATGAGCAGTATGCGCCGGGATTCTACGTGGCCACGGACCGGCAAGGGAACCGCTTTTGCATCTGCACCGAAGAGGACCGCTGAGCCAGAAGCCTTGCTTCATGTTCTGGACTGAGTCCCCGCCGATGGATAAGTTGAAGATTGAACTGTACCTTGAGTGCCCGCCGCACCGGCGGGTGCCGGTGCCAGGGCCTGAAAGGAACGAAAAATGAGTGCTGTACAGAAAATTATCGATTCCCTCCATGAGCAGCTGCCCTGGCAGAGCGAGATCTACCAGCATTTCCACCGGCATCCCGAGCTGGGACTGGAAGAACATGACACCTCCGCACGGATCGCCTCGGAGCTCGGTGCCCTGGGCTATGAGATCCACAAGATCGGCGGCACCGGAATCGTGGGCGTGCTGGCCAACGGCCAAGGACCTGCAGTGCTGGCACGCGCCGACATCGACGCACTGCCGGTCACCGAGAATACCGGTCTGGACTACTCATCCACCGTCGAAGGCGTGATGCATGCCTGCGGCCACGACATGCACATCGCTACCCTCTTGGGCGCAGCGCGCTTGCTCTCCGAACACAAGGACGCCTGGACCGGAACCCATATCGCGCTCTTCCAGCCAGCCGAGGAAACCGCCGCAGGAGCCAAGGCAATGGTGGCCGACGGACTGGTGGAGAAGATCCCCAAGCCCGTGGTGGCCTTGGCCCAGCACGTGATGCCGGTGGAAGCCGGGAAAATCGGCACCACCGCAGGACCGATCCTCTCCGCCGGGGACAGCCTGCGCATCACCGTCTACGGGCGCGGAGCCCACGGCTCGATGCCGCACAACTCCGTGGACCCGGTGGTGCTGGCCTCATCCATCGTGCTCAAGCTGCAGACCATCGTTTCGCGTGAAACCCGGCCTGGGCAGTTCGCCGTGCTTACCGTGGGCGCAGTGAACGCCGGCAGCACCGCGAACATCATCCCGGACCGGGCCCAGCTGCTGCTGAACATCCGCACCTACGATCCGGCATTGCGCCAGCACGTCATCGACTCCATCGAACGCATCGTTCGCGGCGAATGCGCCGCGGCCGGCTCGCCGCAGGAACCGGACTTCAAGTTCTACGACCAGTTCCCGCTGACCAGCAATGACGCGGCGTCCAACGGGAAGGTCACCAAGGCTTTTGAAGAGCATTTCGCCGAAGGGCAGGTCTACCAGACCGACCCGGCCACCGCCTCGGAAGACTTCAGCACCATTCCCGATGCCTTTGGCGTCCCGTACGTCTACTGGACTGTGGGCTGCGCCGATCCAAAGACCTACCAGGCGGCGCTCGCCGAAGGAACTGTCGCCTCGAAGATCCCGGCAAACCACTCGCCATTCTTCGCTCCGGTCATCAACCCGACATTGGAAACCGCGACCCGCACCCAGGTGGTGGCCGCGCTGGCCTACCTGGGCCACGGCGCACAAGGATAAGGGGCAGGATCATGTCCACTGCACCAGCTGCCAGCACCAAGACCTGGCAACCCAATGACAAATGGCTGCTGGGCATCGTGCTTGCGGTCATCAACTTCTGGCTTTTCGCCCAGACACTGCTCAACGTCATCCCCGGGATCCGCGGCCAGCTGGGCGTGGAAGAAACACTGGCCAACCTGGCCGTGTCCATCACCTCGCTGTTCTCCGGCATCTTCATCGTGGTCGCCGGCGGCCTGGCCGACCGTCTGGGACGGGCGAAGATCCTGTATCTGGGCATCTGGCTCTCGATCCTCGGCTCGCTGCTGATTGCGCTGACCCCGGAGAACCTGGGCGGATTGACCAGCGCCATGCTGCTGGGCGGACGCGTGATCCAGGGGCTGTCCGCAGCTTGCATCATGCCCGCCTCCATGGCTCTGGTGAAGACCTACTACGAAGGCAAAGCGCGCCAGCGTGCGCTGTCCTACTGGTCCATCGGTTCCTGGGGCGGCTCGGGCTTCTGCTCGCTGTTCGGCGGGCTGATGGCCACCAGCTTCCTGGGGTGGCGCTCGATCTTCTGGATCTCCATCGTGCTCTCGGTCCTGGCCCTGTTCCTGCTCAAGGGCACCCCGGAATCCAGGGCCGAGCAGGATCCGAACGCCTCGCACCGCTTCGACTTCTCCGGGCTTCTCTTCTTTATCATCATGCTGATCTCGATCAACGTGTACATCTCGCAGGGACCGAACCTGGGCTGGCTGTCCTGGGCCGGGATTTCGCTGATCGCCATCTTCGTGGTGACCGGACTGTTGTTCTTGCAGATCGAGGTGCGCAACCGCAACCCGTTCGTGAACCTCAAGCTCTTCTCCAACGGCACCTTCACCGGGGCCACCCTGTCCAACTTCCTGCTCAATGGCGCCGCCGGAACGCTGATCGTGTCACTGGGCCTAGTGCAGATCGCCGCGGGCATGTCCTCGCTGCAATCGGGCCTGCTGACCCTGGGCTACCTGATCGCGATCCTGGCCACCATCCGCGTGGGCGAGAAGCTGCTGCAGCGCTTCGGGCCGAAGAAGCCGATGCTCTGGGGTTCGATCATCACCGGCATCGGCATCCTGCTGTGCTCGATGACCTTCGTCTACATCGACCAGTACATCGTGCTCTCGGTCATAGGCTTCACCCTGTTCGGCATCGGGCTGGGCTTCTATGCCACCCCGTCCACCGATGCGG
The DNA here is from genome assembly GCF_052114325.1 of Glutamicibacter sp. MCAF14. Lineage (NCBI taxonomy): Bacteria > Bacillati > Actinomycetota > Actinomycetes > Micrococcales > Micrococcaceae > Glutamicibacter > Glutamicibacter sp. MCAF14. The sequence goes on from NZ_JBFREO010000001.1 coordinate 443,517, forward strand.
CGCTGTCCAATGTGCCCGATAACCAGGTGGGCGCCGCCTCGGGCATCTACAAGATGGCTTCCTCGCTGGGCAACGCCATCGGCGTGGCCATTTCCGCCGCGCTCTACGTGGCCGGCCAGGCCATCGACCCGGCTTTGATCCAGTCCTGGGGCCTGTTCATCGGGCGGCAGGACAATGTGGCGCTGCGCTTCGGCGGGGCCATCGGATTGCTGTTCAACGTGCTGATGGTGGTGATCGCCATTGCCGCGATCATCGTGACGGTTCCTTCGGAGAAGAAGAAGGACAGCGAGAAGACCAAGCATGACGAGATTGCGCCACCGGCGTTCGGCAACTAACCGGCTTGCCAGAAGAAATAGGAGAAATACCATGTCCAGCACTTCTGCGGCGGACGCAAAAACCTGGCTGCCCAATGACAAGTGGCTGCTGGGCGTCGTGCTGGCGGTCATCACCTTCTGGCTTTTCGCCCAGACGCTGCTGAACGTCATCCCCGGGATCAGCGGCCAGCTGGGGGTGGAGAAGACCCTGGCCAACCTGTCGGTTTCCATCACCTCGCTGTTCTCCGGCATCTTCGTGGTGGTGGCCGGCGGACTGGCCGACCGGCTGGGCAGGGCGAAGATCCTTTACGCCGGGTTGTGGCTTTCCATCCTCGGTTCCCTGGTCATCGCGCTGACCCCTGAGGGCCTGGGTTCGCTGACCAGTGGCATGCTGCTGGGCGGCCGGGTGATCCAGGGGCTGTCTGCGGCGTGCATCATGCCGGCGTCCATGGCCCTGGTGAAGTCCTTCTACGAGGGCAAAGCCAGGCAGCGTGCGCTGTCTTTCTGGTCCATCGGCTCCTGGGGAGGTTCGGGCTTCTGCTCGCTTTTCGGCGGGTTGATGGCCACCAGCTTCCTGGGCTGGCGCTCGATCTTCTGGATCTCCATTGCCGTCGCGCTGCTTTCGCTGTGGCTGCTCAAGGGCACTCCCGAATCCAAGGCCGGCTCCCAGGAGCAGCGCGGTTTCGACTGGACCGGCCTGGCGTTCTTCATCATCATGCTGGTGTCCGTCAACGTCTACATCTCCCAGGGCCCGCGCATCGGCTGGCTGGGCTGGATCGGGCTGGGACTGCTGGCGGTCTTCGTGGCCAGCGGGCTGATCTTCTTGTGGACCGAGAAGCATCGGCGCCACCCCTTCGTGAACTTGGACCTGTTCTCCAACCGCACTTTCACCGGGGCGACGCTCTCCAACCTGCTGCTCAACGGCGCGGCCGGAACGCTGATCGTGTCCCTGGGCCTGGTGCAAAGCGCCGCTGGGATGACCTCGCTGCAATCGGGTTTGCTGACCCTGGGCTACCTGGTGGCGGTGCTGGCCACCATCCGCGTGGGCGAGAAGCTCTTGCAGCGCTTCGGCCCGAAAAAGCCGATGCTCTGGGGGACGCTGATTACCGGTTCAGGGATCCTGCTGTGCTCCATGACCTTCGTCTATATCGAGCAGTACATCGTGCTCTCGGTGATCGGGTTCACGCTGTTCGGCATCGGCCTGGGTTTTACGCCACGCCGTCCATCGATGCGGCGCTGTCCAATGTGCCGGACAACCAGGCCGGAGCCGCCGCTGGCCTCTACAAGATGGCTTCTTCGCTGGGCAACGCCATCGGCGTGGCGATTTCCGCGGCCCTGTACGTGGCCGGGCAGAAGGTGGACATTGAGCTGATCCAGTCCTGGGGCATTTTCATAGGCCGGCAGGATAATGTGGCGCTGCGCTTCGGCGGGGCCATAGGCTTGCTGTTCAATGTGCTGATCGTGCTCATCGCCTTTGCCGCCGTCGCCTTCACGGTCCCATCGCAGAAGCAGCAGAAGCAGATCCCCGAACCAGCACAGGAGGTTGCCCCGCCGACCTTGGGCAACTAGTGGCGCCAATGGGCGCGGGTTACCCACTCCCGGACCCCTGTCCTGATGCATTCTGATTCCATATACATGATCTATGATTAACGCCACCATGCCCGTGATCTTGCGGAAATGCGGGTGCTAGCCAGCGATTGATAAAAATCAATCGCGAGGATGATTCAAAGTGTCAGAACGGAGCGCTAGACTGGCAATCGCTCTCCAATCACCATGCCCTTAAACCGAAGGAGACAGGGTGCCGGAAAGCCCGATGCCAGCGAGGATTTTTCCACATGCTTCTCAAGCTCATCTTGAAACACTCCAAGCCGTACACAGCTTGGATCATTGCCGTAGTCATTTTGCAGCTGGCCACCACCGTGGCCACGCTGTACCTGCCCAGCCTGAACGCCAAGATCATCGATGTCGGTGTCGTTAGCGGCGATATCGACTACATCTGGCGTACCGGCGGACTGATGCTGGTGGTAGCCCTCATCCAGGTAGCCACCGCGGTGGCCGCCGTCTATTTCGGGGCCAAGACCTCCATGAGCGTGGGCCGCGACATCCGCCAGTCGGTCTTCGAGAAGGTCTCGACCTTCTCGGCACAGGACGTCAACAAATTCGGCGCCGCCACCTTGATCACCCGCGGCACCAACGACGTGCAGCAGATCCAGATGCTCACCCTGATGGCGTTGAACTTCATGATCACCGCGCCGATCATGTCCATCGGCGGCGTGATCATGGCGATCCGCGAAGATCCCGGACTGTCCTGGCTCGTTTGGGTTTCGGTACCGCTGGTGCTCATTGTCGTGGGCCTGCTGGTCATCAAGCTCATGCCGCTGTTCCGCGATATGCAGACCCGCATCGACGGGATCAACGGCGTGCTGCGCGAGCAGATCACCGGCATCCGCGTGGTGCGCGCCTTCGTGCGCGAAGAGCATGAGACGCAGCGCTATGCCGATGCCAACCAGAAACTGACCGACCTCGGTGTCAAGGTCGGCAACCTGTTCGTGCTGATGTTCCCGGCGATCACCATGATCCTGCACCTGTCCACCGCCGCCGTGCTGTGGTTCGGCGGGCACCGGGTGGATAACAACCAGGTGGAGGTCGGCGCGCTGACCGCCTTCCTGCAGTACCTGCTGCAGATCCTGATGGCGGTCATGATGGGTACCTTCATGGCCATGATGATTCCCCGTGCAATGGTTTCGGCCGACCGCATCTCCGAGGTGCTCGACAGCGAGCCGAGCATGCTCGATGCCGCCGAACGGCAGATCGCGCTGCCCACCCCGGGCACCGTGGAATTCAAGAACGTCAGCTTCGGATACCCCGGCGCCGAGGCGCCGGTGCTCAACGATATCTCCTTCACCGCCAAGCCGGGGCAGACCACTGCCATCATCGGCTCCACCGGTGCCGGCAAGACCACTTTGCTGAACCTGATCCCGCGGCTCTACGACGCCACCGAAGGCGAAATCCTGATCGGCGGGGTGCCGCTGGCCGAACTGGGACGCGACACCATTTCGCGGAACATCTCCGCGGTGCCGCAGCGCCCCTACCTGTTCTCCGGGACCATCGCCAGCAACCTGCGCTTCGGCGCCCAGGACGCTACCGAAGATGACCTGTGGGATGCGCTGAGAGTGGCCCAGGCCGACGGCTTCGTCGCCGAACGCGAAGGCCAGCTGGATTCGAAGATCTCCCAGGGCGGCACCAACGTGTCCGGCGGACAGCGCCAGCGCCTGTGCATTGCCAGGGCCCTGGCCGCGAAGCCGAACACTTACCTGTTCGATGATTCGTTCTCGGCACTGGATGTGAACACCGATGCCAGGCTGCGTGCGGCCCTGGCCGAACCGACCAAGGACGCCGCGGTGATCATCGTGGCCCAGCGCGTATCGACCATTACCGGTGCGGACCAGATCCTGGTCCTGGACCATGGCGAAATCGTGGCCCGGGGTACCCACGAGCAACTGCTCGAAACCTCGGAAACCTATCAGGAAATCGTGGCATCCCAGCTGAGCGTGGAGGAGGTGGCCTAAATGGCGAAGAAGCAGAAGAATATCGATCCGGAACAGCTCGAAAGCGAGCTTGCGGACGTCAACGAATTCGATGCCGCGGCGGGGGCCGACGACTGGAGCGGCGGCGCCCCGGTGCGCAAGGCCGAGCATTTCTGGCCATCGGCCAAGCGCCTGGTCGGGTTGATGTCCCCCTACAAGTGGGGCATGGTCCTGGTCTTCGCCCTGATCACCGTGTACGTGGTGCTCTCGGTGATCGCGCCGCGGATCCTGGGCAAGGCCATGGACGTGATCTTCGCCGGGCTGATCGGCAAGAACATCCCGGCCGGCACGCCCGCGGAACTGGTGATCCAGCAGCTGCGCGACTCCGGGCAGGGCACCCAGGCGGACATGCTCTCCAAGGTGGACTTCATCCCCGGGCAGGGCATCGACTTCACCCAGCTCTCGCAGTACATCCTGATTGTGCTCTCCATGTACTTCATCGCCTCGCTCTTCTCGTGGGCCTCGGGCTGGCTGCTGAACAAGCTGGTCATGCGCGTGGTCTACAACCTGCGCAAGGACGTCGAGGACAAGATCAACAAGCTGCCGCTGAACTACTTCGATACGCGCCAGCGCGGGGATCTGCTCTCGCGCGTGACCAACGACGTGGACAACATCCAGAATGCGCTGCAGCAGGCGCTGAGCCAGCTGGTCTCCTCGGCCATGACCGTGATCGGCATCGTGATCATGATGTTCGTGGTCTCCTGGCAGATGGCGTTGATCGCGCTGGTGGCCCTGCCGCTGTCCGCGGCTGCCGCGGGCATCATCGGCACCCGGGCGCAGAAGCTGTTCACCGCGCAGTGGAAGAACACCGGCGCGCTGAACGGCCAGATCGAGGAATCCTTCTCCGGCCACGAGCTGATGAAGGTCTTCGGCCGCGAAGAAGACATGGTGGAACGCTTCACCGCGCGCAACGAGGAGCTGTACAAGGCCAGCTTCGGCGCCCAGTTCGTCTCGGGCATGATCATGCCGGTAATGAACTTCGTGTCCTACCTGGCCTACGTGGGCATCGCCGTAGTGGGCGGGTTGCGCGTGGCCTCGGGCACCATGAGCCTGGGCGATGCAACCGCGTTCATCCAGTACTCCCGCGAGTTCACCCAGCCGCTGGGGCAGATTGCGGGCGTAGCGAACATGCTGCAGTCCGGCGTGGCTTCGGCCGAGCGCACCTTCGAGCTGCTGGATGCCCAGGAGCAGGATCCGGATGACGCGCAGGAGACCTTGCCTGCCCGTGCCGACGGGCATGTCTCCTTCCAGAACGTGTCTTTCTCCTACTCGCCGGACAAGCCCTTGATTGAGAACCTGTCCTTCGATGCGGATCCGGGGCATACGGTAGCGATCGTGGGACCTACCGGTGCTGGCAAGACCACCCTGGTGAATCTGGTCATGCGCTTCTACGAGTTGAACTCCGGGAAGATCATGCTCGATAACCGGGACATCACTGCGCTGTCCCGTGCCGACCTCCGCTCCAAGGTGGGCATGGTGCTGCAAGATGCATGGCTCTTTGGCGGAACGATCATGGAAAATATCCGTTACGGACGCCTGGATGCCACCGATGAGGAAGTGATCGAAGCAGCCAACGCGACCTTCGTGGACCGCTTCGTCAGGGCTCTGCCAGATGGCTACGACACCATCATCGACGAAGAAGGAACAAACGTATCCGCCGGTGAGAAGCAGCTGATCACCATTGCCCGTGCATTCGTCGCCAACCCGTCGCTGCTGATCCTCGATGAAGCGACCAGCTCTGTTGATACCCGTACCGAGGTGCTGGTGCAGCAGGCCATGGCCGCGTTGCGCAGCGACAGGACCAGCTTTGTGATTGCCCACCGGCTCTCGACGATTCGCGATGCCGACACCATTTTGGTGATGGAATCGGGCAAGATCGTTGAGCAGGGCAACCATGAGAAGCTGCTTGAATCCCGTGGTGCGTACTACCGGTTGTACCAGTCGCAGTTCGCCGGTCCGGCTGAGGACGTGGAAGCGAATCCCGATACTGCAGCGGTAGCCGCAGTAACCGGTGGCATGCCGCGAGCCGAAGCTCCTGGGGCCAACGATCCGGATCAGCCACTGACGAGCTAAATCCAGGCGAGCAACACCAATGCCGCAGCACGAAGAAGACCTCTTCTGGCTGCGGCATTGTCGCGTCCAAGTGTAAGGGTGACTGCTCTGCACGTTCGTTGGGGTTCGCGGGCCCAGAAGCGCTGGGGCAGCTATGGGTGCTTATCGTGGCACCAATCATTGGTGCTGCGATTGCCTGAGTCAGCTGCAAGATATAGTTCACAGACTTTGCCGATAAGGCCCCTGGGGGATTCGACAAAAACTAGCGTGCAGCCGGCAGGGCATTGCCTGCACGTCACGGATTCCCGGAGCATTTCAAATTGCACTGCGCCGGGAGTCCGTTCTATGCGTTCGAATAGAAATTCCGCGTCGGACTGGCTCTTGGGGCAGCTAACGGATCCTGACGACCGGTTTTATGAAATAATAGGCGAAGTATCCAGCGACTGTTCTTAGCAGTTGGCGGATCGGGAGGTACGAGCCTCTGCCAGCAAAGGCGCAACGGCTGATGCCGGACTGTGCGGCTTCCACTGGTCGTCACACGGAAAGCAAGGAGCGGTCAGGCAATGCGAACCCTGCGTCCACGATTCTTGGCGGCCTTGATGGCTGCGTCACTGCTGCTCGTAGGGCTGGGTGTTCCGTCCCAAGCTGCACCGGCGCTGGCTGCTGTGGAGACTGCTGCCGTTCCGCTGGCTAAGACCGGCGTTTCCAGTGTGAAAACCACTGCCAACCTGAACATGCGCAAGGGCGAGAGCACCAAATATGCAATCGTGCGCACGATTCCGAAGAACACCACGGTGCCTGTCTCCCAGCAGGCAGCCAATGGCTGGTACAAAGTGTCGTACAAGAAGAAAACAGGCTGGATCTCCAATAAGTATGCCAAGGCCGTCTCGCGCCATCCGGCACCCAAGCCGAAGTCCGGCCCATCGAAGAAAATCAACCTGTGGGTCAACGCGACCGCTGCTGTCAACATCCGCCAAGGGGCAGGCACCAGCCATAAGATCATAGGTTCCTTGCCCAAGAATGCGGCTGTCAAAGCAGTAGCTCGGGCCAGCAATGGGTGGTACAAGATCACCTACAAGAAAAAAACTGGCTGGGTTTCTCACAAGCATGTGCAAACCTGCGTCAAGGGCTGCCAAGTCGATACCGGTGCCTACACGACCAATCGGGCCGGCTTGAACGATCGCTACTTCACGAAGTCCTCGGGCACGGATCTCTACGCCGCTGCCGGCAAGCGGCTTCGCATCGGGGATATTCCGAAAAACTCGATTGTCTACCGGGACCTGCGATGGGAGAAGGCCGGTGGGCAGGTGGCTGGTTGGTATTTCGTGCGCACCCAGGGAATGGATGGCTGGATGAAGGCTTCGGCGTTGGCACGCAAAAGCACCGCACCAACCTCCAACACGAAGAACTACACCCGTAAACAGGTTGTGAAGAAAGCCAATGGAATGCTGCCTGAATCGATGCTCGCCGCTATTCCCTGGGACAAGGAAAAGACCTTGATCGCCGCTCCTGCGCTCGCGGATCTCACGCGGCTGAACACGGCGTTCAAGAAAAAATTCGGCAAGAACATCGACGTAGACCTCGCCTATCGCACCTTGGACACGCAGAAGTACTACTACAAGGAACTCGGCGCGTATATTGCAGCGAAACCGGGTACTTCGAACCACGGTTGGGGACTGGCCATCGATGTGCCCGAGTCCCATACCTACTCCTTCCGCGGGAAATACTACAAGTGGCTGAAATCCAACTCGAAGAAGTACAACTGGCTGCACCGAAAGAATCTGGAGGAGTTCCGGGCCGATGGAAGTCGCAATCCCTATGCGGAAGCCTGGCACTTCGAATACAGCGGACAGTGATCCCCGCCGCTGGGAAAGCCGGCAGTTGGTCTTATAGGGGAATCCACATGGAAGACGATTAGGCTTGTCATATGCAACAACGGCCTGAGTATATGAATCCCTATTTGGCACCGAGGCCTAGGCAACGCACCTTTGACGCCGGAAAATTTACCAAAGGTGATTTCTGGACCGTTCTTGCCTATCTGATCTTCTTTGTCGGCGGCGCCGCCGGGCTGATCAGCCTCATACCCGGATATATGGATGCATTCTCAACGCCTGACCAAGCGTTGTTCGGGATCAACCTGATCTTGTATGTCAGTTTCTTCATCCTCGCGATGATCCAATGCGGCCCGCAATTCTTCGAATCCTTCAAAACCATGCGGTATCACCCCGTGGCCAAATGGTTGATGCTGCCAGGTGGCTGGATGCTGACCATTGCGGTGAACGCAATCATCGCTGGACTGACCGGCCAAGCGGTGACAAGCGAGAACCAAGCTGCATTGGAATCCATGGCCGGCACCGTTCCGCTACCGGTGATGCTGGTGGTGACTGCGCTCTTCGGCCCTTTCGTGGAGGAATACCTGTTCCGCCACCTGCTGATCGGCAAGCTCTCACGCAAGTTCAATGTCTGGCTCTGTGCGTTGGTCTCCACGGTGCTGTTCGCAGGGATCCACTTCATCGGTGCGGGCATCAGCTCGTGGCTCGAAGTCGTTCCGTACTTCATGCTCGGTGTGATGATGGGCCTTGCCTACATCCTCTCGGGCAAATCCATGGCGTATTCCTACATGCTGCACGTCATCAACAACACGGTGGCCCTGCTGGTGGTGTACCTGCTGTACCCGCTGCTTCCCATGGGAGCCTAAAGCGTGCCCTTTACCGGAATTGAACCGCATACTCCCGCCTATCGGGGCATGCTGCTGGCACTGTTTGCAGGCGGGGTTGCGACCTTCTCGCAGCTCTACGCGGTACAGGGACTGCTGCCAGTCATCGCTGGCTATTTTCAGATTTCTTCCTCCCAAGCAGCCTTGGCAGTCTCCTCGGCCACCCTCGGATTGGCGCTGGCAGTAACGCCCTGGGCGATTATTTCTGATCGGATGGGCCGGCGGAAGGTCATCTGCGTCGCCTTGGTTTCCTCGGTGGCTCTGGGATTGCTCAGCACGCAATCTGCGAACTTTGAAGCGCTGGTGGTGATCCGTTTCTTTGAAGGCGTTGCTCTTGCCGGCGTACCCGGTTCGGCGCTAGCCTTCCTCGTCGACGAAATCAGCCCGCGGGCCGTGGCAGTGGCAAGCGGGACATATATTTCCGGGACCACTTTAGGCGGCCTAGCGGGACGTTTGGTAGCCAGCTTCGTGGGTGATCCTGCCGGATGGCGGTGGGGGATCGCCGCGGTGAGCATCATGGCTGCCATAGCCACACTGTTCTTCTTGCTCAAAGCTCCGGATGCCCAAGGCTTCGAACCGATCCGCAATCAAAGCTTGCGTGCAATCGCCGGAAAATTCGCCCGCGCATTTCGCGGCAAGATGGCGCTGGTCTATGCCCAGGGGTTCTTGCTCATGGGTGGATTCGTCGCCGTCTACAACTATCTGGCATTCCGGCTCGAAGCCGCGCCCTACCTGATCCCGCCGTCACTGGCGGCGCTGGTGTTCCTGGCTTATCTCTCTGGAACCTATACGTCGGTGGCCAGTGGAAAAGTAGTAGCCAAGCTAGGACACCGTAACACCCTGCGGATCAGCATCTTGGTCAGCGCACTGGGGCTGCTGGGGACGTTGGCCGGCAATTTGGTACTGATCATTTTGGGCTTGCTGATCTTCACCGCTGGGTTCTTTGCCGCCCATGCTGTGGCCAGCGGTTGGGTTCCGGTATTGGCCACTGGAGCTCGCGCCCAGGCATCGAGCTTGTACAACCTGTTCTACTACGTCGGCTCGTCACTCTTGGGCTGGCTCATTGGTATTCCCTTCATCCACTATGGCTGGGGCAGCGTCGTGCTCAGCGTGGCAGGACTGCAAGTCCTAGCGGTTATTCTGGCCTCCTTCTTGTCGAAGAAAGATCCTTCACTCCGCTCCTGAAAAATATTCCAAATAAGGCATATTTAATGCTTGAGCCGGAAAACTCAGGTCAAATTGTCAAATTCTCCTGATACCCACCGGGCATAACGCTCAGCAGAGAACTGCACGATGCGGTGGGCATCGCTTTGGATGCAGGTGGCGAAATTATTATAGAGCCGGTCAAATTCCAGCGCTTCCACGCTCTTGGCCAGCCGGCGCACTACAGCGGCGGAAAGTGGAATCCTATTTGGGTAACTGCGCAGGAAAGTCACATTGCCATCGGCCACCGGAAAAATTGCGTCACCTGCCAACAACACCCCGCGCCCATCGGCACCGGCCTCCCAACCGGCAACGGTGCTCCCGGGGAAATGTCCGCCTATTTGCAGCAGCTTCAGACCAGGCAGCACCTCGAACTCGTCGTCCCACAAGGTCATCGCGGCAGAAGAATATTGCACCCATTGGGCATCTTTGCGAGCAATATAAATCGGCGCATCTTCCATGGCCTGGCTGAACTGCTGCTGCACTCCATACATATGCGGGTGGCTGGCTACGATTCCAGCCAAGCGTCCACGCGACTTCAGCCAATCGATGATCTGGTCAGTGATCAGTCCGGGAACATCAAACAGCAAATTCCCTTCGGTGCTCTCCACCAGCAAGGCGCCTTGCCCGATCCCGATCTCGGGGCAAGAAATTGCCGTCAGGCCCGGTTCCAGGGAGGTCAAAGTCAATTCATGACCGTCCTGGAGCAACTCCTCGGTCCGCACCCAGCGCTGTGTGCCGCCGGGGAAGTATTGGCGTTCATCGGCGCAAATAGGACACTGTCCAGACGGTTGTGCTCCCGGCGGAAATTCCACGGCGCATCCTGCACACTGCCAATGCCCGGTTTGTTCTGAGCCCACGGGTATACCTGCCCTTTCAAACGCTGCAAGAAACTGGCCTGCTGTGTGCTTCCAAAGTAGTCGCTGCGGCCACCTTCTTCCAGAGCTGTCGATATTGCCAAGATGTCTTGCCTGGCGGGTGCAAATGGTGAAAGACCTCGGCTATTCGTAAAGTGGGAGCGTGAACCCTTCAACCCCCACTGATTCCCCGCGAAGCATTTCCCGGCAAATCCTTGCCTTAGCCGTTCCTGCCTTGGGCGCGCTAATTGCTGAACCGCTGTTCCTCATGGCCGACTCGGCCATAGTGGGGCACCTTGGCGTCCAGGAATTGGCTGGTGCCGCGTTGGGCACCACGGTGCTCCAGACCGCGGTAGGGCTCATGATTTTCTTGGCCTATGCCACTACTCCTGCCGTGGCCAGAGCCATCGGCGCAGGCAATCTGCCCAAGGCCATGGCTGCTGGCCGTGATGGCATGTGGTTTGCCGTGGTGCTTGGAATCGTGCTCTCCAGCTTGGGATATTTCACCGCGGAGGGCCTGGTCTCGATGATGGGTGGCCAGGGCGCCACCGCAGAATTTGCCGTGGACTACATCCACTATTCGCTGCCCGGATTGACAGCCATGCTGCTGGTCCTTGCCGCCACCGGGGTGTTGCGCGGAATGCAAGATACCAAAACCCCGCTGGTGGTTGCCACCGCAGGATTCGGCCTGAATATCGTACTGAATTTTTCGTTGGTCTACGGTGCGAACATGTCGGTGGCCGGTGCCGCTCTGGGTACTTCCATTGCCCAGTGGATTATGGCCGCGGTGTATTTGTGGATGATCTTGCCACGTATTCGCCAGCAGGGGATATCCATGGCTCCGAGCTGGTCCGGTTTTATCTCCACCGGGCAAGTCGGATCGTGGCTGATGCTGCGCAACCTGAGCATGCGCGCCGCACTGCTGCTCACCGTTATTGTTGCCACCAATTCCGGCACGCAGACCCTGGCCGCGCATCAGCTGGTCTTCACCATTTTCAGCTTCCTGGCCTTCGCCTTGGACGCCCTGGCTATCGCCGCCCAAGCAATGATTGGCCAGGAACTGGGGCGTGGAGATGCAGCGCGGGTTCGCAAGCTCACCGGCATCATGAGCCGCTGGGGAATCTACTTCGGCATCGCCACGGGCGCCTTGCTGTTGGCCACCTCGTGGGTGTTCCCGATGATCTTCACACCAGATGAGCAGATCCGCCAGCTGACCACGGTAGGCCTATGGATCCTGGCATTGTCCCAGCCGTTGTGCGGTTTGGTATTCGTGCTTGATGGCGTACTCATTGGTGCCGGAGATGCCCGTTACCTGGGATTGGTGGGAGTGGTGAACCTGGTTGTCTATGCACCGATGCTTTGGGCAGTCCAAGCGTTTGCTTCCGATGCGCACAGTTCGATCTTGTGGATTTGGATTGCCTTCGCCATTGGCTATATGGCTGCTCGCGGGGTGACCTTGTCGCTTCGTGCCAAGAGCACTGCATGGATGCGCCTGGGCAGCTGAACCGCCAGGGACAGGCAAGCGCTCGGCGGGCAGCTAAGGTCCTGCCCGAGCAGATGTCGTTGCGCCCAGTGCCACGCTGCCTTGGGATTCGAGGGGGTGCTGGAACTAGGCTTGTCCGAGCATCGCGCGCCGGATGGAGTCCAGATGCAGTGCCATGGCTTTGGCGGCCGCTTCTGGGTCAGACTGCTGGATGGCGGCCAGGATTTGCTGGTGTTCGCTCAGCTCATCGGATTGCGACATGTAGGGCTGCATGGAGGGCAGTACATAGTGCGCGCGTGCGGTCTGCGTGAAGCAGTTCTCCAAGCTGGCCACAATGCGCGAGTTGCGCGATGCCGCGGCCAATTCGCTATGAAAGCGCTGGGCAGCGTGCATTGAGGCTATGGGGTCGCTGACGGCCAGTTTTTCCTGGGCTTCTAGATGCCCGGCCAGGGAAACGATCAAGGCTGCCGAGTGCATGGCAGATACCTGTCCTGCCACATGCGGCTCGAGCAGGCTTCGCAGTTCCAGGACTTCATAGACATCGTTCATCGAGATCGCCCGCACCAGGTAGCCCTTCTTGGGCAACACCTGCAATAAGCCTTCGCTGGTGAGCTGGCGCAATGATTCGCGCACCGGGGTTTTCGAAACCTCGAATTCCTGGGCCAATGCCGGTTCGATCACCAGGGTGCCAGGGGCGAGCTCTCCGCGGTTGATGCGTTCTCGCAGGGTCTGCGTGAGCCTTTCGGAGATCGAGTTGGCCATGCTTCTCCGATTCTGATGGGTCGTAACTTAGCGACCTGTTCTAGGCGTCTTTCTGGAGAACACTCTAGTCTGGGTTGAAATATATTTCAGGTATCTTACGCTAGCCTACTTCAACCCAAGGACTCAGACTGTGGCGACCACCCAGAACTCAGCCAGCACGCAGCAAGCGCGCAACCGGCGTCGAGCCCTGCTCGCTTCGGTCTTCGGCACGGCCATCGAATGGTACGACTACGCCCTCTACGGAGCTGCTGCATCGGTGGTGATCGGTCCGCTGTTCTTCGCCGGCGCCGGTGAATCAGCGGCATCCATCGCCTCCTTTGCCACCTTCGCGGTGGGCTTCGTGGCCCGTCCGCTGGGCGGCGTGCTCATCGGGCACCTGGGGGATAGGGTGGGCCGCCGTCCTGCCATGCTGCTCTCGATCATCTTGATGGGCATCGCCACCGTAGGCATCGGTTTGCTGCCGACCGCCCATACCTGGGGCGTATGGTCCGTAGGCCTGCTGGTGCTGCTGCGCCTGATCCAGGGCTTTGGTGCTGGAGCGGAACTGACCGGCGCCATGACCCTGGTGGCCGAATTCGTGGAGCCCAAAAAACGCGGACTCTACACTTCGCTGGTGCTCTCCACCCCGCCACTAGGCATCGCCTTGGCTACCGTCTGCTTCTTCTTGGTCTCGCTGGCCGGGGATGAAGTCTTGCTCGGCTGGGCCTGGCGCATCCCGTTCCTGATCTCAGCCCTGCTATTCATCGTGGCAATCTACATCCGCAACAAGCTGGAAGAGACCCCTGAATATGCCACGGCCATGGCGTCGGCACGTGCCAACCAGCAACAGGCCAAGCTTCCCATTGTGCAGGTTTTCGCTGGGCACTGGCGCCGGGTGGTCTTGGGATTCTTGGCCATCACAGGGCACAACGCCACGAACTACATCCTTGCGGTGTTCGCGCTGAGCCTGATGGTCTCCAGCGGAATGGAACGCAGCCAGGCATTGCTCGCAGTGACCTTGGGTTCCTTGGTTTCGGTAGTGCTCACGCCGGTGGGAGGATGGCTGGCTGACAAATTCGGTGCTTCCAAGGTGCTGGCCGCCGGAAACATCTCCGGGCTGATTCTGGCATTCCCCATCTTCGCGTTGCTCTCCACCGGCGAATTCCTTCTGGGGTTCTTCGGCATCGCTGTGGGCTACGCACTGGTGATTCCTTGTACATCCGGCGCCCAAGGAGCGTTCCTGACCGAGCTGTTCCCCGTATCGGTCCGTTTTTCCGGGATTGCCCTAGCGCGAGAACTCAACGGAGCGATTGTCGCCGGGCTCTCGCCGCTCATTGCAGCAGCACTTCTGCAAGCAGGAAGTGGTTCCATCGTGCCTCCGGCCGGCTACCTGGTCCTCTGCTGCCTATCCTCGGCCATCGCAATCTTCATCGGCACCCGCGCCAGCTCGCGCACGCTGTACTGACCAATAATTTCGCAGAAGAAAGAACAAGTAATGGGCAACCTCAAGCGCCAACTACCAGATGTGGCTGAACTGCTCAGCCTGATGAAGTTCAAGCTGCCTTCGGCCAACCGCCGAGCCGTACGCTTGGCCGCAGCCGCTGATGTGTGGGACCTGCGGACCATCGCCAAACGACGGACACCCACCGCCGCTTTCGATTACGTGGACGGCGCAGCCGGACGCGAAATCACCGCTACCCGGGCCCGCCAGGTCTTCGACTCCGTCGAGCTGCTGCCACGCATCCTGCACGGCACCGCGCATTCGGATCTTTCCACGACCATTGCCGGTGCCCCCTCGGCCTTGCCTTTTGGCATTGCTCCCACCGGGTTCACCCGCTTCATGCATTCTGAAGGTGAAATCGGCGGCTCGCGCGCTGCCCAGAAAGCAGGAATTCCCTTCAGCCTGTCCACCATGGGCACCCGCTCCATCGAAGAAGTCGCGGCAGCAGCACCCGAAGGCCGCAAGTGGTTCCAGCTCTACTTGTGGAAGGACCGGGAAAAGTCCAAGAAACTGGTGGAACGCGCCGCCGCTGCAGGCTTCGACACCCTGCTGGTGACCGTGGATACCCCGGTGGCCGGGCAGCGCTTGCGCGATGCACGCAACGGCATGAAGATTCCGCCGGAGCTGACGCTGAAGACCGTGCTTGATGCTTCCTACCGCCCGGAGTGGTGGTACAACTTCCTGACTACCGATTCGCTGAAGTTCGCATCATTATCCGATACCTCTGCGGACCTGCCAACGATCATCAACACCATGTTCGATTCCTCCTTGGATTTCGAGGACCTGAAGTGGATCCGCGAGCTATGGAAGGGCAAGCTCTTCGTCAAAGGCGTGCTCACCACCGAGGATGCCGCCAAGGCCAAGGCCGCCGGTGCCGATGGGCTGGTAGTTTCCAACCACGGCGGACGGCAGCTGGACCGCGCACCAATTGCTTTCGAAGCCTTGGGCGACGTGCGTGCAGAGGTAGGCCCGGAGATGGAAGTCATCATGGATTCGGGCATTATGTCCGGCGCGGACATTGTCGCGGCCCTCTGTGCTGGCGCGGACTTCGTGCTCATTGGCCGTGCCTACCTCTACGGGCTGATGGCTGGCGGCGAGAAGGGCGTGAGCCGGACTATCGAACTGCTGGCCAAGGAAGTGGAAGTGAATATGCAGCTGATGGGCGCTGCGAGCATCAAGGATCTGGACGAGTCGCTGATTCGCCGCCGTAGCTGATGTGATTTACCCGCGCGAAGTGGCGGTTAGTTCTATGAGCGGTAGAATAGAAATTGTGCCTGCACCAAAAACCACCCCAGTTCAAGCCGCTGATGTATTCCGCCCAGTCTTCCTGCGCGGCCTGGCGGCCCTGGCCTATGCCCTGATGTCGATTTTCTGGATCGGCGCAGATGACAAGGTCGTCACGTACTCCACAGCTGCATTCCTCGTTGTCACTGGCGTGTTCATGTGGCAGTACGTAGCAGTGGAAAGCGCGCCGGAAAAATCGCGCGCACCATATGCACTGGGCGCAGGTTTGATGCTTTTCGCTGGTATCGCCACCATCTTCGTCACCTCGATTGCATGGGTCGGCTATGTGGGTGCCCTGGCATTCCTGGCTGGCGGTATTGCTGAATTGATCGTCTTCGCCAAGTACCGCGAGGCCTTCCCGCCGTTTAGGAACCAGCTTGTTTCTGGTGCTGTTGGCGTGATCTTGGCCATCTCGTTGTGCTTCAGCGGAGGCATGGATGCGCACTCGCTGTTCGGCCTGATTGGCGGCGGCACCATCATTCTTGCGGTCTTCGCGCTGATTGCCGCCTTTGGCCATCGCCATGAAATGAAGGCAGCTGCCCCGACCACGACCAATACGCCGGGCCAAGAAAACAACTAGTCTTTAGGTCTGAAGCAAAAGTAGAAACGGAGTTTCTGGTGGGAAACAACAAGAAGAAGCAACCGTGGAGCCAGTCAATTAAAGGCCCATTGAGCTTCTCCCTGATCTTGGCGGTTGTCGCTGGGATAGTCGGTTTGATTACCTCCACCGGCGGGTCGCAGAATCCGTTGCGCTTCGACATCGGCCTGGCATGTTTCGGCATTGCCTTCATCGCAAGCCTGCTGGTCATATCGGTGATGACCATGGCAGCCAAGGACAATGATCCTGAACTGGGCAAGGGGACCGGGGTCAACCGATCCTCTGCCAACCCGGACAAGAAGTTTGAAGACTGATAATAAAGCTTAGCCACGCGGCCTGACGCGCTGGGACTGTCCATTCACAGATAGTCCCAGCGCGTTGTCGTTTGCCGGGCCAATTGACCGAGGCAGGATGCCTCAAGCACGCACCAAGGATTTCAAGTGAGTAGCACGAGTACCCCCGAGCAGTACGGCCACACCCCACTGGGCAAGCAGCTGCGCCGCCGCAAGTCCATCCAGGCGATGGCCAACGACGCAGCTAACAACGCCGGTCTCGGCTCGCTCAAGCGCTCGCTGGGCGTCACCCAGCTGGTCATGATCTCGGTCGGAGCCACCTTGGGCACCGGCATCCTGGTGATCCTCGGCTCCGCCGTGCCAGTGGCCGGCCCAGCCATCTGGATCGCATTCGTGCTGGCGGGCATCACCGCGCTGCTTTCCGCCGTGTCATATGCCGAGATGGCTGGCATGGTCCCGGTCTCCGGCTCCAGCTACTCCTATTCCTACGCCACCTTGGGCGAAGGCATGGCGTGGATCTGCGGCTGGTGCCTGGTGCTGGAGTACGCAGTTTCCGCGGCGGCCGTGGCAGTTGGCGCTGGCGCGTATGTGAACCAGACGCTGGAGATCTTCGGACTGGCCTTGCCGCAAGCCTTGGCCGCCGGTCCAGGCGATGGGGGAATCATCAACCTCTCGGCACTGATCGTGGTCATCTTGGCGACCTTGCTGCTGGTGCGCGGTGCCCGTGAATCGGCATTGGCCAACACCGTCATGGTGATCGTGAAGATCGCCATCCTCATCTTCTTCGTAGTCGTCGCTTTCACCGCATTCAACGCCGGCAACTTTGCTCCGTTGCTGCCAATGGGTGCGGCAGGCGTCACCGGTGCGGCCTCGATGGTCTTCTTCTCCTACATCGGCTTCGACGCGGCCTCCACTGCCGGCGAGGAAGCCAAGAACCCGCAGAAGGACCTTCCCCGGGCCATCATGATTGCCATGGTGCTGGTGACCACGATCTACGTGCTGGTTGCCGTGGCCGCCATCGGCGCCCGCGAATGGGACTGGTTCGCGAACTCCGAAGCGGCCCTGGTGCAGATCGTTTCCGAAATCACCGGACAGAAGTGGATGGTCCTGGCCTTCGCCCTTGCTTCGGTCATCGCCATCGTCTCGGTGGTGCTCACCACGCTATATGGACAGACCCGCATCCTGCTTTCCATGGGCCGCGATGGCCTGATCCCGCGCTTCTTCGCCAAGGTTTCGCCGAAGACCCACACCCCGGTTATCGGCACCTACGTTACCGGCGGGGCCGTGGCCATTGCCGCCTCGCTGATTCCGCTGGGCCAGCTGGCAGAGGCGACCAGCATCGGCACCCTGTTCGCTTTCTCGCTGGTGGGCGTCTCGGTAATGTACTTGCGCAAAACCCAGCCCGATACCCCGCGTACCTTCCGTGTTCCGCTGTACCCGGCCACCCCGATCCTGGGCATTGCCGCCTGCCTGTTCCTGATGTTCAACCTGGCGGGGATCACCTGGGTGGTCTTCGGTATCTGGATGGCGGTAGGAGCTGGCATCTACCTGGGCTTCGGCCGCCGCAACTCGCGACTTGGCGCCTTGGACGCCAAGGCCTATGAAGCGGAACTGAACCTGTAGGACGCTAAACTTTCCGACATGCCCGAAGGTGCGCAAGCGTTGGGGGCTAAGCTGTGGGGTGAACCAGTATCGCAGCTCACGAAGGAAGCACCATGCATCAGGAACCGATCAGCACAGCCGACCTCTATGACCAGCATGGCGACGCCCTGCAGTCAATCTCGGCGCAGTTCCAGGACTTCGGCGGCCGGCTGTCCTTCTACGGCCCGGCGCGTACCGTGAAGTGCCATGAGGACAATGGCTTGGTCAAGGAGATCCTGAGCTTCCCGGGCAATGGAGCGGTGCTCGTGGTCGATGGCGGAGCCTCGCTGCGCTATGCCCTGATGGGCGACATGATCGCCGCCAGCGCCGAGGCCAACGGGTGGGCCGGAGTCGTGATCAACGGTGCGGTACGCGACCGTGCCGCGCTGGCGGACATGGAGCTTGGCATCAAGGCGCTGGGCAGCAACCCGCGCAAAACCGTCAAGCGCTCGCATGGCTCAGTGGATGAAGTGATCAGCATCGGGGACGTGAAGATCCGTCCGGGTGCCATGGTGTATGCGGATATCGACGGAATTCTCGTCGAAAACTAAGCGCCAGCTGGCCCGGCTAGGACTTGTCGCCGGCGCCTTCCCACTCCGCCTTGAACTCCTCGGTGCTCAGGGCCTGGAGGTCCTCGCGGATCTGGACAATCAGCCGCTCAGCTTCTTCGAGGCTCGATGTTGTCATGCGCAGAAGCACGGAATCATCCAGGCGGGAATGCACGACTACCTGGGGCTCATTCGCTTCGTACTCGGCATCGCCCAGGGCGGCGGAAGCCAGGGCGACAACCCAGCGAGCGGCGGCTTTCAAGGGGCCGCTCTCAGCAGCTTCCAACCGTGCCTCGTAATCATCTGAAGCGTGGGTTTCCTGAGTCATGAACTGCCCCTTCCATTACTGCAACTGCCGGCATACCGGTGGTGTGTTCATCATAGGGCCCCGACCAGGCAAAAGGCGAGCGCCTTGCTAGCGCGAGCTTTTCCCGGATTTGCGCGCACGGTAGGCACGCACATGCTCCCGGTTAGCGCAGTTGCCGGTATCGCAGTACAGCTTGGAGCGGTTGCGCGACAGGTCCAGCAGCGCCGCCTCGCAATCCGCCGACGCGCAGATCCGCAACCGCTGCAAGCCACCGGAGCGGATCACTTCCGCCAGCGCCATCGCGGCGTCCACGGCCATGCGGTCGTAGAGCGGGGTGCTATTAGTGGTGGCGTGCAGGTGATAGCCCAGCGATTCGCTCTTGATCAGCTGCGGCTGGGCGTTGGCATTGCGCAAGATCGCATTGACCCGGAAGACCGACTCTTCCTCGGTGCCAATCCAGATGTTCTTCAGCTGGGAGCGCAGCTGGCGAATAGAGCGAAGCTCTGCCTGGTTGTGCGCGCGGGAGCCGGCAAAATTTTCGGCATCAAGGAATTCATCGAGATCAGCGACGGTGGAGAGCATGTCCACGATTTGCACCTCGGTGTTCAACAGGTTCACCACGGACTTCAATGAAGCTTCGATATCTGGGGCAAAGGTCATAATTCGATCCTGGAAGGTGGGTGGATTGACTGCCCCTCAAGCCTAACCGTATCGTCATGCTCATACCCCCTTTTGCCCCTGAATGGGACATGGAATTCTGCGCGAAAGACCCTTATGAGCGAACTGCCTGACCCCGGATTGCCTGCAGCCCCGCACCCGGCCGGAACCCGCCTCCCAAGCCATTCCAGGGGCATCTGGATTGCCTTGGCCTCCTCGGCGGCCTTCGGGCTGTCCGGCTCCTTCGCCAAGGGCCTTTTCGAAGCTGGATGGAGTCCAACCGCCGCGGTCGCTGCGCGCATGGCCGGAGCGGCGCTGGTCCTGGCCATTCCAGCTCTCATGGCAATGCGCGGGCGGTGGGTCTTGCTGCGCACCAACTGGGTATCGATTGCGCTCTTCGGCCTGTTCGGCGTGGGGGCCTGCCAGCTGTGCTACTTCCTCGCGGTGCAGCGACTGGATGTGGGAGTCGCGCTGCTGCTGGAATACCTGGCACCGGTGCTGATTGTGCTGGTGCTGTGGGCCAAGCACCAAAAACGTCCATCCATCGCGACCATCGCCGGGACCTTGCTGTCGCTGGCCGGGCTGGTGGCGGTGCTTGACCTGGCCGGAACGACGCGAATTGATCCGATTGGCGTGCTCTGGGGCCTGGGAGCAGCTGTCGGCCTGACGGTGTACTTCTTCATCAGCGCCAGGGTCGATGGGGCGCTTCCGCCAATCATGCTCTCTGCCGGAGGCATGGCAGTGGGCACGGTGACCATGCTGGCCGTGGGAGGCCTGGGCATTCTGCCGATGCAGTGGGCCGCCGGCACAGGTTCCTTCGCCGGCTTCGAAACCCCGTGGTGGCTGGCGCTGACCGGGCTGATCCTGATCGCAACCGTGTTCTCCTACACCACCGGCGTGATGGCTGCCCGGGAGCTGGGTTCCAAGGTCGCCAGCTTCATCTCGTTGACCGAGGTGCTGTTCGCGGTGCTGTGGGCATGGCTGCTGCTGGCAGAGCTGCCCGGTGCGGTGCAGCTGTTTGGCGGACTGCTGATCGTGTGCGGCGTGGTGCTGGTCCGCATCGACGAATTGCGGACGGCCAAAGTCGCCAGGATCGCCAAACGGCCGCGGCGATGAGCAACGCGCACGCGCTGCCAATAGCCTTGCGCGCAATGCCAACAGCTGCGCCGCCGGCCTGAGCAGACTGGGGAGCAATAACTTATGCAGGCATCCTAGCTGGAGGAAAACCCATGGGCAGCAAGTCGGTCATTATCGTAGGCGCCGGTTCCGCCGGCTCGGTGGTCGCCCGCCGCCTGGCGGATGCCGGGGCACGGGTCACCGTATTCGAGGCCGGGGGCGAGGACACCAATCCGGCCATCCACGACCTGTCGCGCATGGGCGAGCTGTGGCACAGCAAAGACGATTGGGACTACCACACGGTCCCGATGCCCGGAGCTGCCGGCAAGCCGATGCATCTTCCGCGGGGCAAGGTGCTTGGCGGATCCCATGCGCTGAATGCCACGATCTGGGTGCGCGGCGCTGCGCAGGACTTCGATGACTGGGCCAGGGACTGCGGCGAGCAATGGGCCTGGAAAAATGTCCTGCCGATCTACAAGCAGATCGAGGACTTCTCCGGCGGAGCCAGCGATCTGCACGGCACCGGCGGGCCGGTGCCGGTGGACAACGACTACGAGCTCGATGAGATCCACCAGTCGATCATCGACGCCGCCGTGCAGTCCGGCATCGAATTCAATCCCGACTACAACGGCGAGCAGCTCGACGGGGTTTCCAAGGAGCAGATCAACGTCGTCGACGGGGAACGCATCAACACGTGGAAGGCCTATCTGAAGCTGGTGCGCGAGCGCATCGAGATCATCACGGATGCCCAGGTGCATTCGGTGATCCTCGAATCCGGAGCAGCTGTGGGCGTGCGCTACCGGATCGATGGGCAGTTCCATGAGCTGCGTGCAGACGAGGTAGTGCTCAGCGCTGGCGCCCTGGGCTCCCCGCAGATCCTGCTGCGCTCGGGAATCGGCCCGGCTGCCGAACTCCAAGCAGCTGGCGTCAACCCCCTCCACGAGCTGAAGCAGGTAGGGAAGAACCTGCACGACCACCTGCTTGCCCCGGTGATCGCCACAACCGCTGCCCGCGCGATTCCCGCCCCGCGTGCCGGGGTCTCGGTCTCGCAATCGCACATGTTCACCAGGTCCCGTGAGGGCCTGGACCGCCCCGATACCCAGCCGATTTTCTTCGCCGTGCCCATGTATTCCCCGGGCATGCAGCCGGTGGAAGGCACCTCATTCACGTTGCACTCGGGGATCATCACCCCGCACAGCCGCGGCGAAATCACGCTGAGCGGACCCGGATTGGATGATCCGGCGAAGATCGACCTGAACGCGCTCGATGACCCGCGGGATCTGCAGGCATTCCTGGTGTCGATGAAGCAGTGCCGCGAGATGGTGAAGCAGGATGCCCTAGCCGGAACCTGGGGTGCCGAGGAAGTTTACCCGGGCGCGGAAGTGAGCACCGAGCAGCAGCTGGAGGACTACATCCGGAACAACGTGGTGACCTACCACCACCAGGTGGGCACCTGCCGCATGGGCACGGACGCGCAGGCTGTGGTGGATCCGCAGCTGCGGGTGCGGGGACTGGAGAGCTTGCGTGTCATCGATGCGTCGATCATGCCCAAGATCACCACCGGCAACACTAATGCCCCGGCCATCCTCATCGGCGAGCTGGGGGCCAAGTTCCTGGTCTCGGATCTGGGGCTCTGAGAGCCCTGTTGACGCAGGCCGGGGCCGGTCGAAGACGAGTCGGCCTCGCGATTCGAAGTGCGCGATGAAGTCCAGGAGCAGCCCAGCTGGCAGCAGCGGGCCGTCATCCGGATGTGAGCTTCATCGAATTAACCGCTTCGCAGTGAAATAGTTTCCGATCGAAATCATATTTTGGAGGAATGACTGAATACCGGATTCCGCAGTTCCAATGGAACTCGCTGAGCTATCTGACCGCCCGCGCCGGACGCATCGGCACCCAGGAGCTCACCGAGCTCATGGAATCCGAGTCCTTGACTCGCCACCATTTCACCATCATCTGCGCCCTGGCGGAGTTCGGCGGTATTTCCCAAAATGAGCTGGCCGCGCGCTCGAATCTGAACCGCGGCCACCTGGTGGCCTACCTCGACCAGCTGTCGAGCCGCGGGATCCTGGAACGCAATGTCGATCCGAAAGACCGCCGCCGGAACCTCATCACGCTGACCGCCGAGGGGCGCCGGTGAAGCGCCACCTGAGAGAAATCGTGCAGCGCAGTGTTGTGCTGGCTCCGCGCCGTCCATCGCTGATCCCGGCGGCCAAGGCAACAGTCAGCCTGGCTGTGCCGTTGGTCCTGCTGGCGAGTTTCGGCCGCCTGGACTGGTCAATGTATGCCGCCTTCGGCGCTTTCTGCGCGGTTTTCGGGCGCTTCGACGCATACGCGCCGCGTTTCTGGCAGCAGCTTTCGGCAGGGGCCGTGCAAATCGCGGCAATGCTGCTGGGCACATATTTCTCAATGATCGACTCCCCGTTCCTGGTGCGCGCGCTGGTACTCGCCTTCATCGGCTTCGGCGCCAACTACGTCTCCCATGCCGCACGCTGGATGCCGCCAGGACCGATCTTCGCGGTCTTCGCCGGTGGGGCTTGCTTGAGCATTCCGGCCAGCATGCAGAGCTTCACCGGATTGCTGCTGGCAGGTGGCGGAACGATGGCCTTCAGCGTGCTGCTGATGCTGGGCCTGTCGATGCGCAAGGCCAATCTGCTCCACACCCTAGGCACCGGCCGCATCTGGTTGCCCTCCAAGCGGGGGACAGCAGAATCGATCCGCATGGGCTCGGGCGTGCTGCTGGCAGGAATCGCCGCTTACCTGGTGGGAGACGGGCACTGGTACTGGGCCAGCCTCGGCGCAATCGCAGCAGTTACCGGTGCTGACACCTATGCGCGGGTAGCCCGCGGGCTGCAGCGCTGCGTAGGCACCTGCGTTGGCGTTGCGCTGACCGCTTTGGTCTTCGCTTTCGATTCCCCGGTTTGGGCGATTCTGGCCGTCGCGCTGGCCTCGCAGTTCACCATTGAGCTGGTGATCTTGCGCAACTATGCGGTGGGCATGGTCTTCATGACTGTCACCGCGCTGCTGATGGTCCACATGGTCAGCCCCGAACCGGTCTCGTCCCTGCTCATCGACCGCATATCCATGACGGTGCTCGGTGCGGGCGTGGGCGCGGTGCAGAGCATCGTGATCTCGCTATTCATGGCCCGCCAGCGCCGAAGCTGAAGCACGGATGGCTTCAGCGTCCGGTGGTGACCTGCGCTTCAAGCTTGGAAGCCTCGATGGAGATGTGGCGTGCTAGTTTCAGATCCTGCGCCCCTGGCTGCTCGCACTGGTGCAGCGCCAAGCGCAGCGCCACGGTGTTGACCCGCCAATCCAGATGCGGATGCCAGTTGTCCTGCTCGCAGCGCAGTCCGACCTGGACAATGAACTGCAAGGCAGTGCTGGCTGAATCGAAACGGTAAGCGGCCCGCAGCCCGCGCCCATCGAGCGTCCAATCGGGCAGCGAAAGAAGCTTTTGAGCCAGTTCGAAGCTCGATATCCCACCGGTTGGTGTCATCAGTCTGTCCTCCAAGCTGCAGCAGATGGATTCATGCAAGTGGTTGATGCCTGCGGACATGATCGCATCGCGCTGAGCCTGTGCGGTAGCAATCCCAGCGTCTATGCAGATTGGCCCCGGCATCAATCGATGCCGCGGCCAATCTGGTTGGAACAGGTGCCTGCGTCAGCTACTGCTTGATGTCCTCGGTGACCTTCACGGAGGATTCGTCCTCGCGCTTGGCGAAGGATTTCGCATCACGGTAGGCGGCTGCCTCGTAGCGTTCGTGCGCTACCTTGGCCACATGCGCGTCACGCAGCGCCTGGTGCTGCGGGTTGCGGCGGACGTACAGGTAGCCGGCAGCCAGGATCAGGAACCATGCCGGGGTGATGATCAACGCGGTGAAGGTATCGGCCTGGGTGGTCAGCGCCCAGAGGATGAAGACGAAGAAGCCCAATACTACGTAAGGCATGACGCGTCCGCCGGGCATCTTGAACTTCGATGCATCGTGCAGATGCGGGCGGCGGGCGCGGAAGACCAGGTAGCTGAGCAGGATGATGGTCCAGACGAACATGAAGCACAATGCCGAAACGGTGGTCACCAGCGTGAAGGCTCCCATGACCGAATCGCCGCTGTAGAGCAGCGCGACGCCGGCGAGCAGGAACATGCAGGAGAAGAGCAGCGCGTTCTTCGGGACCTTGCGGCTCGAAAGCTGCGAGAAGCCCTTGGGCGCATCGCCTTCCATGGACAGGCCGCGCAGCATGCGGGAGGTCGAGTAGATGCCCGAGTTGGCACTGGAGGTCGCGGACGTGAGCACCACGAAGTTGATGATGCCTGCGGCGCCGGCCAAGCCGGCCAGGGCGAACATGCCCACGAATGGGGACTGCTCGGCGGAGAACAGGTTCCATGGTTCCACGGTCATCAAGATGATCAAGGCACCGACGTAGAAGAACAGGATGCGCACAGGGATCGAGTTGATCGCCTTGGGCAGCGTCTTCTCAGGGTCCTTGGTCTCTGCTGCGGTGGTGCCCACCAGCTCAATGCCGACGAAGGCGAACACTGCAATCTGGAAGCCGGCTACGAAGCCCATGAAGCCGGTTGGGAACATGCCGCCTTCGGTCCACAGGTTGGAGAAGGAAGCAGTGGCCGAGTCGTGCTCGAAGCCGGTGATGACCATGACCAGGCCGACCACGATCAGTGCGCCGATGGCTACGATCTTGATCAGGGCGAACCAGAATTCGGTTTCGCCGAAGGCCTTCACGGTAGCCAGATTCAGCACCAGCAGCAATGCGATGCAGGCTAGAGCCGGAATCCACAACGGCAGGTCGCCCCACCAGAAGGCGACGTAGTGGGCGATGGCCACCACGTCGGCGATGCCGGTGACAACCCAGCAGAACCAGTAAGTCCAGCCGGTGAAGAACGCGGCCCATGGGCCGAGCAGATCGCCGGCGAAGTCGGCGAAAGTCTTGTATTTGAGGTTGCTCAGCAGCAGCTCGCCCATGGCGCGCATGACGAAGAAGAGCATGAAGCCGATGATCATGTAAACGAAGATGACCGATGGGCCGGCGACCGCGATGGTCTTTCCCGAGCCCATGAACAGGCCGGTGCCGATAGCGCCGCCAATGGCGATCAGCTGGATATGACGATTGGAGAGTCCGCGCTCGAGAGTGGGATCGGAACTTGTGGTACTCATGCTGGTTGCCTTCCAGAAGTGTGGCGTGACGCCCCGAAGGTGTCCTGCCTCCAAGGCTGGTTGGCTTGGAGCGCAGATACTCGCTTCGGTTGACACATCCGATTCGCGGCATTCCAGCTAGGCAGGCACGAATTGCTGCGCTCGGAGCAGCAGTCGCGGATGCCACGGGGAGTACCTCGAATCTGGTGCGCTTGATGCGGCACTGTTCGTGGTCCCTCCCCAATCTGTATTACTACCTGAGAGTTTTCACTTCGGCCCGAATACTGGGTGAAGCTTTGCTCCTTCGGTGAGTGCGGATGCTTCCGCACTGCTTTCCAGATTTGCCTTGTTCGTGGCGGTGCGGGGGCCTGAGAGTTTCCTGGGGAGGAAATTGCTCCTACGGCACCCGCCCTTGGCTAGGACGGAATTCTCCCGCCACGCGTCAGCGGCATAAGTGGTGATTGCGATCACAGTATGCCCAGAATTTAATATGTGGCGCAAATCGCATTTCACATTTTGGACGCAAATTTTCCGCGAGGGCATGCGAAGCTGGGGATTCGTTAGGGGAAATAAGGCTTTTGATGTTTCGTAACGTTTGGGCATGAAGTGCTGTGAACGGCAGCAAGCGGGGCATCGGATCAACCGATGCCCCGCTTGCCCTTTGCCGGGTCTTATTTTCCGAAACTGCGCAGACGCAGGGAGTTGAGGACCACCAGCACCGAGCTGGCTGCCATCGCGGCTCCGGCGATCATCGGATTGAGCAGCCCCAAGGCCGCAATCGGGATGCCTGCGGTGTTGTAGGCGAAAGCCCAGAACAGGTTCATCTTGATGGTGGACAGGGTCTTGGCGGACAAATCGATGGCCTGGGTGACCTGATGCAAGTCGTTGCCCATCAAGGTGATGTCAGCTGCCTCGATGGCCACATCGGTGCCAGAACCCATGGCGATGCCTAGATCGGCCTGGGCCAGCGCCGGCGCGTCATTCACGCCATCACCTACCATGGCCACGACCTTGCCTTGCTCTTGCAGGGCGGTGATCGCCTTGGCCTTGTCTGCTGGGAAGACCCCGGCAAAGACATCCTCCGCCTTGATGCCTACCTGTGCGGCGACCTTGGTTGCCACCGACTTGTTATCGCCGGTCAGCAGCACTACGCGCAGGCCGCGGTCCTGAAGTTCGCCAATCGCCTTGGCCGAGGTGTCCTTGATCTTATCTGCTACCGAAATCACGGCCTGGAACTGGTGGTCTACCGAGACCAGGATGGCGGTAGCGCCGGACTGTTCGGCTTCTTCGAGCATGGCCATCGCAGTGGCGTCCAGAACGGTGCCCTGCAGTTCCAGCCAGCTGTGCCGGCCTACGACTACGTGATGGCCGTTGACCATGCCGAGCACGCCGCCGCCCGGATCCGAGTCGAAGCCGCTGGCCTGTGGCAACGGGCCCAATTCGGCTGCCGCCTTGGCGATGGCCTGGGCAATCGGATGCTCGGAGTGGTGCTCCACAGCGCCGGCCAGCATCAGGGCTTCATCGGGGCTGATGCCATCGATGGCTTCGGTGCCCAGGTGGGTCATGACGCCGGTGGTAACGGTTCCAGTCTTATCAAGCACGATGGTGTCCAGCTTGCGGGTATCTTCCAGGACCTGGGGGCCACGGATTAAGATGCCAAGCTGCGCGCCGCGTCCAGTGCCCACCAGCAAGCCGATCGGGGTTGCCAGGCCAAGGGCGCAAGGGCAGGCGATGACTAGAACTGCCACCGCGGCGGTGAATGCCTGATAGGTATCGCCACTGGTGAAGAACCAGATGGCGAAGGTGAGAACGGCAATGGCCAAGACGATGGGCACGAAGACTGCGGAGATCCTGTCGGCCAGCCGGGCGATAGGAGCCTTGCCCGATTGGGCTTCGGAGACCAACTTGCCCATCTGCGCCAAAGTGGTGTCGGAGCCAATGCGGGTGGCTTCGATGACCAGGCGTCCGGAGGTGTTCAGCGTTGCGCCGGTGACCTCGTCGCCGGCACCTACCTTTTGTGGAACTGATTCGCCGGTCAGCAGCGAGGTGTCCACGGCGCTGGCGCCGTCAACGACCACGCCGTCGGTGGCGATCTTCTCACCCGGGCGCACCACGAAGTGATCTCCCACCTGGACCTGCTCGGCCGGAATCCTCGCTTCCTTGCCGTCGCGCAGCACGACCGCGTCCTTGGCACCCAAGCTCAGCAATGATTTCAGGGCATCGGATGCCGAAGACTTCGCCCGGTGCTCCAGGAAGCGGCCCAGCAGCAGCAAGGTAGCCACGACGCCGGCGGTTTCGAAGTACAGTGCGTGTTCGGACATCGACATGCCGGTGTGCGCGGTCATCTGCGGATCCAGGATCAGCTGAATGGCCGAGAAGAGGTAGGCGGCGAGCACGCCCAAGGACACCAAGGTGTCCATGGTGGAGGCGAAGTGCCGTGCGTTGATCGCCGCGGCCTTGTGGAAGGGCCACGCGCCATAGAAGACCACGGGGGTGGCCAGTGCGAAGGCAACCCAGCCCCAGTGCGGGAACTGGGCCCCGGGGATCATGGAAATGATGAAGAGCGGGATGGTGAAGACCGAAGATATGATCAGGCGCCGCAGCAGATTCTCTGGAACCAGATGCTCGTGTCCGCCGTGGTCTTCTTCTCCCGGCCCCGCATGATGTGCGTGCGCCGGCTTGGCAGGCTGCTTCAGTGAAGCGGTGTAGCCGGCTGCTGCAACGGTGCTGATCAGCGTTTCGTCGCTGATATCTGCCGGAACCTGGACCTTGGCGGTTTCCAGCGGCAGATTCACCGATGCGCTGACGCCGGGCAGCTTGCCGAGTTTTCGTTCCACGCGGTTCACGCAGGATGCGCAGGTCATTCCCTGGATATCCAGGTCGACTATACGGGGTTCCGCGCGGGTTTCGTGCGGGGCGGGGGAAGTCATGATTTTTACCTTGACTCTTTCTTGCCGTTTGCCAGGCTTTGCGCCTGGCTTTTTCGGCTAGGAATTAATGGCTTCGAGCGTGTAGCCGGCCTCGTCAATGGCGCTGCGGATGCTCGCTTCGTCCAGGGAACTGGCGGAGGTTACCGTTGCGGTGGAGACTCCCTTGGCGTCGAGAACGACTTCGACATCCTGCACGCCTACAATTTCCTTCAGTTCTTCGGTGACCGATGCTACGCAGTGCGCGCAGGTCATCCCGGAAATCTTGAGTTCCGTCCGGGTGGCCAGCGGGCTGCTCTGCTCACGTGGAATGATCTGCAGGCCCTGGTTGGAGTTCTTCTCCGAGGAGCATCCGCAATTGCAGTTGTGGCTCATGATCTTGCTCTCTTTCAATGAATTCGGTGTGAATTGGAAACTTCGGGTAATCCAGGTGCTTATCGCACCAGGCGCGAAATGGCGGCGGTGGCCTCGGCAATTTTCTCTTGCACGATGCGCGGGTCGCCCGATTCGATAGAAGACTTGGCCGCATCTACGACGCAGTGTCCGATGTGGTCATCGATCAGTTGCACGCTGACCTTGTGCAATGCAGCGTTGATCGCGGAGATCTGCGTGAGGATGTCGATGCAGTATTTGTCCTCATCTACCATCCTGGCAACCCCGCGCACCTGGCCTTCAATGCGTTTCAAGCGGCGCTCCAGTGCGCTTTTATCCGCGTGATAGCCATGGTGTTCGGCGTGCCCATTCGGACTCTGGGTGGTATCCATGCTCCGATTATACCCCTAGGGGGTATTAAGTCAAGTACCCTCTGGGGGTATGTGGCATCCCCCAATAGGCAAGGGAAGCACGATAGGATTTCACCCGTGAGCCACAACGAACTTCATGTGCGTCCGATTTCCGGCACCGAGCACTCAGCATTCCTTGAGACCGCCCAAGACGTCAGCTTCCTGCAGCGTCCCGAGTGGGCTCAGGTCAAGAGTGGCTGGCGTGGAGAATCCCTCGGTTGGTTCGAGGAGGATGAACTGGTGGGAACCGCGCTGGTACTGCACCGCGCGGCCCCGGTCATCAAGAAGACCCTCGCCTACATCCCCGATGGCCCGGTCATCGATTTCGGCAGCTATGCAGCCGAGCAGGTCATCGCTCCGCTGTCCGCCTACCTGAAGAATCGCGGCGCGTTCCAGCTGAAGATGGGTCCGGGATTGGCCGTGCGCACCTGGGGTGCCGCTGCGGTACGCAAGAACCTGGGCAAGGAAGGCTTCAGCCAGCTCGCAGACCTTGAGCTCAAGAGCAGTTCGCAGACCGCACTGGCGCTGAACGATGCACTGGCCAAGCTGGGCTTCACCAAGGAAGACGTCGGCATGGACTTTGCCGCCGGCCAGCCCGAATACGTAGCCCGCGTCGCGCTGCAAGACGATGAGGGCAACCAGCTGGATGCCGATGGGGTCATGGCCAGCTACTCCTCGACCACCCGCAACGAAACCCGCAAGGCGCTCAAGAGCACCCTGGAAATCGAAATCGGCGAAACCAAGGACATGGCACGTTTCCATGCCCTGTACAACCACACCGCGGACCGCCAGGAGTTCACCGGCCGGCCGCTGAGCTACTTCGAAAAAATGCACACCGTGCTCAACGAAGCCGTGCCAGGCTCATGCACCCTGTACATCGCCAGCAACGAAAGCGTGGATCTGGCTGCCGCCATCCTGATCCGCTCCTCGAATCTCGCCTGGTACCTCTACGGTGCTTCTTCCTCCGAGCAGCGCAAGCTGTTCGCGCCGAAGGCAATCATGCAGCACATGGTCAGCGATTCCATCGCCGCCGGCTGCCGCTACCTGGACCAGGGCGGGGTGAGCGCCACCTTGGATAAGGAGCACCACCTCTCGGGCCTGACCAAGTTCAAGACCAACACCGGCTGCGACATCGTGCAGACCAGCGGCGAATGGGACCTGGCACTGAACAAGCCACTGGCCTGGGCCTTTGAAAAATACATGAACTGGCGCAAGAAGTAGGGAATCCAGCACTGTGGCAATCGATCCAACCCAGCCTTTTGTCCCCGTCATCCTCGGCGGAGATATCGGCACCTACACCCTGGCGCGCGAATTCTATGAAGCCTACGGGGTGCGTTCGGTTGTGCTTCCGGCAGCCGGCAACGGGGTCATCGAGCATTCGGTAGCCATCGAACTGCGGCCCATCGGCTCCATGGCCGATGAAGCCCGTGTCGCCAGCGCCCTGGCCGAGCTGGCCAGGGAACTGAAGTCGGAAGCAGATCGACCGCTGATGCTTTTCGGCTCGCTGGACTTCCACATCATGCTGATCGCCAAGAACCGCGCAGCGCTCGAAGAGCACTATGTCATCCCATACCCGCAGCTGGAGACCATTGAAGCTGCCGCGGTGAAGGAGAACTTCTACGCGCTCGCCGAAAAGCTGGGCATCGCCCACCCGCGCACCTCGGTGTACTACCCGGGCGCGGATCTGGCGCAGCTGGCAGGTTCCTTCACCTACCCGGTGATCGGCAAGCCATCGAGCTCCGCAGACTGGATCGCCGCCAAGTTCGTGGGCAAGCAGAAGATCCACACCATCAACAGCCGCGATGAACTCGAATCGTTGGTTTCCAAGATCGATGCCAGCGGCTACAACTCCGGCTACATCTTCCAGGAATACATTCCCGGCGGCGATGACGCGATGCGCCTGTGCACCTACTTCGCCACCAACGAAGAAAAGGTCATCTTTGCCGGCTATGGCGAAGTGGTCATCGAGGAGCACGCGCCACTGGTGCTGGGCAACTCCGCGGCCATTGTCACCGGCCGCAATGACCAGATGGCAGCCGATGGCGCCCGCATGCTTGAAGAACTGGGCTGGCGGGGCATTGCCATGATCGATGCGAAGTACGACCACCGTGACGGCACGGTGAAATTCTTCGAGATCAACCCGCGGCTGGGTCGCAACCACTTCTATCTCACCGCCGCCGGGGTGAATCCGGCCCGCTTCTACGTCACCGAGTTCCTCGGAGCGCAGTTCGATGATTCGAACCCGCAAACCGATGCCGTGGTGGATACCGAAGCCGGTGTCCTGCAGCTCTCGCGCCAGCAGCTGTTCACCGTGCTGCCGCACCACCTGCTGCGCCGTTTCCTGGACAGCGATACCGGGCGCAAGGCAGAAGCATTGCTCAAGGCCGGCAAGGTCTCCAACCCGTTGAAGTTCGCAGCCGAAAAGAACCTGCGCCGCAAGCTCTACTTGCTGCTGAACGCGGTCAATCATTACCGCAAGTACAAGAAGTTCCCGCCGCGCACGCTGCAGCCCTAGGGCCTGGCGGCGTTAGGGGAGCTGGGCTTGAGTGCATCCTGCGCCGTCGCCCACCCATCGCGGGCCTGGACCCATGGGCTTTGCGCGATCGTGGCGCCGTCCAGGATGTCCAGGCTCACCGGTTGGCCGTCGTATTCGGGCGTGAGCGTTTCCGAGGCCATGGCCTTTGCAGCGCGGATGCGCAGGGCAACGGTTTGATCAGGATCCAGCGAGGTCGACATGGCATTCCATTCCAGTGTTGAAATCGCCGTCTGGCCGGCAGGAATGAGAACACGCTCAAGCATGATGCCCGGTTCAGGTTGCAACTGGACCTCCTGTTGGGGCTCGCCGGCCTCGTTGAGGAAATCGATCTGCGGGTAGGACCTCAGCGCACACGCGTGGGCAGAAATATTCTTGGCGTAGACGGACATGTATCGTGAGCCGGTCGCCGCGTCGGGAGAACCGAGCATGATCTGGAGATCATCGGCTGCGCACATCGATGCTGCTGGGTCCTGAGGCCAAGCTTCAATATTCTCGGGAAGGTCGACGGGCTTGGGAATCAGCCAATCCGGTTTCATGCCGCCAACCCACCCTTCAAGGATTTCACTGTAGTCATGGGAGAACAGCCTGTAAGGCATCGGCCGGTTTAAATCCTCATGCTGGTCCAGCCATTTCTGGATGTCCTTTGCCCGACCGGCTGGTTCCATTTCGTGAACCGTCATTTCCAGCCCGGAACCAGCGATGCGAACGCTCTGAACTCGCCCGCTTCTCACGGCTTCGGCAATGAGCTCGATTTCGGAATAGTCGCTGGGCTGTCCGGGGGAGTAGCTGATGAAAGAATCCCTCACGGCCAGTTCCGCGGGGGATAGCTGCTCCGCCGCGGACTTTCCGAGTACCAGAAACTGTTCCAAGCTGTTCGCGGTGGCCGAGTAATTCCTGACCTCAGGCGCGCCGAGATGATGCATGCTGAACGCGAAGGCTGCAGTCTCGCCCAGCTGGACGGGCTTCTCTTGTTCGTTGCTGGCATCTTGAGCAAAGGACTCGGCGACTTCCAGCGGGTAGCTCTTTCGATCAAGGCCTTGCATCTGCTCTGCTGTGCCTGCCACTAGGCTCAGCTCGGTGCGCGCCCAGCGCAGTTCAGCAGCTTTGCCTTGAACCTGTTGCGCGAGTTGTTCCGCCAGAGCACCAGCCTGCGCGGCATCGAGCTGATCGGAGAGCACGAACTGCAGCTCGACAGCAAGCTCCGGCTTGGCAAGAGCATCGTGTTCCACGGTGCCAGCGGAGGCCTGGTAGCCCAGTAGGCCCTCCTGCTGTGCAACAGCGGAGGCGAAACTGCAAACCTCATTGGGTGCGTTACATGAATCCCAAGGCTTCCAAATGAGCAGGACTGCCGCGACGAGGGCCAGCGCGATCCCGAAGGCCTCAGCGCGCAGTGATTTCATCTAGCTACTGTATCAAGTGGGCCTTGGTACCTGTTCAACAGGTGCAGGAAAAAATACTCAGGAGCAAAGCGAGTAAAATTCAAATCACACGTACTTTGAAAGCGAGTTTCCATGAGTTTGAAAGATCGCCTGCGCGATGACAGCATTGCCCACCTGAAGGCAGGCAACGAGCTTGAGAAGACCACCCTGCGCAATATCCTCAGTGCCATCGGCACCAAGGAGAAGTCGGGAAAGAACCCGAGCGAACTGAACGATCAGGACGTTGAAACCTTGCTGCGCAAAGAAGTAGGCAACCGCGAGGAAACCGCTGCCCTGGCGGCCAAGGATGGCCGCACGGACCTGGCCGAACGAGAACTGGCTGAAGCTGCGTTCATTTCCACCTACCTGCCGAAGATGCTGGAAGAAGCAGAAGCGCAGAGCATCGTTGACCGCATCATGGGGGAGCTGGCCGCGGAGCACGAACTGACCATGAAGGACATGGGCCAGGCCATGAAGCTGGTGGGTGCAGAAATCGCCGGCCGATTCGATGGCAAGGCTGTCTCCCAGATGGTTCGCGCCAAGCTGGCTTAAGCGCTATTTTTCGTAACGTTCACGGGTCGTCCCTGCTGAGGGGCGGCCCGTTTTCGTAGTCTGGAGCAGTTATATAGGTTCCGGTATGTGAAAGAGCTACCCTGTGAATACCATGCCTGACTTCCCGAAAAACCGTCTCACCCTGCCTAAGAGCCTGGGTGTTCTGCTGATTATCGCCATTATTCTTGCCTCGCTGAACTTGCGTCCGGCAGTCACCTCCTTGGGGGCTTTGCTGGATCTGGTCATCGAGGATCTGCAGATGAATGGCTTCGTCGCCGGAATGATCACCGGCATTCCGCCGCTGTGCTTCGCATTGCTCGGTCCTTTGGCTCCGCGGCTAGCTGGCAAGCGTGGTCCGGAGCTGGTGGTTGTCGCCGCCATGGCAGCAGTGCTGCTGGGCATCGCCTTGCGTTCGGTCGCACCGGGAACCGGGTTCTTCCTGCTGTGCACTGCATTGGCGCTGGCTGGTATTGCCGTGGGCAATATCCTCATGCCGGTCTTGGTTAAGCGATGGTTCCCCGAGAAGGTGGGTATTGCCACCGGTGCCTACACGACCGCAGTGGCCCTTGGCGCGTCAGGCGTCGCAGGCATCGCCGTGCCGGTGAACCAGATGCTCGGCGGCAATTGGCGTGTGGGCCTGGGGTTCTGGGGATTGCTGGCGTTGGTGGCACTTGTCCTGTGGGTTGTGGTGTATTTCGGGCTCAAGAACCAGATTGGTCACCATCAGCAGCAGGCCAAGACCGATACCCAGGCCGCTGATCTTGGCCCCATGAGCAAGAACTCCACTGCTTGGTGGGTAGCGCTGTTCTTTGGCGGGCAATCTGCGGTGGCCTATATTTTCATGGGCTGGCTGCCCAAGATCTTCATTGGCTTTGGTGCGTCCCCGGCCTTCGCCGGATCCTTGCTCGCAATCCTGCTGGGCGTGGGAGTGCCGCTGTCCTTCGTCATGCCGGCCTTGGCGGCGAAATTCGCCAACCAGGCACCGCTGGTGATCGTCAACGGCGTCGTCGGCATGATCGCGATTATCGGCATGCTCATTGCTCCGCTGCAGTACGCAGTGCTCTGGGTTGTGTTGCTGGGCATTTGCGGATCGAACTTCCCACTGGCCCTGACCATGATCGGGCTGAAGGCGCGCACCGCAGCCGGTGTGTCCAAGCTGTCCACCTTCGGACAATCAGCGGGCTATCTGCTGGCCTTCCCCGGACCGTTTTTGGTCGGCGTGCTTCACGAAGTCACCGGCTCGTGGACCGCGCCGATGCTGCTTATCGCGGGGTTGATCATCTTCCAGACCCTGGTCGGCGTGATGGCTGGCCTGCCCCGGTACATCGAAGATGCGCAGCGGCAGGAGATCCTCTAGCTGGCGACTTCTCCCGCGACGGCAGCATCAACATGCTTTCCAAAGCCCAAATCCGCTTTGGTCCCGGCAATGCGGCCGGCAATTGAAGCGTTGGCGCTGCCCGAGGCCGCTCGATTGCGGCTGCGGCGCAGGAAGGGATACTTGCTGCTGACAAAATCGTCGACTTGCTCTTTGCGGCTCACCAGCACCAGTTCGGTGCCGTTGCCGGTGCTCACGCTTTCCTCGCGATAGAGGTTGGCAATGCGCGAGGCGACCTGCAGGTAGAAGCTGCGCTGGAACTCTCGGCGTTCAATGCTCTTCTCCGAGTCGGAGTACCACTGGGTGTAGAGCTTGCCCTCGTCCGCCCACCAGTGCGTCATGGCAGCAGTAGCCTGGACGATCAGCGAGGTAAAGAGATTCTTGACGGTGGCGACATCGGATTCGTGGCCGATGATGTACAGCCGGCAGGACTTCGAATAGTTGGTCTGCAGCATGGAGACCGTGCGGAAAGCCCTGCCTACGGCGCTGAGGCCATCGCGCTGCCCCAGACGGTAGACGCCATGCATATCGAAATGCTCCTCGACGATGGCTTCCTTTTTCTTGCCGGCCTTGGCGCTTTGCGCATCGAGTTCTGCCCGGCCGATGCCATAACGCACCATCAGCCGCTCGGCATGTTCTTGGAAGGCTTGGGCCTCATGCGGGAACGTGGTGTTCTCAGCCTTGTTCAGCAGCAGGGTAATGCGCTCTTTCAAGCGCTGCAGCTTGTGCTCAGAGGTGCTCATGAGTTCTTCCTTGGTGGCGGATTCTTGGCTTGCAAAGCGGCTGGTGTCGATTCACAGCACTAGTTTGGCACGAGGCGGCGACAGTTGCTTTAGGGGCTGTGGGTAACTGCTCCAGGTTTCCTCTAGCCGGTTCTGGTGTCCGCGCGTAGAGTGAAAGCACCAAGCAGGTCCAGCAAGTCCTGAATCCTTGATTCGGGGCTAGTCAGTGGGAGGTTTGAGATGGGTGATTTCCGGGCATACACCATGGAAGAGCGAAGCACGTACTTAGCTCCGTCCTGCGAACGCTGCGGACAGCATCGCCACGTGGTCTGGGACAAAGTCGAAGGAACCGACACCTATCGCCCCCGCGATGCCGGCTGCTCCAATGAGGCCTGCACCGCGTAGCTAGGCAAGCCGCAGGCCCAGCGCGGTCGAGATGCGTGCGGATGCTTCCTTGAGAACCTGTGCAATATGCTCCTGATCGCGTTCCAGCGGGGGATAGATCACCGCGATGGCTGCTGGTTTGCCCTGGGGCAGAAGCAGCGGCACCGCAATTGAGGTCAGTCCCGGGATGACTTCGTCGTGGCTGAATTCGTAGTCCTTGGCCGGGTGCTCTTCGGGGTTGAGCATGGAGCGGATGACCCGTCCCGGTGCGCCGTTGTCGATCGGGTGGCGCGTGCCTGGCCGCTGAGCCACGGTTGCGTCGGCAAGCCGGGGTTCGGCAGTGCTCAGGGTGACTGCGGCTTCGCCGTCGAAGACTACCAGCAGGGCAGTCATCTGCAGTTCGTCGCTGACGGTTGCCAGGTGCGGTGCGGCTGCAGCCTGCAGGGACTTGGCGACGTTGCGCGCCAGCGCTCCCAAGCGTGCCCCCAATTCGAGTTCGCCTGCCGGGTTGCGCTCCACGAAACCGTACTGTTCGAAGGTCTTGACCAGCCGGTAGGCCATGGAGCGGTGCACGCCCAGCATTCCGGCCAGTTCCGAGACGCTCAGCGGCGTCGCGGATTCCCCGATCAAGGTCAGCGCTTCTAGCCCGCGGCCCAGGGTCTGCGAACCGCCTTCGGTGGTTTTGGTCATGGTCCAATCATTTCATCTGGCATGCGCGCATGGCGCCGCACCGTTCCCGGTGTGATCTACGTCTTGCCCTCAGCCTACGTGAAAGCTACGATTGTTTCTATAGTTAGAACAGTGTCGCAACTATAGAGACAATGATGTTAGGCGGCACGGCGATTAGGGGAGCCATCAATGCAGATTCACCACAGGGGATATGTCTCCGGAGATCCGCGCGTCAAGGAAGCGGCCGGCTACGGAATCGACCGCGCCGAAGAGATTCCAGATGAAATGGACGTACTGATCGTGGGCACCGGTCCGGCAGCCTCGGTGGTCACCGCCCAGCTCTCGCGCTTCCCGAGCATCAACGCCCGCGCCATCGAGATGCGCCCGGGCCGCCTCGAAGTCGGCCAGGCCGACGGCATCCAGGCCCGCTCGGTGGAAACCTTCCAGGCCTTCGGCTTCGCCAACGAGGTCATCGAAGAGGCCTACCGCAACGTGGAGATGTGCTTCTGGACCCCGGACCCGGAAAATCCCGCGAACATCAAGCGCCATTCGCGCGCCGCCGATGATTCCACCGGCATGAGCGAATTCCCGCACATCTACGTGAACCAGTCCCGCATCCTGGACTACTTCCTGCGCGACGCCGAACGCGCCCCGGGCAAGATCACCCCGGACTACGGCGTGGAATACCTCGGCTGCGAGATCGACCCGGAGGCCGAGTATCCGGTGACTGCGCAGATCAAGTACGTGGCTGGCGAACGCGCCGGCGAAGAGCGCACCGTGAAAGCCAAGTACCTGGTCGGCGGCGACGGCGCCCGCAGCCAGGTGCGCCGTTCGCTGGGCCACAAGCTGCACGGCGACGCCGCCCTGCACGCCTGGGGCGTCATGGACGTCATGGTCAACACCGACTTCCCGGACATCCAGGTCAAATGCTCCATCCAGTCCCATGACGCGGGCAACATCCTGCTCATCCCGCGCGAGGGCGGCTACCTGGTGCGCTTCTACGTGGATTTGGGCGAGCTGACCGCCGAGGACGCCGGAGCCATCCGCAACACCCCGGTGGAACAGATCGTGGCCACCGCCAACCGCATCATCCACCCGTACACCATGGACGTGAAGAACGTCGCCTGGTTCTCGGTCTACGAGGTTGCCCACCGCATCACCGACGGCTTCGATGACGTCTCCGATGAAGAGCGCGGCACCCGCTGCGCCCGGGCCTTCATCATGGGCGATGCCTGCCACACCCACTCGGCCAAGGCCGGGCAGGGCATGAACGTGTCCATCCAGGACGGCTTCAACCTCGGCTGGAAGCTGGCCGCCGTGCTCGAAGGCCGCGCCCCGGATGCACTGCTGGATACCTACGCCGGGGAACGCAAGGTCATCGCGCAGAACCTGATCGACTTCGACAAGGAATGGTCCACCCTGATGGCCAAGTCGGTGGACGATTGGGAAGACCCTGACGAGCTGGAGAAGTACTACACCAAGACCCAGGAATTCCCTGCCGGGTTCATGACGCAGTACACCCAATCACCGATCACCGCCGGCACCGAGCACCAGGATCTGGCCCCGGGCTTCCCGGTGGGCAAGCGCTTCAAGTCCGCCGAGGTCA
Source organism: Glutamicibacter sp. MCAF14 (assembly GCF_052114325.1). Lineage (NCBI taxonomy): Bacteria > Bacillati > Actinomycetota > Actinomycetes > Micrococcales > Micrococcaceae > Glutamicibacter > Glutamicibacter sp. MCAF14. The sequence goes on from NZ_JBFREO010000001.1 coordinate 482,533, forward strand.
TCCGCCGTTCGGATAACCGCTGGCGCCACTTGGGCCACTTCCACGAGGCTGACGGACGCTGGCGCATCTACGCCTTCGCCGATGCGGCAGCACCGGCACTGGAGGGCACCGCAATGGCCGACTTCGCCGCTTGGTGGAGCGCCGATCCGGCATCGCCGCGCAACCTGTACACCCCGGCAGGCGGGGACGAGGACGCGGTCTTCGACACCAAGGCCATCTACCAGCAGGACTACACGCAGGTCGAGCTGCATGATGTGCCCAAGGCCTTCCAGCCGCTGAAGGTCCCGTACGGTCTGCACGACATCAACCAGGTATTCGCAGCCGGCCACGGCCGCGACATCTTCCGCGACCGCGAAATCAGCAAGAACGGCGCCATCGTGGTGGTCCGCCCGGACCAGTACGTCGCCGGGATCTTCCCGCTGGATGCGCGTGAGGAGATCGCCGGGTTCTTCGCGGGGAACATGCTTCCGGCTTTCTGATCCAAGGACTACCCAAGCGTAAAAGTCGCCACTCCCCATGTTGAGTGGCGACTTTTTAATCGGAGAACCATTGATAAAGTTTATGCGGATACTTCAAATGAATGAGTGAATGATTCGCAATGACTAATTTCGCAGCAGCAATGGCCCGAACAGTAGGATCAGGACGTCGCGGGCGCACCTCGCACGTGCCGTTGCGCTTCGCGTTGGTCATGCTGGCCGTCGCAATCTTGGATATCGTCAACGCCATTATTGGCATGAAGCTGTCGACTGAGACGGGGACAGGGCAGGAAGCCTCAGCGGTTGCATTTATCGCCGCCGTGATGAAGCCGGGGATGGCGGCATTGGCAATGGTGGTGGCACTGGTGTTCGCTAAAGCTTGGGCCCAAGGTTCAGATATCGATGCGCAGTTTGAAACCCCACGCCCGCGGTTGATTGGAAAGGCGAGTAAAGCGGGCACCATCGGAGGTACTTTCGCCATCGTGATTGGACTGGCCACGGCGTTGATCGTGTGGCCAGATGTGCAAATGCTATTCGCGCAGAATCCAGCAGGGATGCAGCACGAAGCCGAGCTCATGGCCACTGGACGCTTCCTGCCATTGCCGATGCGACTATCTATAGTTCTTATCGCTGTAATTCTGTCGCTGTGGCTGGGAATCCAAGTACTTCGCAAGCGAATATGGGCGCGATATGCACTGATGGGATTCGGGCTTTCCTACCTCGTCTTCATGACCTTCGGTACGACATCGGTGGAATCCACGATAACGATGCTGCTGCTGACTCCGCCGTTGCTGATGTCTTTCTCACTGCCGGTACTCATGATTTGGGCCGAGATTAGAGACCGTGGCCGCGGTGGTACCCTCGGAGACAGCTGGCGGGGTTTGGCACTGCTTGTCTTGAATGCTGGGGTACTCATTTCTTATGTGGCAATGGAGTTTCGCGAAACCCCAGACATGGCTTCAGCGGGAGGACTCGCGATCGCTGGTTTTGTGCTCCCGTGGCAATCGCTGGTCATGCTGGTGCTGGCAATGTGGGCCATTAACAATGACCGGAACGAAGCATGGGCAGGAATCAACGCAACTGTCGTGGTGCTGACTCCACTTATCGTTTCGCTTGTCGCATTCGTGATTGGGGTTTCTACCCTGTCGAGCATGTAGAAGTCGACTGGGTTATCGATACAGGGCCACGTGCGTCGTGGACACCTCCAATCAAGGTCGTTGATAGCGGTCTGGAATTCAAGCGAAACACGTAGCTATCGCCATCCTGCCGTGTTGTCCCCAGGCACTGGTAGCCTCGGGTGCATGAGCGCACTTTTTGACACTCTGCCGGTTCGCCGCATCACCGAACATCCCAAGGCACCCATGGATCGTTCCGATTGGGCCGCCCAGATTCCGGCGGTGCAGCAACTTCTTGACGAGGGCCTTGAACTGGGCCAGCTGACTGTGCTGGTGGGGGAAAACGGCGCGGGAAAATCGACACTCGTCGAAGCGATTGCAGCGGCCTTTGGACTGAATGCCGAGGGCGGAACCCGCAACAGCATGCACCAGACCCAGCCCACCGAATCCGGGTTGTCCTCGCACCTGCAATTGGAACGCGGAGCCGGTGCGTCCAAGGCCGGAGTGTTCTTGCGCGCAGAAACCATGCACGGGCACTTCGCCTATCTGGGCTCCATCGGCTCGCGCGGAAAGCACAATTTCCAGAGCCATGGCGAATCCTTCGTCGAGTTCTTCACCGAGCGCTCGTATGTCAATGGGTTGTGGGTCTTCGACGAAGCCGAGTCAGCGCTGTCCTTCAATGGCTGCCTCATGCTGCTCTCGCATATTGCAGATCTGCTGCGTTCCGGTTCTCAGGTGATTCTCTCCACCCACTCGCCAATTCTTGCTTCCTTGCCGGAGGCGAGAATCTATGAAATTGGCGAGTGGGGAATCCGCGAATCGGACTACGACGAGTTGGACATGGTGCGGAACTGGCGGCTTTTCCTGGATGCCCCGGGACGGTACCTGCGCCATTTCAATGACTAGATTGCCGACGCAGCGTGGTCTTCGGTTAGAGCGGCGCTGCTAATTCCCCTAAGCTTTAAGCAACGGAAGACGAAGGGACGCACTATGGCCAAGAAGCGCTCAATTTGGGCTCGAATGTTCGGTATCGGCAAGGCTAACGCCAACGCCGCTTTGGATGCTCTGGAGGATCCGAAGAAGATGCTGGACCAGTCGGTTCGCGAATACACCAACAACATTGCCCAGGCCGAGCAGGCCGTTGCCCAGACCATCGGCAACCTGCGCATGGCCGAGGATGACCACTCCAAGCTCCAGCAGGAAGTAAAGGAGTGGGGCGGCAAGGCCCTGGCCGCGTCCAACAAGGCCGATGAGTACTCTGCTGCCGGCGATGCAGCCAACCAGCAGAAGTTCAACCAGCTGGCCACCGTGGCCATCCAGCGCCAGATGGATGCTGAAAAGCGCGCCAAGAACCTGGAATCGACCATCACCACTCAGCGTGAGGTCGTTGCCAAGCTGAAGACCGGTCTGAACACCATGCAGACCAAGCGCCAGGAACTGGTAGCCAAGCGTGATGAGCTCGTTGCCCGTGCCCGCAACGCCAAAACCCAGAACCAGATGATGGACACCCTCAAGGCGCTGGACGTCAATGACCCGACCAGCGAGATCAGCCGCTTCGAGCAGAAGATCCGCCAGGACGAGGCCAAGGTTCGTGGTGCCCAGGAGCTGGCGGCGTCCTCGCTGGATGCGCAGTTCGCCCAGCTTGAAGACCTCGGGGCTGCCAGTGAAGTTGATGCAAGATTGGCGGCGATGAAGGCCAGCAGCGCACCGCAGGATGTGCTGGAAGAAGCGGATGGCGCGGCCGCAATCGAAGCTGGACAGCCGCAGGTTTCCGAGATTGAAGCCCGCCTGGCCGCGTTGAAGAAGAACCAGGCCTAGCTTCTTGTGCTCTGCGGCAGGTTCGTATCGGACGTGATGTAGGGAATCTAGCTGGGAACGCAAAACCTCCCTTCCGCAGATCTGAATGGACCTGTGGAAGGGAGGTTTTGCCGTTATCGGAGCAAGATCAGTCTTCCCACGGGCCGGGACCCGAATCTTGCGGGTAGAAACTCGCGCTGCCAGCCGAGACCTCAACCGAGATCTTATTCGGCGAATCCTTGTCGGTGGCCAGCAAGTTCGAGATATCGCCAGCAGCAACATCCTGCCGCACATCGTAGGTGGCATCTGGCAGTTCCAGTTCCAGGGAACCCGCGCTCACGGTTGCTTCAATGAGTTCAGGAGCCTTGCCCGAGAGCGTCCCCTTCAAGTCGCCAGCAGAAATTTCGAAGTCGGCCTTCTGCACGTCCTCCAAGGAGATCTCAGCAGTACCGGCACCGATTTCCACCGTAGCGAATTGGGCGGTTCCGGAGATATCCAAGTCCCCGGCGCCTACCTCTACGTCCAGGTTCCTGAAGGAACCCACCGCATTGAAGTCGCCTGCGGCCAGATCGAACAAGGCATCCAGGCTGCCGTCATTCATTGACTCGGGCAAGGTGAGCACCGCAGCGTTCTCAAAGTTGCCGCAGCCAAAGAAGCACCAGTTGCCCCAGCCATTGGGTGAGTCGACTACCAGGTTGCTGCCCTCGCGCTTCAGCTTCCAGTCCCGGGAATTCGTGCTGTCCACATCCAAGGTGGCTTCATTGACCTCTGCGAAGCGCAGGTCGAAGTTTCCGGCCCCAGCGGAGATCTCCAGGCCGGTCACTCCCTGCACGCTTGCACTGTGGGTGGACTGGTCGCGGTTCAGTGCCGCGAACGCGCTGCGAGCGGAGCCGATCAGCAAGGTCAATACGACCAGGCCGCCGAGCACAGCGAGAATGATATTCAGCGCGTTGCCGCTGCTTTTGGGAGCACCGGGAGCCGGTGGCATGGGGCTTGGTTGTGTCTGAGTCATGATTCTGTCCTGTCGGTGTTGGTCGTGCCCAGGTTCTGGATATGCGCCAGGGCTGCCAGCACACGCCGGTTGCCCGTTCCATCGGCTTCCAAGCCGAGTTTCTGGAAGATGGAGGTGATGTACTTTTCAACGCTGGCTTCCGAGAGGAAGAGCAGTGCGGCGATGGCTTGGTTGGATTTTCCTTCGGCTACGGCCGCCAGCACGGTGCGTTCGCGGTCGGTGAGCCGCTGCATCCGGTCATCGTGGTTTCTTCGTGTCAACAGCTGTGCCACCACTTCCTGGTCGAGGATCGTTCCGCCGGCTGCGATCTGCTCTAGGGAAGCGACGAATTCGCTGACATCTGCCACGCGATCCTTGAGCAGGTAGCCGATGGCCCCGGAGCGGGTGGAAATCAATTCCGAAGCGTAGCGTTCCTCCACATACTGCGAGAGCACCAGCAGTGGCAGATCTGGGTATTTCTTGCGCACCTCCAGGGCTGCACGGATGCCCTCGTCGGTGTAGGTCGGCGGAAGCCGGACATCCAGAATGCAGATCTGCGGGAAGTCTTCTTCGGATGCCGAGTCCAAGAAGGGCATCAGTCCGCTGGCTTCTGGCAGGTCGGCCACCACGCGGTGGCCGCTGTGGTCGAGCAATCGGACCAGGCCTTCGCGCAAAAGCACTGAATCCTCGCAAATTAGTACGCGCATGGCACACTCACTTCCAATGTTGTCGGCCCTCCGGCCGGGCTGTCCAGGCTCAGGGTTCCGCCGGCCGCGACGATGCGGTTATTGATTCCGTCCAGTCCGCCGCCGGGGGTGATGCGCGCTGAACCCACGCCGTTGTCCTCGATGCGTGCCCACAGGCGGGGTTGCCCGTTAGTTTCGCGAACTCGCACGGTGACCAGGCAGCGCTGGGCTCGGGAGTGCTTGGCCGCGTTGGTCAGCGCCTCGGCGATGGCGAAGTACACCGCCGCTTCGGCGACGCGGGGGTAGCGTCCTTCCAGCAGCACATCGAGCTGGACCGGGATATGCGAGCGGCCGGCTACCGCCGAGAGTGCCGCATCCAGTCCGCGGTCATCGAGCACTGAAGCGTAGATGCCGCGGGTGAGCTGGCGCAGCTCGGTAATGGCTGACTTGGTCGAGGCGTGCGCCTCGGCCACCAGTTCCTTAGCCTGCTGCGGGTTGTCATCGATCTGCTGGTGCGCCAGGCCCAAGGTCATGGCTACCGAGACCAGGCGCGGCTGGACCCCGTCATGCAGATCGCGCTCAATGCGGGTGCGCTCAACCTCGGCGGCACGCACTGCGCCTTCGCGCTGCACCGCGGTGGAACGCACGCGCTCGGTCAGCTCGGTTTCCCGGGCCAGCGAGCCGATGATGCCTACGGAGATGCTGCGGTGCAAGAACCCTAATCCGACGGCCACGGCAGCGCCGGCTAGGGCCAGCAAGAACATCCATGGGGCTTGGGAAGCTGGGATTTCCCAGGAGAGCGGGCCGGGGACCGTCTCCACGCCGGCCAGCGGAGCGAAGGACAGAACGGCGAAGTGCACCGACCACTCCAGCGCCCCGAGCAGGATCGCCCCGAGCAGGCAGGAGATGACGAAGCTGCCAACGGCCGCCCACATCCTCCCGCTGGACAGTGCCCGACCTACCGAGCGGACGTATTCGCCAAAGCCCGGTCCCCGGCGCTGGGGCCAGCTCAGTGGGACCGCTTCGATGCCGTAGAGGCCGCTGATGCGCAGGATTTCAAAGCGTGCCAATCCGAAGAGGGCGGCAAGCAGGCCAACGAGCACGATCAGGCCTATGCCGAGGATCGGGGTCAGCCCGATGCCCACGGCAAGCCAAGCAACCAACAGCGTCAGGACGATAGTTCCGAAGCTTCCCAGCAGAGCCAGATGCAGCAACGTGTAGCCGAGTTTCAAAGGCGGGCGGGCCGTTGCGGTGCCCGGCAAGTTCCAAGGTGTCGAAGTCATACCTCAACACTAGAGCGCCCAGGTCAGCGCCAACACCGAGGGAACCGGAGAACTTCATTATGGAAAACCCGAAGAATTCGGCCTTTGAGGTTGGCAACCCTCTGGGCCTGGCGCAGGATAGCCAGATGGCACCGACTCAGGATGTTCAGGACACCGCTCGGCTGGGGCTGTCCATCAAGCCATTGAGCGAGGTTTGCATGGAGGACTTCGCAGCGGTAGTGAATCCTAAGGAAAGGGGGAGGCACTGCTGGTGCTTGTCGCACCGGCTGAGTGCTGAAGACATCACGGAGCGCGGCGCCGATGACCGGTTCGCCGCCATGCGCTCATTGAGCCATGAGCCGACTGCGCCCGGGCATTATCGCTTATCAAGACGGGGTGCCGGTTGGGTGGTGCATTATTTCACCGCATTCCCAGATCCCATTGCTGGCGAAGTCCACGCCGACCAGGCCGGTGGGCGAGGTGGATGCGTGGTGCATTATTTGCATGGTGGCACGTCCCGGAAACCGGCGCTAGGGAGTGAACCGCAGGAGGCTTCAAGGAGCCGTGGACTCTGCTCGAAGCCTTGGCACGCCGGCGGCGGAGGCCAACCCTGTTGATGCCGAGCGACACATGGATCTGACCATGGCATTCGCGGGAACCCGGAAACCATTCGAGCAGGCTGGATTCGAGGTCATCGCAGTCAGCGATGCCCAAGCAAGCCGCCTGCCCCGCTTGATCATGAGCAGGGTGCTCTAAGGATGCAAGCGGCAAGCATTTACCCTAACTTCAACTGCTGTCCGGGCGCTATGCACTTTCTCCGTCTAGCGTCGATAGCATGGGACGGCTGTTTATGGCGATCGGGGATTCCTTCACCGAGGGCGTGGGGGACTGGGAACCAAGGCTGCCCAACGGGGTGCGCGGCTGGGCGGACCGCGTAGCCAAGCAGCTGTCCAAAGCTGATCCGGAGTGGCAGTACGTGAATCTGGGAATTCGCAGCCGGCGGCTCAAATCTGTCATCGAGGAACAGATCCCCGTGGCCTTGGAACTCAAGCCGGAGGTGATTACCTTCTATGCAGGCGGCAATGACATCCTGGAGTTCCGCAAGGACATGAAGCAGTTCCTTGGCCAATACGAGCAAGCCGTCGACGCATTGGTATCCACCGGTGCCAAAGTCTTGTTGTTCACCGGGTTCGATATTCCCGTGCACCCGGTGCTGGCTCCATTCAAGCGGCGCAACTGGCGCTTCAATGAATGCGTGCGCCAGTTGGCGGAAAGCTATCCAGATTCCGTGGTGCTGGTCGATTATTGGAACTGGGATGCCTACCGGGACAAGCGCATGTGGGATATCGACAAGCTGCACATGAACCGTGCGGGCCATCGCTATATGGCGATCAGGATCCTGGAGATTCTCGGGTATCCTCACCAGCTCGTTTTCGATCCTTTCGGCGCCGCGGACCGAGTCGGCTTCTGGCAGGCCACGCAGCGCGACCTGGAATGGCTGCGGCAATGGGTGCTGCCGATGTTCGGCAGGCGCATGCGGGGCATTACGCTGGGCGACGAGCTGCGTCCGCGCTGGCCGGAACCGATGTACCCAGCCAAGGGGATGAAGAAGCAGTTCCGCAAGCGCCGCAAATCAGAAGAGCTGCGGCACTTGCGGAATTTTGAGATCCGCTAGCGGCTTTCTAGACCGGGTTCTCCATGGCCGCCGGGCTCATCCACGCGATTTCCCAGACGTGGCCGTCGGGGTCCTGGACCGCTGCCTGGTACATGCCGGGGAATGGCTCATCGGCGGGACGGTAGATGCTGCCGCCACCAGCCTCGGCGCGGGCGACGAAATCATCGACGTCCTCGCGGGTCTCCGCCGAGAGCGCGTTGAGGGCTTCGCGCAGTCCGCTCCCTAGCCCCGGCTTATCGCCGTTGACCAGGAAACCTGCAAAGAATTCCTGCTGAAGCACCATCACGAGGATGTTCTCGTCGATGATCCATGAGGTGGCGTTCTCATCGGAGAACGTCTCGTTCTTGGTGAAGCCCAGCGACTTGTAGAACTCGTCGGCTCTGGCCAGATCGGCGGTTGGGAGGTTGACGAAAATCATTCGGCCCATGGGTCTCTCGCTTCTGCATCGGTGGGAATTCCTTGGTGCAAAATCAACTTTGCTGGACGCGCGAACCCAGCGCAAGAGCTATGCGCGTTTTGCCTGCAATTGGAACAGGGCCCCGCCGGGCGCGCAGCAAAGTGCGGCCGAGCGGGGCCCTGGATCAAAGCCTGGATTATTTGGAGGCTTCGGGTATTGGCGCTGAAACTAGATCAGTGCCTTGGTGATTTCCAGCGGAATGCGATCGCGGGTGTAGGTGATGTGGTCGTAGCCGTGCGGCTCGGGCTTGCCATCTTCGCCGATGTTCACGAAGACGATCTTCTCGATGGTCAGGATCGATTCCTGGGTGAAGATGTTGCGCACCTCTGCGCGCAGGGTGACCGAGGTTCGGCCGAAGTCGATGGCGGTCAGGCCCATTTCGATAAGGTCGCCTTCTTTTGCCGAGGCGATGAAGTTGATCTCGGACATGAACTTGGTGACAACGTGCTTGTTGCCCAGCTGGATGATCGAGTAGATCGCAGCTTCTTCGTCAATCCAACGCAACAGGCTGCCGCCGAACAGCGTGCCGTTTGCGTTCAAGTCTTCTGGGCGAACCCACTTGCGCGTATGAAAAGTAATACCCTTAGCCATAAGCAAAATGTTAAGTCAAACTAGGTACTTTGCGCTGTTAGATGTTCCACAATGTAGCTGAAAACACATGTGATCCGATCCGTATGCCGTGGCCAGCTGGCAAGCGATAATGGATAGAGCGGGCTGTTCCGTAGATGCCTTTCGCCCAAGCTGTTGGTAGGGTCAAAACAAGTATCAAAACGCAGTTCCCAGTAGAAGGAAGGTGAAAATGAACTATCCCTCGGAGGGGAATAACGAAACCATTCCCACCGACTTCGACGACGTCGTCCAGCATGTTTCGACCGGTGCGTTGGAACACGACCGTATCGACGCGCTGCTCCAAGAAGCCCATGAGCGCTACGCGGATGCAGATGAGGGCCTGCTGGCCCACTACATTCCGATTCTCGGCCAAGCAGACCCAGATCTATTCGGTATTGCCATGTCCCACGTAGGCGGTTCGGTGCATACCGTCGGTGACTGCGATTACCAGTTCTCCATCCAGTCGATCTCCAAAATGTTCGTCTACGCGCTGGTAGTCCAGGAGCATGGACGCGAAGAAGTGCGCGAACGCATCGGCGTGAACAACACCGGCATGTCCTTCAACTCTGTGATGGCCGTGGAACTGAACAACGGGCATCCAATGAATCCCATGGTCAATGCCGGTGCCATCGCCACGACGGCGATGATGCCCGGGAAAACCGCTGCCAAGAAATGGGAGAACGTGCGTGAAGGCCTTTCGGCTTTTGCCGGACGTCCGCTGACGCTGGATGACGAGGTCTACCATTCCGAGTCACTTGCTAATGAGCGCAACAAGGCGCTAGGCCGGTTGCTCAAAAGCTATGGACGGCTGGAAAACGACCCGCACGACGCAGTGGATGTCTACACCAAGCAGTGCTCGCTGAACGTCACCGCACATGATCTGGCGGTTATGGGCGCAACACTGGCTGATGGCGGGGTGAACCCGGTAACGGGCAAGCGAGTAGTGGATGCGGATGTTTGCCGCGATACTTTGGCGACAGTTGCTTCCAATGGTCTTTACGAACGTTCGGGGGAGTGGCTCTTCGAGATCGGCATTCCAGCCAAGTCTGGTGTCTCCGGTGGAATCGTCGCGGTAGCTCCGGGCAAGGGTGCCATTGGCGCATTCTCTCCACCATTGGATATGGCGGGCAACTCGGTGCGTGCGCAGCTAGCTATCGGCCAGCTTTCACGAGCCATGGGCCTGAACCTGTTTGCTTCGGCCCCAGAAAAGCGGACCTGAGATCATTGTCTTCGTGAGTCGACCTATGCTTCATGGGTGACGCAGGTTAGGACAACACCAAGTCCGAGGAGACTTACCTCTAAGAGTTCTACCTCGATGGTATCGCTGACCCAGTCAGTGCCATCGAGGTATGGCGTAATTTTTACTGTTGTGGTCACTCCGGCTTTAAGTACACCCGACGGTTTGTAAGTGTAAGTATTTCCATCGACGATGTCGCTGCTGTCAGTGTCTAATCCGATTGAAATAGTACTGCCCCAAGAAACGGCGTACTTGATGGAACCTTCGGCAAAACTTTCTGCGCCAGAAGGTGGGGCCCAATTCAGGACTACCCTGTCAGATAAAAGACCGCCTAGGAGTCCGCTGTCCTGGCAAGTCATTTGGGTGAAAGTCCCGAGGTTGGCAGCGGACAACGTTGTTTGGGTGAATTCATGATCAGTCCATGCCGCCTCTGTTGAAGAGATTCGATCTGTTGCGACGCCAAGAAGCAGGGCCGAGGTGATCGCGAGCGCAGGAACGGTCAGAAGTGCCTTGCGGGAATTGCGATGGTTTCGCTTTTTCGAGTTAGGCATCAATATCACCGGGAACTTTGGAACGGCGAGCCAATAGAGTTCCCAGAGCAAGGGTGACAAGGCCTAAAACGCTAAGCAGGAGCACGTTCTCAACGCCTGTAGGAGGAAGTGCCTTATTCTCCTCTTTTGGCGTGGACGGAATGTTGGGGGTGTCGTCGGGGCTAGTGGAAATTGTTTCCCCAGCGCCTGAAGCGCTAAGCCAGATGGAAGCCGAAGCATCCTGAACAGCTTTGGCAGAATTAGTCGCCAGATGTCCGGTGATCACGACTCGTTGTTTCGCCGAAGCGCTGAAAGCAACGATTTTCCGCTCTTTTCCCGCGTTAAAATCTGCGGCTTTAAAGTGCTTGGTTTCCCACGGCGAGCCATCAGGGCACCCGGAGGCCAAGGACAATTCGGGCTGCACTGCACAATTGGTGACAGCCAAAGTTAGTGGAAGCATTGCATCGCTCTGATCTGGGCCGGACATAATCGATAACTCGATCGTTCCATCGTCCGGAGCTACTGACCAGGTATCTACAACCCAGCTGGCAGAGCTCCCAGGGCTCATCTTCTTCATCTCTGCGGAAGGCAACGACTCCATCTGCAGGTGCTGACCCGCAATGCGGACCGACTGCTCGCCAGAAACCTCGGACGGCATGAAAGCAGTTACCGAAGCAAACAGTAGCAGGGGGACGGCCAAGGATTGAACCCCTCCTTGTTGGGGCTTGAGAACGCGAGTTTCAGCATCCTCCGCTCCCTCATCGCGCGGCCAGAACGCCCATACTACGAGGCCAGCGGCACCGAGAGTCAGGCCCCCCAGCAAGTACGGCGAGGTGAACCATTGGATTACTGGAGCGATCCCCGGGATGGAAATGAATACGCGCTTTACCGTAGGGACGCTGTATGGCTGGACATCCGCAGTATCGTTGGCGTCGCCTTGCATCCGGAAAACAGCGACCCCGTCATCTCGGATTTCCTGGATCTCGATCACGCGGTGCGTGACCGGAAGTTCGCTTTCCTTCTGCTGGACGGTGACGATATCTCCCACCGCTATTTCTCCAGCGGGAATTTCCTTGACGAAGGCGATAGAGCCGGCAGCGATGGTAGGACTCATCGAGCCGGTCCGGAACATCATGATGGAGATGTTTAAGGCGATTCCGAGCACGACAAGGACCAAACAGATGGATCCTCCAATGGCCAACAATGTCAGTCCGAAGTCGACCAAACGCGTTGCCAAGCGGGGCTTGGCTGCTGTTTCGGTACGTTTCCGGATCAACTCTTCCTCTATCCATGCCTATTCGCGGACGGTGCAAGCAGCTCGCATCGGGCGGTTGCCTTGACGCGAGCTGCTGTGGCCGTAAGTGGGGTCACCTGCACTCAGTGTGCCCGTGGGCGCTTATTCGACGGAGGTAGCCTCAAACTGCCATGTCGCATTGTTGACCTGACCTTCATCAAGACCTGCTCCGGCGTGGACTTGGAAGCACAAGGTCACAGGAGCTCCAGCTTCAGTAGTGCTGGCACCTTTAGCCAGGTTAATCACGGTTGCGCCAGAGACAGATCCGAAAGCCGTGCCGTTCGCAATAACTTCGTTGCCAGCAGCTGGGATGGCATCCTCGGTGCAGGCTGCCATGTTATCGACGATGAAAATGCCGTAGGTGAGGTTTGCGGAGTCACCCGGTGTTGTTTCAGTCGCCGACGAACTCAGTAATTTGACTGTTGCGTCATAGGTGGTGCCCGCGGCAGTGCGCAGTGCAAATGCGCCAGCAACAGTGGTGTCCGGGCTCAAATTTTCAGCGGGATTTGGACCGTCTGGATCAAGAGAGAAAGAGATGGCGGCTGCTTCTCCTGGTATTTCGTTATCGCCCCATGCTGCGCCATCGGTACTGCCTTGGACGTTGAATGAACCTGCGGTGAAATTGCCAGTGGCCCATTCCTGATCGGTCCAGGCGGCCAGCGTTACCGCTGCTCCAACACCAAGGACCAGTCCGCCTGCGAGCAGAGCTTTGACCTTACGGGACTTCTGGTTCGAAGCAAAGGCCATGAAATTACCTCCTGAAGCGTGTGAGCAGTCCGCAAGAAAACGTGGACTCGTCTCCCAAATTAGCAAAAGGAAGTTGACGCTTCAATATTTCCAGTAGAGAATAGTCCCCTTGAAGGATAAATTGACCGGACGGATACAGTCCGTAGGCGCACAGGATATTTCCTGGAGTTCCAAACTAGCCGACAGGCCTACAAAGTTAGACAACTGGGTTATGCGCGAGTTAAGACCCGAACCTAACCCAAACCAACCGCTTGACGCCGTTCGAGGAATACCGGCTTGGCGATTGAACGCGACGCGGAGAACTTAGCTTCCGTGCTTCGCTGGCCTAATGCCAGGGCTGCCAGGTCTTCGCCAATGGCGGGAACGAACTTGAAACCGTGTCCGCTGAACCCAGCTCCCACCGTGAGCGGTCCGAAGCGGTCCAGGATGAAGTGCTCATCCTCGGTACTCGCGTAGGTGCAGGAGACGGATTCGAACGTAGAGGGGTCTGCGCCGGGCAGCCAGCGCTCAGCGTATTGCTGAAGACCGCGGATCTGCTTATCGATCACTTGGTGCGGACGGTGATCGGGATCGATCACGGAACCGGAACCGTGCCAGCCGACCTTGATGCCTTCGCCCGGGGTATGCATGCCGTAGATCGGACCGAACACCGGCGACCCGATATCGCGCGAGGGATCGAGGACGTGGTTGAACCCCGGCCAGGCTGCCGGTAGATCCGTTGCTGCGAAGTGCACCGGATGCTCTTCGGTCACATGGATCGCGGGAAGATGAACAGCAACGCCCAGCAGCTTCTGGGTCCATGCGCCGAGAGTGCAGATGGCATGACGGGCACGGATGCGCTGTTCCGAAGCGCCGTTGTGGAAGCTGACTTCAACGCAGTCCTCGGACAGAACAGAAATCGAGGTGACTCGCTGGCCATGTTTGATCGCTGCTCCGGAACTGCTGGCAAGCTGCTGCAAGGCAGTGACGGTAAGATCCGCATTGATCTGGCCGCCAGCGGGGACATGCAGGACTTCGGTTTCGAACTTCATCCCGGCAAAACGATCTTCTGCCTCGGAGATGCCCAGCAGTTCGCTATCGAACCCTGCTCGGGACAAGGCGGTGTGCATGGCGTGCTGTTCGGTGACGATTCCGTGATTGACCAGCCCGGTGCGTTTGAGTAGTTCAGTGCCTGCCAGAGAGGAAATCTCATCCCATAGGGCATTGGAACGCTTCAGCAGGCGCACGTATTCCGGCTCAGAATAGGCAGGGTTGAAATTCCGGGTAGCTCCATGGGAAGCGCCCTGAACATGCCCCGGGGAGAAGCGTTCCAGCAGCAAGACCTCATGGCCTGATTGAGCCAAGGACCAAGCAGCCGCCGAGCCCATCGCTCCGCCACCAATCACCAGAAATTCAACATCGTTGCCCATCCCCTCAGCTTAAGATCCCAAGATCACTGCCGTGGAACCGGAAGTCTCATTGATGCTCAGATAACGTAATAGAAGACCAATACGTGAATGGAGACGGTGTGGAACTGGCAGCAGTGCTCGGATTGGCCGCAGCCGTCTTCATCGGAGCTTCAACCCAGCGGATTTCCGGAATGGGCTTTGCCCTGGTTTCCTCTCCTTTCTTGGTGATGGTGCTCGGCCCGCACGAAGGCGTCATGCTGGTGAATCTGTTGGGCGCCTGCAGCAGCCTGCTGATCTTTGCCCAAGTCTTCCGTCAGGTTGAGTACAAGAAAGTGCTGATCCTGCTGATCCCGGCCATGCTCATGACACTTCCTGGAGCCTGGGTCGCAGCAGCGTTGGATGGGCCGCTGCTCTCCGTAATCATCTCGATCATGGTGATCCTCGCACTGGCCTCCAGTTTCATGATCCGCAATCTGCCCATGGCTCAAAGCAAATCACTAGCCGTTGGAGCCGGCGCAGTTTCCGGCTTCATGTCAGTTACCGCCGGAGTTTCCGGCCCGGCCATCGCCGGGTATGCGATAGCCAGCCGTTGGCCGCAAGCCCAATTCGCCATCTCCGTGCAGCTGTACTTCCTGGTGCTGTCGTTGACTTCGCTCGTAGCCAAGGGCGGGATGCCTCAACTGCAGTGGCAACAGTGGGCGGGTTGCTTCGCTGCCATGGTAGTTGGCATCCTGCTGGGCAACTTCTTGGCACCGAAGATCCCGGCTAAGTACAGTCGTGCCTTCGTCGTGCTCATTGCCTTCAGCGGTGCGGTGAGCCTGATGGTCAACGGATTCATGGCCCTGTAGCCCCGAGGGCGCTGAACGCGGCCGGGTACGTTTTAGCAAAGAAAATGAGAGAATGTACTACGTGCATTCCCAATATCCCGATGTCATTCTCAGCAAGCGAGTCACCGAGCTCGATATTGAACGCCGGGCCCTCTGGGCCGGTTTGTTCTGCTCCCTGTTTGGGTTGATTGTAGGATTCATCGTTTTCGCCGGAACACGTCCGGCATTATTTGGGAGTTTATCTGTCGGTGCCGTTTCGGCAGTCACCGGTGCCGTCTCCGCAGGAACCAGCAGCGCCTACGCCTTCCGCACGATGCTGCGTGCCCGCGAGCCCTGGCTGAAAAGAATCCCCAAATGGCGTCAGGTAGTGGTGGCGCTGGGCCTGGTACTGGTACATGTAGCCAGCACCGTGATGATCCTTCTGGTGGTCTTCCACCTGTTCCAGCAGGCCTTCTACGGGCTGCACTTGGACGTGCTGGCAGGGTCGCTGGCGGTCGCCGCGGCCACCGGCATCGCGGCGTATCTGTCGTTGGAAGCCACCGCGCGTATCAACGCTGAAACCTTGTCCGTGGTCTTGGGCATTTTCATGGCTGCCGGCGTGCTGATCAGCATGCTGCTTGCCGAAGACCAGGGCTGGTGGAAGAGCATGTTCTCCTCGCTGGGAACAACCCAAGCAGGCATGGGCTCCTTCTGGACCTTCAACCTCACCCTGGTGATTTCCGGACTGGTGCTGGCTGCTTTTGCCGAGTTTCTGACCCGTGACTTGGTGCGCCTTTCCCAGACCTACCGCTGCCGCCCGAGCCTGGAACGCTACAAGCTGGCACGGATGGTCCGTCCACGTCCGCGAATCGTGCGCTGGTGCCTGCTGCTGGTCGCGGTCGCCATCATTGGCATTGGAATGGTGCCTTACAACCTTTCGATAGAAGGGCACTCGGCATTCGTGCAGTTGGCCTCGATCTCGATGATTATCCTGCTGCTTGGCACCGTGGTGCTGCTGCCGGGGTATCCAGCGGTGTTCCACCTGCTGTCCTACACAGCCGTTGGCGCCATCTGGGTCGCCTTCCTGTTGTGGACTGAATGGTCCTATTACAACCTCACCGGCTTTGAGCTATCGGTAGTTGCCATCTTGTTCAGCTGGATCTCCGTATTCATCCGAACCACCTCCGCAATGACCCAGGACCGTTTGGCGCCGCGAACCACCCATTCTCCATCCGAAGTTGCCAAGAAAACGAAAAGTTCCTAGCCAAACAGGTGTCCAAGAGCCGAGCAGTGAATATCCGCCGGAAGGCTGAAGAATTTAACTGTTGATGGCCGGTAGCCTGAAAATATGTTGATCACAGAGAAGCTCTACCTGTTGATGGCCAGCGACCGCGAAAAGCCGGAGTCGGTTGTATCAGCTACGGGGTACGGGATGAATGCGGCACTCATATCCGATTTGATGATCGCCGGCCGCGTGGCGCTCAGCGATGACCAGCAGCGGCAAATCCAATCGATCGGTGCCGGGCCATGCCCAGACCCTGTCCTGGCAGCTCCACTGGCAAAGCTTGAGAAAAAAGAGCAGCTCTCATTGGATGAAGCGGTCAGGATTTCTGGCCTGTGCGATGCGCGATTGGTTACCGATTCCCTGGCCAAGGCTGGCATCGTGGAATACGGCGAGCGGACCATGCTCGGGATGGGCAAGAGGAGCGTTCGCATCATCAATGAGCAGATCCAGCGGCAAATCAGGGCGGACTTGCAGGCCGCCTTGCATGGGCACAAGACTCCGGGGGCCAGTGACATCACAGTCTTGTCAATCATCCAGGCGATTGGGCTCGCCCCGGAAGTGCTCAAGGACGAACTCGCTCCGATGAGTACGGGCCAAACCCAAGCACGGATCAAGGAACTGGCACAGGATTCCCCGGTGGCCGACTCTGCGCAACGGGCCGTCGCCACCATGAACGAGGCAATCACGACCCAGCGCATCATTCCACCAGCAACGGGTAAAGGCTAGCCGTTTCTTGAATTTCACCCATGGCCTCAGGCCATAATGAAGCTGAACCTGATCTAGGAGCCTGAATCATGCGCGCTGTCATTGTCGAAACCCCCCGGAGGGCCAGAAGGCCTGGCAATTCATGAACGCGCCATCCCGCAACCGAGTTCGAACGAGGTGCTGATCCGGGTGGCTGCGGCGGGTCTGAACCGCACCGATGTCATTCAGCGTGGAGGCCGAGCCAATCTTCCCGAAGGCGCCAGCGACATCCTCGGGCTGGAAGTTTCGGGAACCATAGCGCAACTGGGTTCCGATGTGTCCGGGATATCGGTGGGTGATGAAGTTGTGGCACTGACCGACTCCGGCGGCTACGCGGAGTATGTGGCGGTGCCTGCTGGGCAGGTTGCTCCCGTGCCACCGGGCTTGGATCTTTTGGATGCAGCCGGGATTCCGGAAGTAGCGGCCACCGCGGTGCTCAATGTGATGCTCAACGGGCGCTACCAAGAAGGTGAAACCGTGCTGGTCCACGGCGGCACCGGTGGCATTGGGGCTTTCACGATCCAGCTGGTCAAGGCGCTGGGCGGCACGGTCTTTGCCACAGCGGGCAGGGCAGGGAAATGCGCCCGAGTCCGTTCGTGGGGTGCCGATGCCGCGATCAACTATCGCGAAGAAGAGTTTGACTAGCGGGTGCAGGACCTTGGCGGTGCTGACATCATCTTGGACACCGTGGCGGGTTCTTACCTGCAGCGGAATCTCAATGCTTTGAAGCCGGGCGGACGCATGATCACCATTGGCAAGCAGGGCGGTGCCAGCGACACCCTGGACTTCAGCATGCTGATGAAGAAAAAGCTGACCTTGATCGGCAGCTTGCTGCGGAACCGCACCACGGAAGAAAAAGCAAGGATCATGGAAGAAACTACCAGGATCGTTTGGCCGCTGCTGGAGGACGGGAAAATCCAGACCACCACAGACCGGGTGTTCGCGCTCAGCGAGGTAGTTGCCACCCACGCGTACTTCGACTCCGGGCAGCATATTGGCAAGGTGCTCTTGGACTGCCGGAGCTAGCCAGACTCAGCGCAGGGTGGTCAGGCCTGCATCCATGACTACCTGCACGGTAGCGCGGTAGTGCTTGTCCAGCAGCTCGCCGAGCTTCTCGGAATCACGATCCAAGGCGGCATTGAGGATTTCCTGGTGCTCTTTTTCCACGTTTCGCTTGCCTGCAGCTGGTGAAGGAGCGGCCCAGCGCCGGTACAGCTCGGTGAAATTCGAGAGGTCGGCCGAGAGCTTGAGCATCGGCTGGCAATTGCAGGGCACCAGCAGAGCATGATGGAAATTGCGGTGCGCCTCGGACCATGCCGGGTTGACGGTGCCAGGTTCCTCGGGCAAGCGCCGCGGGGTGCGCGAAAGCTGATGGTGGGCAGCGATCAACTCCGATTCCCATGCCACATCTCCTCGTTCCACCGCCAAGCGCGCAGCCAGCGCTTCGGTGGAGCACCGCAGTTCGGTGATATCAGCCAGCTCGCGCAGGTTCAGATCCGGAACGAAGAAACCACGGTTCGGACGGATGACCACCAGATTCTCGCCAGCCAGCCGGGTCAGGGATTCACGGATCACTGTCGTGCTGGTTTCGAACTGCTCCGCTAAAGTGGTCGGCTGGAGGCGGTCACCGGGGGACCACAAACCATCAAGGATGGTTCGGCGGATACCCTCAAGCGAATGAACTGATGCCTTTGCCAAGCTGGCCTCTTCCTGCGTGATCGATTAAATCTGATGTTAATAACAATAATCATATTCTTCGCAGGGGATAGATAATCCACGCGCACGACGGAACAGAACACTCGGGCAATTGCTGGTAATTCGCCAGAGCTGTTTACCTTCCCTGGCATCGGGTCTAGGCTCGGGGCATGTCAGTGAAGATCCGCACGATCCAAACGTCAGTTCCCACGACGGTCCTGGCCCAAGAAGAAATCCGCGATGTCTTCGCAAGCCAGCGGAATCTCAGCAGGCTGGGCCAGCGGCTGATCGCCACTTCGTTCAACTCAGCGGCAATCAGCACCAGATACAGCTGCGTGGATGAGTTCGACCTTTCCCTGCCCGAGCCGCAAAGTCCGCTGTTCTACGACAGGGCGGAAGGCAAGCTGCTTTCGCCGACTACCGCCGAACGCAACCGCATCTACGCCCAGCAGGCCAGCACGCTGTTCATCGACGCCTCCCGACAAGCCCTGGAAGCTTGCCCGGACCTGGTGCCGGAGGACATCACCCACGTCATCACCGTTTCCTGCACAGGGTTCTACAACCCGGGCCCGGACTACCAGATCGTGCGCGCGCTGGGGCTGGCGCCGAGCACCGTGCGCCACCACCTGGGGTTCATGGGCTGCTATGCGGCCTTCCCAGCGCTGCGTGCGGCCCGTGACTTCTGCCTGGCCGATCCGCAAGCCACCGTGCTGGTGGTCTGCGCCGAGCTGTGCACCTTGCATGTGCACAGCTCCAATGACCCGGACACCATCATGGGCTCGGCCATCTTCGCCGACGGCGCCGCGGCGGTGATCGTCTCGGCACAGGGCGCAGGAGCGCTGGAAATGGACGGTTTCGAAACCGTGCTCACCCCGGTGGGCGAGGAATCCATGGCGTGGAATATCGGAGATCACGGATTCGAGATGGTGCTGGGCACCTATGTCCCGCACATCATCGATGATCACATCACCGGGGCTCTGCAGCCGCTGTTTGCCAAGGACCTGGACCCGGAACTGACTGTGGAGCGCATCAAGCATTGGGGCGTGCATCCCGGAGGCCGGGCCATCTTGGACCGGGTGCAGAACCGGCTGGGCTTGGATTCCGGGCAGCTGGAGCCAGCCCGAGGCATTCTGGAGCGCTACGGGAACATGTCCAGCGCCACGGTGCTCTTCGTGCTCAAGGAAATCCTGGAAGCCGCCGCCGCGGGCGATGGCGAAAGGGTCTGCGCCATGGCATTCGGTCCGGGGCTGACCGTGGAAACCGGGATGTTCACCGTGCGCGGGCAAGGATAATGTTCCGGCTGGAGCGGGCAGCGGACGCCATCGAGGAAATGGACCGCCCGGATTGCGACCCGGAGCTCCTGCGGCGCACCTACGCCCAATTCCCCATAGTGAATCGGGCGGTCGCTGGATGGCGGGGCAATTATGTGCAGCGCATCCGTCCGCTGCTGGCGCGCCGAAGCCGGGCACGCATCCTGGACGTGGGATGCGGCGGGGGAGACATCGCGGTGAATCTGGCCCGCTGGGCGCTTGCCGATGGATTCGAGGTGCAGGTGTGCGGCATTGACCCGGACCCGCGGGCCATTAGCTATGCCCGGCAAAGGCTGGCGCGCGGTAAGCTACGTGGCGGGGTGCTTGAATTCCACGAAACGACCAGCACCCGGGTGGTAGCCGAAGGCGCGCACTTCGACGTGGTGCTCTCCAACCACCTGCTGCATCATCTGGACCCGGAACAGCTGCAGCAAGTGCAGGTCGATACAGAGCAGCTGTGCACCGGCATCGGACTGCACAGCGATATCCTGCGCTCACCGATGGCACTGGGATTGTTCGGGGCGGCCACTTTGCCGCTGGCGGGCAGCTCGCTAATCCGGCGTGATGGCCTGACTTCCATTCGGCGCAGCTACGTTCCGGTGGAACTGGAGCGGCTGGCCCGCCCGGGATGGGAAGTGCACGCACAGCGCCCCTATCGAAACCTCTTGTTCTGGGAAGCGGCCGGCAGTGGATGAGGCCGCGATCATCGGCGCCGGACCGGTAGGCCTGGCCCTGGCCATCCTGCTGGTCCAGGAAGGACGCGCGGTGAGGGTCTTCGAGCAGTGCATCGCACCGGTGGAGCACTCGCGCGCCATCGGCCTGCATTCTCCGGCACAACAGATCCTGGAGCAGCTCGGGGTGGGAGCTAAAGCGCAGCGCGCCGGGGTGCAGATCCGCGGAGGGCTGGGCATCTCGCGCGGGCGCAGCATCGCTGCCATGGATTTTTCGGTGATTGGCGGAGCCTACCAGCATGTGCTCTCCTTGCCGCAGCAGTGCACCGAGCAGTTGCTGCGCGAGCGCTTGGAAGAGCTCGCCCCGGGATCGGTGGAGCATGGCTGCGCGTTTGAGCGGGTGCTTTCGCAATCGCAGCAGGCGGTGGAATTCGCAGCTGGAGGTGCAGTGCATCGGGCCCGCTGGTTGGCCGGGGCTGACGGGGTCCGCTCCGCGGTCCGTACGGATCTCGGTGTCCACTTCGCCGGAAAGAACCATCATGGCTGCTACCTGATGGGGGACTTCCCGGATACCACCTCGCTGGCGCATACCGCGGCCTTGTTCCTGCATCCGCACGGGATCGTGGAATCCTTCCCGATGCCTGGCAGGCTGCGCCGCTGGGTGGTGCGTTTCGAGAAGAACCCAAAGGACGCTTCGCCCGAACTCCTGGCCGAAACCGTAGGCCAGCGCACAGGCTATCTGCTGAATGCCAGCAGCTGCACGATGTCCAGCCTCTTCGGCACCGCCACCCGCTTGGTGCCTTCGATGGTCCACCGGCGCGTGCTGCTGCTCGGGGATGCCGCCCACCAGATCAGTCCGATTGGCGGGCAGGGGCTGAGCCTGGGATTTCAGGATGCGCAGGCGGTGGCGCAGCTGGTCATTGGCGGTGGGCCCTTGCAAGCAATCGATGACTTGCGGCTTCGGGCTGCCCGCAGCGCGGCCCGGCGTGCGCAGGTGAACATGCTGCTGGGAAGGGCGCTGCCAGGCTGGGCCGTGCCGCCGCGCGACGCGGTGTTTTCCCGGTTGGCAGCAAGTGCCTGGCTGCATCAATGGGTGGCGCGGGACTTCACGATGACTGGTCTTCGGAGGCGCTGAAGCTGGCAGAAGCCTTGAAGCGCCGGCTCCTGGAACCGGCCAAGCCGCATCGTGGCTAAGCTGGAGGTGCGGCATGGTTTGCGCGTGCCCAAACTCACCGCCAAATACCCGTGGATACATGAAACAATAGGTAGCAATGACTTCCATCGATTCCACCCCACTTTCCGCTGAAGAACGCAAGGCCCTGCGCAATGAGCAGGCCGCGGCCCAGCGCGCCCAGCAGATGCGCATCTCCAACTCCCGAGCCGAAGCCGAAGGCCGCGCCCAGGTCATTCCAACCGCAGAAGGCTGGAAGCAGGAGATGGGTGCCGATGGTCGTCCGGAACTGCAGTTCTCCACCAAGCGCCGCGTTTCCCAGCCGCCAACGCACCTGGCCGACCTGTCCCTGGCCGAACGCCAGGCGAAGCTGAAGGAACTGGGCCTGCCCGCCTTCCGCGCCAAGCAGCTCTCGGTGCACTACTTCCAGCACTACACCACCGACCCTGAGAAGATGAGCGATCTTCCCAAGGAGCGCCGTGCCGAATTGGCTGAGGCCATGTTCCCCAAGCTGCTCACCGAAGTGAAGCGCCTGGAAACCGATGATGGCAAGACCATCAAGTTCCTCTGGCGCCTGTTCGACGGCTCGCTGGTCGAGTCCGTGCTCATGCGCTACCCGGGCCGCATTACCCTGTGCATCTCTTCGCAGTGCGGTTGCGGCATGAACTGCCCATTCTGCGCCACCGGCCAGGCCGGGTTGACCCGCAACATGTCCACCGCAGAAATCCTGGACCAGATCGTCCAGGCCAACCGCGTCATCGCCGAAGGCGGCCTGGGTGGACGCCAGCACCCCGATGAGCGCGTAGGCAACATCGTGTTCATGGGCATGGGCGAGCCACTGGCTAACTACAAACGAGTCATGAACGCCGTGCACCGCATGGTCGCCGACGCCCCTGAAGGCCTGGGCATGGCTGCCCGCGGCATCACCGTCTCCACCGTGGGACTGGTTCCGGCGATCCGCAAGCTGACCGAGGAGAACGTCCAGGTCACCTTCGCGCTGTCGCTGCATGCCCCGGATGACGAGCTGCGCGACGAGCTGATCCCGGTCAACTCGCGCTGGAAGGTCGACGAAGCACTGGATGCCGCGTACGACTACTACGTGAAGACCGGTCGCCGTGTCTCCATCGAGTACGCGCTGATCAAGGACATGAACGACCACGAATGGCGTGCAGAAATGCTGGCCAAGAAGCTGAACGCTCGCGGCCGCGGCTGGGTGCACGTGAACCCGATCCCGCTGAACCCGGTACCGGGCTCCATCTGGACCCGAAGCGAACCGGACATCACCTCGAAGTTCGTTCGCCGCCTCGATGAGCTCGGCGTGCCAACCACACTGCGTGACACCCGCGGCAAGGAAATCGACGGAGCCTGCGGCCAGCTCGCAGCCGACGGCGACAAGTAGCATTCATTATGGAGACCAGCTTGGGCTGGTCTCCATAGCTTTTTAACGAGATGGTTTGGTGCAGCCGCGCTGTGCATGGATGTATGGTTCTCATATGGCCGTTTCAGACCCGCTTTTCCTTGATAAGACCAATCCAGAGCTATGAAATTCGATTGGCAGATTCTCCAAAGATATCGCCAAGTCCTACCGCGCGGCAGGGATCAGCGACCGCACCGCAGAACTGATAAATCTGCGGGTATCGCAGATCAATGGCTGCGCTTATTGCTTGGACCTTCATGCGCGCAAGGCGCTGGAAGCCGGCGAAACCCTGCAACGCATTACCCTGCTGCGTACGTGGGATGAATGCGGCGGGCTGTTCACCGAGGAAGAATGCGCCGCGCTGGCCATTGCCGAAGCGGCTACCGACCTGCCGAATCCGGAAGAACGCATTGCGGCGGTGGCTTCGGCCCGGCTGGTCTTGAGCGACGAGCAGGTGGCCGCGATCCAATGGATCGCCATTGCCATGAATGCCTTCAACAGGATTTCCATCCTCTCGCGCCATCCGGTCAAGGAACGCGAACTGTCCTGAATCCGGAGAGCCAGAAACGCGGTGCAAGCCAGAAGCACTGAAAGGAGTCAGCGGATCTATTCGCTGAAAGGAACCCGCTCCCAGCTAAGGACATCGACGCCCTGAGCCGAGTTCGGTGCGACGCTCACGCGTAGCCACTCACGGGATGTCGCGGCACCCTCCGCAGTCATTCGTTGCAAATTCGGCACCGGGTCGATGAAGTAGACATCGAGCCATGGTGACTCTGCGGCCAGGGGCGCATCTTCGTTGAACTGGTGGCTGTCGCCATTGACTAGGTAGACCGGACCAGTGAAGTTGGCCGATTCCTCGGCCAGAGCTTTCGACCATAGGCTTAAAACCGGAAACGGTCTCGGGGCTGGCCAGTGACTGATCTTCGAACCCTGGGTGGCATGTCCGCCTGGGTCATCACGACGACGGCCCGAGCCTGGGAACGTTTAGCATCCGCGAAGGTCTCGGAGAGCAACTCGAGTTTGGCTTCGGTGCGCAACTGGGTTTCCTGGAGTTTCAGATCAGTTGGCTCGGTGAGTCCGAGTCCGGACCATAGTGCCAGCGAGTTGGTGGACCCCTGCACAATCACCACTGAAAAAGCGATCCGGTACTTTGTGAAGCGGACATTTTCTGGGAGACCGATGCCGGACTGCGATTCCACGCGCATGCTGCCGCCCAAGGTCTTGTTCTGAACCGGGAAGAACATTTCGCGAAGGGTATCCAAGCGCTCCAGCGGATTGTAGGCGCCATTGTTGGCGCGGTGGCAGTCAACCCATTCGTTGTCACCGGGCGTTTACACCAGCGGTGTCCTTAGGCGGTCCAAGTCATCCTTCACGACGACGAAACGCTCGTCGGTGCATTGTTCGGAGCCAGCTTTGATGTCCCCGACATGCGCAATGAAACGCAGGTCGGTTTGCTCGGTGAGTTCGCTGACCATCACCGGGGATTCGGCGAGCTGGGCAGGGCCGTAAGGAATGTCCCGATGATGCCGAAGGCGTAGGAGGATTCCGCGGATTGAGCCGAATTGGCCACGGCCGCCGCTTCCCTCAAGGGGGACGGCGGCCGTGGTGGGCAATGTGCGTTTGGCGTATTGCCTACAGTTTTTCCTGCGCGTTGACCGCGCGAACGGCTTCGGTATAGCGGCGCTCGAATTCTTCAGCGGAGACCAATTCACGCTCCACCCGGAACGAGGACTCTTCGACTCCCAGCACCGCTGCGATCAGGGAGCGAGTGTAGAGGGCGATCTTGCGGGACTTGCGAGTGGAAGTCACATGATCCAGTTCAGGTACCCAGATGTTCCACCAACCGGCTTCCTTGCCGACTACTGCCTTGAAAACGCGCTGTTCACTCATCTGTCGTCCTACTCTCTACCCTGCTTGGTGACATACCGTCCGCTTCAATACTCCACTACCCGCAGCCGTGCCGACAAGTGCGCCCTGCGGTAAGGCCTGTGCAATTCGCCTGATGCTGAATCTGGCTTTTTCACGTCGCCGGAAAGACTCATTGCAAAAATCTGTTGACCAGATCACGTGCATAAATATATCTTTAATCACATATTGATATATCACACGGAATGTTGGTCGTGTGCGGGAGCAGAACCCATTCAACAGGAGACCTCATGTCAAGTAATTCCACAACCCGTGCGCATCTGGACACGGTAGAAAAGGGAGGCTCCCTGCGGGTGCTGACTTACGCCGGCGCCATTATTGCCTTCCTCATTGGTTCAGGCTTCGCCACCGGACAGGAAATCCTGCAGTACTTCACCGCCTACGGCTACTGGGGCGTCTTCGGTACAGGTCTGCTCGTCCTGCTGCTCATGAGCTACGTCGCCGTTGAGTTCTTCATAGTCGGGCAGGCAAAGAAATTTGAACGTCCATCACGGATTTTCCACTACTACTGTGGCAAATATGTGGGAACCTTCTTCGACTACTTCTCTGTGTTGTTCGTCTTCCTGAGCTTCACCGTGATGGTTGCTGGAGCTGGGGCCGTATTCGAGGAGCACTACGGACTGTCGAAGTACTTCGGCGGAATCGGTCTGGCCTTGGCCGTGGGCATCAGCGTCTGGTTCGGACTGAAGAGCCTGGTGGATGTCATCGGCAAGATTGGTCCGCTGATTGTGATTGTCGCCATTGCCTTGGGGCTGTTGGGCATCATGCGCAACCCGGCGGGAATCGCTGAAGGGCAGGCACTGCTGCCGTCCTTGGACCTGACCCAAGCCTCGACTAACTGGTTCATGGCTGGCCTGTCGTACGTCGGGTTCTGCATGCTGTGGTTGGCCGCGTTCCTCACCGCGCTGGGCAAGACTGCACGCAACCGCAAGGAAGCAGTCGCCGGCGGCATCGTTGGTTCCGTGCTTTTCTCGCTGGCCTGCATCGTCGTCGGGTTAGGGCTGCTTGCCAACATCACGAAGGTCGGTGGCACCGAAATTCCGATGCTGGTGCTGGCCAATGACATTAGCCCGGTTATGGCCGCTGGAATCTCGGTAATGGTCCTTGCCGGAATTTACACCACCGCGGTGCCGCTGCTGTGGACCGTGTCTTCGCGCTTCTTCGCAGATAAGACCCCACGGTTCAAATACCTGACCATCGCCTTGGCCGTCATTGGCACCATCATTGGTCTGGTCTTGCCGTTCTCACAGATGGTAAATATCGTCTACGTCATCAACGGCTATGTAGGCATCTTGTTGCTGGTGCTGATGATGGTCAAAACTATCAGGCGCGTCGTGCGCCGTCAGCCGGTCTAAGCTGCACCGGCAATTGCCGAGTGTTGGCTAGCGGTCCCGGAAGTCATTGTTCTCCGGGCCGCTAGCCGGTGTCGGCTACGCTCCGGGCTGCTACTGCGCCAGTGGAACGCCATCGGCGTCCACCGAGAAAGTAACCACGTCGTCGTAGACGCGACGCTCGGTCTTCTCAAGCTGGTACTCGGAGTCCAGCTGCGGGAAAATGTGCACCGGGGTCAGCGTCAGTTCCGCGCCCTTCGCGGTGTTGGCCACGTCGATCTGCAGATGCCCGTAGTGCAAGCCGCCAGAGACCAGCTGCGGAACCCCGTTCTCATCTTCGGCCCAGGTCTCGGGCTGGTCTGCCGGTGCGGACCACTCCGAATGCGAATTGAAGCGCAGCGGCTCATACTCGCCCTCAGCATTCTTCACGAGCTTCTCACCGCGCAGCCCGTCTGCGGCCACACCCACGTCATAGGAGTGGAAGCCACGGCCGTCACCATCCTCATCCACCCAGGAACGTTCGAACATCTCGTCGTGGCCGGAAATCACCGCGGCGACGCCGTGCTTCTCGAACATCGGGGTGTATGCACGCATCGCGGTGCCGGACTGGTTGTCCGGGTGCTCGTGGTTCGGCGGGGTGCCGTGCACGCCGTTGGAGTAGGCCGAGTGGTGGAACTGGACCAGCACGATCTGGCCGGCGGCGCGGGCCTCAGCCAGCTGCTGCTCGGCCCAATCCCACTGCGCCGAGGCGGCATCCATATTCGGCAGGTCCACGTCCTCTTCGGTGCTGCCCGGGAACAGGTCCTTGAAGCCCTGGACGTAGGACTCGAAGGTGAACTCGCCCTGGGTGTCGGTGGAGAGGTTTTCGGCAGTCATATTCGTGTCATTGCCGGAGAAGACCTCGCCGGACAGGGTGCCGGTCTTGGTGTCTTCATCCGGGCGGCCATTGGTTGAGTCCAAGGTCAGTACGGTGACCGGCCCGTGGTCCACCCGGTAGTAGGAACCCTTGTACTCGGGGTGCGCCGGATCCTGCGGCAGCGAGAAGTAGTCCAGGAAGCGGTTGCGCGAGATGACCGCCGGGGTACGGTCGGCATCCGAGCCGTAGCCGCCGTTCAGCGCCGCATAGGTTTCCCAGTTGCCCACCGCAGGCAGCAACGGCACGTTGGAGGCTAGGTCCGAGTGCTCGCCGGCCACGTGGCCGAAAAATTCATCCCAGGCCGGCTGGTAGCCCGAGCCCTGGGTCAGGTCCCCGGCCATCATGACCAGATCAGGATCTGCGGCTTGGATGTGCTTGAGGTTCTCGTTGAAGGCGGTGGACTGATCCAGCGGGTAGCGCAGCGTCGGCTGCCCGTAGCGGGTGGTCATGCCGAACTTCTGCGCCCAGAGAGAACCGGTGCCCGGGCGCTGCAGGGAATCCGCGGCGTATCCGTTGACCGGGGAGAGCTCCCACTCGCGGTGTTCGGTGCGGCCACGGGGTTCGGTCTCGGAATCAGAGAACGCAACGATGCGCACGTTCTTCCAAGATTTACCCTCGGGAGCTGTTTTGAATGCCGCGCGGTGCGTTTCCCCGGATTGCGAAACGGTGTAGCTGTAGGTCTTGCCTGGCAACAGGTCTTGGAAAGTGACCGAGTGCCTGTAATTGGAGTTCGATTTCAGCCAAGAACCCTGCTCAAGACCTTCGATCTGCTGATCAAGTTCGGCTTGCGTGTATTCCATGAGGTCAAGGTACATCGGCTCGCTGCTCAGCGTTCCGGATTTTCCCACGCCGGGGCCGGTGATGGTGGTGGTACCCGGCGCGTCGGTTTCGCTGATCCAGTTGATGGTCATGGAATCAGATGCAGGGGCCTGCAAGTAGGGCAGAACACGGAAACCGGATTCAGGATCCTTTGCCACGGACGCTGGTGACACGGATGCTGCTTTGCCTGGCAGCGCAACGGCGCTGGCCGTCGGGGCAAGAACCAGCGGGATCAATACGGCTGCGGCGAGGGCAGCCGAAACAGGCTTCTTCAATTTTTGTCTCCTGTGCGAGGTATCGCCGGTAAAGGCGGGGAACTTCGAGGATGGTTGGTGCGGATGCCCAGAAAGTGCACGCAAGGGAAACGGAGAGTGAACCGAGCCGGTGAGCCTGCTCACCGGCTGCCTGCCAATGTAATACCAAGCCTGAACAGATAGCCTTGAATCAGATAGCTGAGAAGACCAAGGCAAGGATGCGTCGGTTTTCCACGCCAGTGAAACGAAGGACTGATAGTGCAAGCCTCCCAGCGTTCCCAAGTTGCTCCCTTTGAAGTGATGCAAATTGTTGATCAGGTCGCCACCATGCGAGCTGCCGGCCACGACGTGATCTCGTTGTGCGTGGGCGAACCTGGAGGTGGTGCACCAGCGGCGGTGAATGAACTGGCTGCCACGCTCCATGCCCAGCACGCGGATTTCGGCTACACCTCGACCGCAGGCCTGCTCGAAACCCGCCAGGCCTTGGCCAAGCACTACCTCGATACCTATGGCACGCAGATTCCGGCAGAGAACTTCGTGATGACCACGGGGTCCTCCGGAGCATTCCAGTTATCGTTCCTAGCCGCCTTCGACGCCGGGGACATAGTGGCCTTGGCCCGCCCGGGCTATCCTGCCTACGCCAATATTCTTCGCGCCCTGGGGCTGGAAGTTGTGGACCTGCCCACCGGTGCAGCACAGCGTTTCCAACCCACGGTACAGCTGCTTGAAGAAGCCAAGAAGGAACATGGGCGCCTTGACGGATTGGTAGTCGCGTCGCCGAATAATCCCACCGGAACGATGTTCAGCGCCGACGAGCTCTCTAAGCTGGCCGCGTGGTGCGAAGCCAATGAGGTGCGGCTGATCAGCGACGAGATTTATCACGGCATTGAATTCGTCGAGGACCGCAAGGGGCACACCTCGTGGGAGTTCTCCCGTTCATCCATCGTGGTCTCTTCCTTCTCCAAATATTGGGGGATGACCGGGTGGCGATTGGGTTGGATGATCGTTCCAGATGACCTGGTGCCAACGGTTGACGCCCTGGCCTCGAACCTTGCCTTGTGCGCCCCGGCTCCAGCCCAGCGCGCGGTGGTAGCTGCCTTTGAGCCGTCGAGCCTTGCCGAGGCGGAGCAACGGGTCGCTGAGCTCGCGAAGACCCGTGACCTGGTGCTGGCCAACTATGGAAAACTGGGCATCGAGCAAGCAGCGCCGGCCGACGGCGCGTTCTACCTCTATGGGCGGCTCAGCGAGCGTGTGCTCGACCGCTTCGGCACCGCCGGGGAGTACTGCCGCCAGGTGCTGGAATGTGCCCAGGTGGCTCTGACCCCGGGCGGCGACTTCGACCCGTTCGAAGGGCACCTGTTCATCCGGCTGTCATTCGCCGCAGGATACGAGCAGGTGGCCGAGTCGCTGGAACGCGTGGCGGCATTCTTGCGCCAGGCGCTTCCGGCGGATTAGTCCTTCGTAGAGCAGGCAAACAGCAGCCAACCGCTGATCGCGGTTGGCTGCTGTTTTCGGGCTCTTCAGGATTGAGAGTGTAACCAAGGCCTGAACCCACCAGCCTCCAGCAACGACCGAGCCACGTAATGCGCCAAGTTCCGGAACCCCAGCGCGATGCCCCGCAAATGCTCCAGCCGGCCATTTAATGCTTCAGTCGGGCCATTCGATGTCCCAGGGAAATCGAAGTACGCCAGAATGTCCTCGCTGCGCTGCTTCAAGGTCCCACCGAGCTTGCGCAGCTCCGCATGCCCGTCCTTGGCTATGCAACTGAGCCGGGCAGCCACCGCAGCCAGCTGGCGTTTGCCCTCTGGACGGTCAGCCTTCCGGTACGCGCCGAGCACCTGTTGGAACGCGACCCACGCAGCATAGACCGGCTGGTATTCGGGCACTTGGAAAAGCTCCTTGAGCCGATGCTCCTGCCGTTGGCTCAGCAGCTCCTTGCCGGTCAGCAGCGTCCTGCGCGAAACATACAATGGGTCCTTCTTCCGGCCGCGGTGCCCGGTCGTTTCGATCTGCACGCGTTGCCGGGTTTTCGTCACCGCTTCCGCCGCGAGCTTGACCCCATGGAAGGGATCCATAACCTCCGCCGCGCCGGGCAGTTCCTCGGCGGCAGCGGTCTTGAAGCCGCTGAATCCGTCCATCGCCACCACTTCCACCCGGTCGCGCCAGGGTTTCTCACGGTCCGCAAGCCAGCTCTTGAACACCTGCTTGGAACGTCCCTCGACCATGTCCAGCAGCCGCGCCGGGCCCGCGCCGTCCCTGACAGGGGTCAGATCGATGATGACGGTAACGTACTTGTCCCTGTGCGGGTGTGCCGCCAGACGTGCTCGTCGACGCCGATGACACGCACAGCCTCGAAGCGCGCGGGGTCGCTGATCAGCACCCGGTTCCCCTCGTCCAGGATTGCGGTGTTGGCGGTGTTCCAGGAGGCGTTCAACGCTTCGGCGATGCGCGAGACGCTCAGATGCTGGTGCACGATCGCGCACAGAGCCCAGTTGAGGGCGGTGCGGGAAATCTTGGCGCGTGGCTTGGCCGCCGTGCTCAGGTCTTGGCGCCAGACATGCTGGCAGTGCTTGCAGAGGTAGCGGCGCAGCCGGATGACCAGCGTGGTAGGCCGCATCCCGAAGGGGACGTGGGCCAGGCGGCGGGTGTCGGTGTCGCGTGGGATGCCTTCGGCGCCGCAGCGGTGGCAGAACGTATCGTCGGTGGCAGGCCGGTATTCGATCCAGGCGTGGGTTTGCTCAAGGTGTTGGCCGGTGGCGGTCAGGCCCAGGGTGTTCAGGCCGCAGAAGGTCGTGAGGTCAGGGGGTCTGGAAGGTAGAATGGTTCATTGTCGAGGGCTTTCGAAAGCGGTTGTGTGGTAACTTCCATTTTCTGAAATACCCTCGACGTTTTTGTGTCGTGACACGCTCTGTTGAGTTGCGTGCTTTTGGTGGTGTTTACACTTTCAATCCGGAAGAGCCGGTAAACCTCAGGCCAAGGCAGGGTTGGGGATCGAAGCGAGGCGTTACCCGAAAGTTCGTTATGTGCGGTAGAAGCAAATAAAGTCTTTTCTACTTTGCATAACGGAGGTTATCGGACAGAAAATCCGTTTAGGAGAGTAGGCCTTCAGAACAGAATAAGAACGATAAAAGGACCTGTCAGTAATGATATTTTGAATGAATAATCTTCGCCCATAGCTATACATAATTTAAATTTATCGACAAGAAAAATCCGCACTGTGGAGTGCCGGGGCCACTGCTCACCGGCTGGTGGCGCAGGTCGCGAACTTCACGGCCCCGGCCAATACCGAGCACGGGGTGCTGCAGGTGCTGCGCGCCTCCCTCCAGGTGCGCAGCCAGCTGTAGTGGTTCATCCTCAGCTATGCGGTCTCGATCGGTAGCTACTTTCAATGCTGTCTGGACATCGGTTGAACCGCCCGTCGGCATCGAGCAGCCATCCCATGCGCTTGTAGCTTCTTGTGCCGACACAGGTTTCAAGGATCTGCAGTTGCGGAAACTGTGCGACGAGCTTTCGCTCGATGCTGGCGATTTCAGATGGTTCATGCAGCTGCATGTTGAACGTCAGGTTCGCTTCCCCTGTGGTGGCTGCGCACAATCTTAGGCTGCGAAAAGTTTTAAGGAATTGCGCGATTCGGTCTTCCATTCCCGGTGGCACCTTGGTAAACCACTGTACCAACAGCGGGGATCCGGAGTAGTCGCTAGCCAGTTCGCAGCGGATGTATATCATGCCTGCGGATAGTGCGGCATTGAGCAAGCGAGCTGCGGTGGCCGGATGCTGTCCTGTTGATTGGGCAATATCCCGTGCTGTTGCTCGGCCATTGACCTGCAGGACTTCAAGGCAGGGCCACAGGGCCGCAGG
Source organism: Glutamicibacter sp. MCAF14 (assembly GCF_052114325.1). Taxonomy (NCBI): domain Bacteria; kingdom Bacillati; phylum Actinomycetota; class Actinomycetes; order Micrococcales; family Micrococcaceae; genus Glutamicibacter; species Glutamicibacter sp. MCAF14. The sequence goes on from NZ_JBFREO010000001.1 coordinate 515,000, forward strand.
GATAGTTCCGACTGAAACCTGCGGTGCTGGCGCCAGGGCGCGTAGCTCATCCTCCTGCCGATGTGAAAGGACATCGAGTCTCCACTGGTCTCCGCTGGCATAGACGCGTGTGCAGACGGAGGCCTTGATCCTCAGAACCCCTTCCACTGCCCACAATTTGGGCAGCACCCGGTGTGACATGCTCAGCCAGTCCGGAGCGATGCAGGTCAACCGGAAATCGGCATGCCGCGAGGAACTGTCAACGGAATTCACCTCCGGTATCAGGCACAATGCCCGCAAAGTGGCATCCATGAGTCGGGGATCCGCCTCCACGTCCAAGAGCACGGTGCAGTGCATCTGCGGGCGGCCACCCAAATGCCCCAGTATCCAGACGACCCGTTGCGAATGCAGGCGGTTCCAGCGGTTAGACAAGGTGGCCGGATGCCTTCCAAGCACCTTGCCCAGCTCTGTCCAACTTGAGCGTGGCGCTATTTGCAGCGCATGCACTAGTTCTAAGTCATCTTGCGTTAGTTCGAAATCCATCATGGTGCAACTATTGTCGGTCGATCCACGTTCAAATGCAATTAAACCTTGAATCTACGGGCGCACGTTCTAAAGTCCCTGATGATAAACAGTGTGATTGGCCTCATAAGATGCCTCCTTGTCAACGAAAAGAAGGTCCGCGATGTATTCTTCGGGAAACATTGTCAGCGATGCCCAGCACCTGGCGCCTGAAATCCAGAAGCTACGCCATGAGCTTCACCGTCAACCGGAAATCGGACTTGATTTGCCATTGACCCAACAGCGAGTCCTGGAATGGCTCGAACCGCTGGGATTCGAGGTGACTCTGGGACAAGAACTGAGCTCGGTCACCGCTGTGCTGCGTGGCGGTGCCGCGCGGGACAATGCTCCCAGCGTCCTACTGCGCGGCGACATGGATGCCTTGCCAGTAAGGGAAAAGGCCAACGTTTCCTACGCCTCCCAGACGGGCAATACGATGCATGCCTGCGGCCACGATTTGCACACTGCCATGCTCGCTGGAGCCGCAACGATTCTGGCGGATCGCCGCGACCAGTTGGCCGGTGATGTCGTCTTCATGTTCCAGCCTGGCGAGGAAGGATTCGACGGTGCTGGCCACATGATCCGCGAGGGAGTGCTTGAAGCCGCTGGTGCAACGGTAGACGCAGCCTTTGGGTTGCATGTCATGAGCGCCTTGGGAACCTCGGGGCAGTTTATGAGCCGTCCCGGCCCGGTGATGAGTTCTTCAGCTGGCCTCTTCGTCACGGTGCACGGGCAGGGCGGACACGGTTCCGCACCATTCCTGGCCAAGGATCCGGTCTATGTTGCTGCGGAAATGGTCACTGCGCTGCAAGGGATGGTTACACGCAGGTTCGACGTCTTCGATCCAGTGGTGATCTCCGTAGGAGTCTTTGAGGGCGGCCATGCCCGCAATGTTATCCCCGAAACCGCGCACTTCGAAGCTACCGTCCGCTCATTCAGCCGCGAGACCTTTGCAGCATTAGAACAAGAACTCCCGCGCCTGCTGCGTGGCATTGCCTCAGCGCATGGCGTAGACGTTGAAATCGAACTGCGCCCGGAATACCCGGTGACAATCAACCACGAATCTGAGACTGCCTTCGCCAGCCGTGCCGTGGTGGAGCTCTTCGACGAGTCAGCATATGCGCAGATGGCAAACCCGCTCGCGGGATCGGAAGATTTTTCCCGGGTCCTCGAACATGTTCCCGGAGCCTTTATATTCCTGTCAGCGCTGGCACCGGGCATTGAGGCTTCCAACGCACAATTCAACCATTCACCTTTTGCAGAATTCTCCGATGAGGTTCTGCCTAAGGGCACCGCACTCTACACGCATCTGGCCATCAGCAAGCTCGCTGAATTGTCTGCCAACTAACCTCGGACCGGAGAAATCTCATGGAAACGACTAAACTCAGCGCCGCGACGTCGACTACTGACCGACCGTATAATCGCAAGGAACTGACGAAGAGCCTCTTCGGCATCGGTGCCGGCAACGCTGTTGAATGGTTCGACTGGGCCATCTACGCCACCTTCGCCCCGTATATCGCCAATAACCTCTTCTCCCCGCAAGACGCGACCAGCGCCTTCCTCGCAACCATGGCCATCTTCGCCGTGGGCTTCGTAGCGCGACCGGTGGGCGGCGTGCTCTTCGGCGTGATCGGTGACCGCATCGGGCGCAAGACCTCGATGACGTTGGCTGTCGGCCTGGCAGCGTTAGGATCGTTGATTATTGCAGTGACCCCAAACTTCGCAGCCGTGGGTGCATTTGCCTCGGTGATGCTCCTGATCGCCAGACTCATCCAAGGCTTGGCTCACGGCGGCGAACTTCCCAGCGCCCAGACCTACCTGGCCGAGATGGCACCGGCACCGAAACGCGGCCTATACGCAACGCTGATCTACTTCTCTGGGACCGCCGGCATCGTCTTTGGCACTTTGCTCGGAGCCATTTTCACCTTGGTCTTAACCACCGAGCAGATGAATGGGTTCGGCTGGCGCATTCCCTTCGCATTGGGAGCTGTTTTCGGACTATACACCCTCGTCATGAGAGCACGTTTGAAGGAAACTGAGCAGTTCACGAAGCACAAGAAAGCCGAGAAGCAAGCTACACAGCCGAAGGCCTCGCTTATCAAAGACTTCATGGCCAACCGAACAAAAGCCTTGCAAGTCATCGGATTGACAGTTGGGCTCACCGTGGTTTACTACATTTGGTCCGTTGCCACCCCTGCGCATGCAATCGCTACCCTTGGCATGGAACCATCCGAGGCCCTTTGGGTTGGCGTAGCGGCAAACCTAATCTTCATGGCGGCACTCCCATTCTGGGGTAAAATGTCGGACCGCATTGGTCGGCGTCCGGTGTTGATCATTTCGTCTATTGGTGCTGCTGCAATGCAGTTCCCGATGACCTTCGTCGTGCATGGTGAATGGTGGCAACTATTCATCGCCATGTCGGTCATGTTGATCTTCATATCCGCTTCGGCGGCCATCATGCCCGCGGTCTATGCCGAGCTGTTCCCCACCTCGGTTCGCACTATCGGTGTTGCCGCGCCATATGCCCTGTGCGTAGCTTTGTTCGGCGGAACAGCGGCATATCTCCAAGCAGCTCTGGATAGCTGGTTCGGTGAATATGGAGAAACGGTCTTCTCGATCTATTCGATTGTGCTGCTGCTGATATCGGCCCTAACGGCATGGGCCATTACTGAATCCCGCGGCAAGGAACTGACGGATTAGCCTGCACCAAAAGTCCTAGCTGTGCCATCCGGTGCCGAAGCGCTCATAGGCGCTAGGGCGTGTTCCTCTTTATTGACTCAAAGCCGGGCTCCGCACCAAGCGATGCACGCATGAGAACCGCTGCCCTGTACGTCACCGCAAGCTTGCCGTAACGGATGGCCATAGGCCTCCGTTGCTCCAGCGGATTGAAACGGCACGTGGAGCCGCACGCCGGGGGACCGCTCATCCTCGGGCCTAAAGTTCACATGTCGAGGGATGTGCCTGCGTTGTCGATAAAACGGACAAGCGGTTCGAGGCTCGCCAGCCATTGCTCATCGAGTCGTTCTTGGTGCGTGTTTGTCTTCCATCCGATGAGCGGTTTAAGCAGGGCTCTTATTTAGTGAGTCCAGCTTCCGGGACCCAGTTCATTCCTTGCTATCGACACTTCAGCATATTCTTCCTATTCCTCGTGCCGCCAGTACCGCGAAGATTTCGCCCACACCCGAAATGTCCTGGCCCAAGAAGGTACCGAAGTGTCTTTCGAGAGCTTTATGGCACTGGCGCCAGCACTGAAGATGGACAATACGTCCGCCGTGGTTGGATGAGAAATACATACTAGAGCACGGATTCATGACTGTTTGGCCCGGGAACACGCCTGAGCCAAACACACTTTATTACCTATAGCCCTGGCTTCATGGAAGGAAGAGCCTGAAAGGGCCAACAAATAAAGATGACGGGATGGGCTCACAGCCCATCCCGCCACTCTTCATAGAATTACTAGGCGTGCTTAGCGCGCCTGAATCTCGGTAGCCTGAGGACCCTTAGGGCCAGCTTCAAGCTTGTATTCAACGGTTTGGCCTTCTTCAAGGTTCTTGAAGCCGAAACTCTGGATCGCACTGTAGTGTGCGAAAACGTCTGCGGATCCGTCTGAAGGAGCGATAAAGCCAAAGCCCTTTTCGGAGTTGAACCATTTAACAGTGCCAGTAGCCATGTGTATTCCTAAATCTTATGCCAGCGGTGAGACCGTGGTTTGAGCATGTGCCGCCTAAGCGGCACGCAGTAAGTCTTGAGATGCATAAGACGATTTTTCATCAAGCCCAAGCGGGCTCTACTACCAGAACATCGAATTCTGAGTCCGGGTGTAAAGAAAGAATCATACAGATGCATGTGTGAGCGGTGGAGAAGGTCCTATAGGAACCAGGCTTCCAACCGAATGCCTTGCAAGAAGAGCAAGGACGAATATTTCAAGTGACGCGATTCGCTCTCGCAGAATTTTCATCCGAGGAGGCGCTTATTAAAAATCCAAGAGGAAACAAAACTGATCTTAGTGAGCCGAATTATATCCAAGACTAATAATACCACGTTGAACGCGGGTGGCTTTCCTCAGCTATCATTTCGCCGACTGCAAGCAGTCTATTTATGAGATCCGGTACCCGGAAATCATGGGGCACTCGAACGGATCACGGGCCGAGAGCCCGACCTTGTTCAGGTAGGAGATGACCTGCGCGTAGGACTCCCCGACACTGGCAACGGTGTAGGGGACCTGGTGCTCGGCGCAGTAGCTACGCACGATCCTTGAAACCCCGGCCAAGTTGGCGCGCGGCATCGAAGGGAACAGGTGGTGCTCCACCTGGTAGTTCAATCCGCCGTAGACGTGGGAGAGCACCTTGTTGCCGAAGCTGGAGCGAGCCATCACGTTGCGCCCCGTGAGTACCTGGCGCGAAAAGAAGTCGATGCGGGCATCGGCCGGCACCATGGGCATGCCCTTATGGTTGGGTGCGAACGAGGCGCCCATATAGATGCCGAAGACCGCCAGCTGCACACCGAGGAAGGCGAAGGCCATGCCTACCGGCAAGAGAAAGAAGACGGCGCCCAGGTACAGGGCAATGCGCAGACCGATCGAGATCAGTTCGCGGCGGCGGTTCTTGACCCGCTGGCCGATGAACAGGTACTTGATTGACTGCAGATGCAGGTTCATCCCCTCCAAGGTCAGCAGCGGGAAGAACAGGTAGCCCTGGCGCTGGGTGATCCACTTGAGCAGGCCGCGCTGGCGCTTCGCGTCGGCCGGCTGGAACGAGATGGTGTCCCATTCGATGTCCGGGTCTTTGCCGATGGTGTTCGGCGTGGCATGGTGTTTGTTGTGCTTGTTCATCCACCACTGGTAGCTGATGCCGACCACGATGTTAGCCAGGAAGCGGCCGAGCTTGTCGTTGGCTTTTCCGGAAGACAGGATCTGGCGGTGCGCCGCTTCGTGGGCTAGGAAGGCGAATTGGGTGAGCAGCAGACCCAACATCGCGGCCATGAGCAGCTGAAACCAGCTGTCGCCCAGCAAGATCATGCCTGCCACGGTGCCCGCCAGCAATGTGGTTAGCACGATGCTGATGCCCAGGTAGTGCCCGGGCCGGCGACGTATCAGTCCGGCATCGCCGACCAGTTGCTTGACGTGAAAAAAGCTTTGAGGATCACCGGGTTTCACGGTGGGAGCTGAAGATATCAGCTGAGAACTGCGAGGCAAATAATGTCCTTGTTTGAAAGAACTCGCGATGTCGTTGAGGTGTGTCACCCGACCGAGCCTGTAGCTCAAAGTCTACCCGGAACTAGAATGATCCCAGCGAGAGTTGCGAAGTCATCATTCTTCCTCGCGAAATGTAGCGGACCGAAGTGGTCAGCCACTGACCGGATTACACATCCACGGAAGGTGCTTTCGCTTGCTTCTCTTCTGATGCCAGCCCATGGTCGACCTCCTGGTTCTTCGGATTCTATTCAGTGTCTAGTACGAGGGATGCTGCAATACGCGTTAGGGCTTCCTCCTCGCTGGTTTGGAGCAGCTCAGCGATCATTCCGACCATGGCTTCTCCTAGCCGTGCAAGGATAGCGACGGCTTGAGCATTACCTCCTTCGAGCTCGGAGGCGACGATCAGGAATGCTTCGCGATCTTGGTGAACGAGGGAGGTAAGTAAGGCGATGCCTAATGCTGCTTCAGGGCTGTTGCCCATGAGATATTCCTGTCAGTGAAGATGAAATCGGATGATTCTTCAGTACTTGCGGCGTAACATCAGCAGCTACTCAACCCTAACAGGGCAACGGGTATGCCAATGAATTACCGTTTGACCGGCCAGGAACCTTGGTCATCGTGCATCAGTGCGCGCACGGCGGTACCGCGTTGCTTGGCGTGTTTGCTGACCAGTTCCACGGTTTCTACCCGGGCGGCGGCTGCGCTGACGGCGGCGAACTTATGGGTAATGCCCTTAATGTTCAAGGTGGCGGTGCCGTCTTTATCGTCCATCGCTTCAATGAGTTTGGGGGTGGCCCCCGGGAAGTGGACACCGGGAACAAAAACGCTAAGCAGCGATCTCCATCATAACCGGATAATCACCCTCAAAATCAACCGGTGACCGATAGCCCAACGCAGAATGCTTCCGCCGGTTGTTGTACCGAACAATCCACCGGAACACCTCAGCACGGCACGACTGCTCAGACTGCCGCCGCTTGGCACTTTGCAGCGTCTCGCGCTTCAGCGTGGCATTGAACGACTCGGCCATCGCGTTATCGGCACTGGACCCGATGCGGCCCATCGGCTGCACCACACCCAGGTGCCGGCACACCGCCTGGAACTGCGACGAGGTGTACTGCACCCCGTGATCCGTGTGCATCCGGGCGCCGTCCAGAGAGCCCCGGGCCATGGCAGCCGATTCCAGTGCTTCCACGACCAAATCAGGGCGCATGTGATCGGCAATCGACCAGCCCACCAAACGCCGCGAGCACACGTCCGGCACCGTCGCCAAATACAAGAACTTCCCCTCATTCCGGTACGGAAGGTACGTGATATCGCCAACGTAGAGCGAGCCGACTTCATCCGCGGTGTAATCACGGTTGACCAGATCCTCGAACACCTGCGCGCCAGGATCTCTCACGGTCGTGGACTTGGGCTTGCGCAGATGCACACCGACCAGGTTGTTCTGCCGCATCAGCCTGGTCACCCGCTTGTGGTTCACCGGCTGGCCAACCAAAGGATCCTTGTGGACTTTCGGGTCGGCCGCCAGTCAACGGTGACGCGCCGATATCCCAGCGTCCGGTTCCATTCCTTGTCGTGGCGCAGGATATGCTCCAGCAACACGCCATCGCGCTGCTGGCGTTCATCCCGGGCCTGGCGGGTTTCACGCCACTTGTAGTAACTGGAGCGGTTCAGGCCCAGCACCGTGCACATCCGCTTCACCGCGTGGGTGTCCCGATGGTCCTCAACGAACTGGAAGCGGATCACCAGTTCGTCTCGGCCGCGAAATACTTCGTGGCCTTGCGCAGGATGTTTCGCTCCTCGGCCAGCACGCTGTTGGCGGACTCCAGAGCCTTGTTCCGCTCCCGTAGCGCTTGGTTCTCCGCTTGGGCCTGGGCCAGGCGCTGCTCGGCGCTCAAGTCTGCGACGGGCGTGCCGCCGTTGCCAGTGGACTGCTGCGTGGCAACTCCTCGTTTGAGGCGGTCCTGCCGCACCCAGGTCTTCAGCGTGCCGCGCGCGATGCCCAGGTCCTCGGCGGCCTTGAACTGATCGGTGTAGGTATTCTTCGGCATGGGTAAAACTCCTGATTTCCCTGACCATTATGGGTCAGTTACAGGGTGTCCACCACTCAGGGGCTACCTCCGTCAGAGGCCATAGAACTATTGGACAACCCAGGAGTTCATGTTGAACACCCACCGCAAAGACATTCATCTATCTCTGTCACCTGACCAGTACGGTGACTTGACCAGCGCTTTGGAGACCCACCTTAACGGGTTACACCAGTTCGCCAAGGAGTCGGCTTTAGGTTTCGGTTTAGAGACCACTTATTGGTCTCACCGCGTTGCAGAAGTCCAAGGACTGCTCGAAGCTGTGCATCGTCTCGCGGCAGGAGAAAACCCCGACGCGGTGAATCAAGACCTGCAGCGCCTTTCCCCCGATTCACATGAGCATCCGCACTCGTAGCACGCACCACAGGCGTGCTCGATTAATGAAGCGAAAGCCGAGCCTGAACCTCTTCAGCTTTCGAAGCTGAACGAGGCTGATCAAACCGGTGATAGAGCGGCGCAATAAAAGACTTACTGGTAGAGAGCTACGGATTTAGCTGTGCGGCATGGCCGATGACTGGCCTTAAGCCGCAATGCTCCTTTCTCTGCCATCCGATAGTGTGCGGAAAGGGTCAGAGGCTCAAGCGCTGCCCGTAGCTTTTCGTGTCTGACACTGGGTGGAATACCGGGAGGGGCAGTGCCACTGCGCAGGAATCCCAATACTTTACTCGGAAAGTTACCGCGCCTTGATTCTCTGTGCGAGCAAAAAGCTCTGGGATGTGAGTTGTAGCTTCCTCCGGATCGACTGACTTCAATACGGGGTTCGGCGGGGAAACATAGAGGAATTTAAGTTCATCAGAGCCAGCGTCGAGCATGGCGACCAAGGCAGATCGCCCGTGCATGGATACCATGCCCATGACGTCGTTGAGAAGTTCGGCAGGCTCAGCCATGACAATTGGCATTCCCTGAGCCCAGCCGTGCGCGGCGAGGTGTGCGCGTCCTTCACGTGATCCGAGCAGATCGCTGACGCGTTCGGCAGTTTGCGTTCTTACGAGACGTCCTGGCATTGGTACTACCTCCACTGTGTTCTTGAGTCTTCCGAGTGATCCCCATCAGCTTGGAACAAGACACAACGCAGACTGGCTGCCTGTCGCTGCGGTTCTTAGTGTGTTGTTTCCACCCTAGGATGATCGGCGCAACAAAGCTACCGATTCAGGTAAACGTTAATAAAAGTTCACGTCAGCTCATCAATTGGCAGTTTTTAAGGAACCGAATTGCCTGTGGAAAGAAAAAGTGGATTGGCGGAAGAATGCCGAAAATGACTAGTCAGACAGGCAAAGGCTGGGGGCCGCGCGTTGCTCAGAGCGCATATGAAGCGTCGAAACTGGGGATCGGTGAGGATTCTCAGAAATTTAAAAGGTTTGACTAGGGAATTGGCACAAGGCTCAGCGATTATCAGATGACAGCTGGGCATCCGCCGCGTGGTTGTCGTTGCTGACATAGAGGGGGATCTGGTGAAGCGCGGCGCTATGAGCCCAGAAATGGACGCGAAAGCGCGTGATCCTATTCTCGCTGTGCCTGACGCAGAGTTCCGCGAGCGTAGTTCCCGATGGCAGAGGAACAACTCTGGTGAAAAGGGGGCTGGGAATGGTGACATGCCACAGTTGTAAGGCGTCAGTTTGAGCGTCAGTGAGCACCAGGAGCACAGCCCGCCCATGGACGGAAACAAACCCCATGACGTCTTCCACCAGCTCATCTCGGTGGGCGAAGACTACTGGCATGCCTTCCACCCATCCATACGCGGTGAGGTGCCTTTGAGTTATAGGGCAGTGCAGCAGCTCATTGAGGCGCTGGGTGGCGGGGGTATGTAGTTCGGGCGTGTTCATATCTTCCTCCATTGAGGGCAGCTTTCCCTAAGCTGACCGACCACGAGCCTTACTGAATTTTATTCAGGTACGTTCCCCGGGTGTCGCCTCTGACGCTCGGTAATCTTCGTGGAGTGATCTTCTGAGAATACTCCTAACACGGAAATTGGCCATTCAATCAGTGGGAGGCTCTGGCACCTCAGCGTCGGGAAGTTCTAGGAGGACTTAGCCAGGGTGAAGTCGATGTTTATGAGTGGGCTAATTTGTGTGAAGCTTGTCCATTTTATTGATGCGTCGGTAGAGGGTTGCGCGGGACATTCCCATGTCTTTGGCGACTTGGGTTGCTGGTTCGCCGGCCTGGATGAGTTTTGCCGCGGTACGGATCTGGGACTCGGTAAAGGTCGGGCGTCGACCTCCAAGGTCGCCGCCGCAGGTGCGGCGTTTGGTGACGGAGTCGTTGATGCGTTCGCGTTTGATCTCTAATTCCATTTGGGCCAGTGCTGCCATGACGGTGAAGACCATGGCACCCATTGGGGTTTTAGTGTCCACGTCACCGCCGCCTAAGTTCAGCACCCGTAAACCAATATTTCGCTCACGAAGTTCTTCGGCTAATTCGAGCATTTTTTGGGTGGAGCGCCCAAGCCGGTCCAAGGTGGTGATCACGAGCGTGTCGTTCGGGTGCAGCGATTCGAGCGCCTTACCGAGTCCGGGCCGCTTCGCCAATGCGCCGGATAGGCCGTGGTCGATATAGAGGTCATCGCGCCGGACCCCAGCCGCAAGAAGATCCTGGATTTGCCGATCGGCATCTTGGGCTTTAGTGGACACGCGGGCGTAGCCGATCAGTTTGGTCATCGGTCCTTCGAAAGTGTCTCGCAACTAATGGTGTAGACATGATTCTATGCCATTAGTTGCGACACATGGTTGCGAGAACTTCGAACCGTTGAGTTTCCGCGAATTTTCAATTGGGGGAGTGGCTCACGGTGAGACGTCTTGCAACCTATGGGTTGCAACACCTCTCGTTGCGCGCTACTCCCTTGTAACTTTCGGCATTGAGCAGCAGCGATTGGTGATCGCTAAATGTCGCGTCAGTGTTGCCCTGCCCCTAGTTGCCAAAGGTATGAGGCGCTCAGGCTACGAAGCGCGCTACAACGGGCAAAGCGCAGCTTCGGTGCCGATAGGGGGTAGAAGCTCAATCGTAGGAATCCCTTCCTCAGAGATTCAAACACGCATCGAGGCTATGGCTAGTCCGAATCGTGAAAGAGGCACGTCCGATAAGCTGGCGCTCATGAGTGAGAATAAGAAAACTGATATTCAAGCCCTCTGGCGAACAGATGCACAGTTGCTACAGCTTGAACTGGCGCGTCTACGCAACGTCATTAAGCACAACCTGACTAGCGGCACAGGAGCTGAAGAAGCATTGCGAAGTTTCTTGCAGAAGCGACTCCCGTCTTCGCTAGGCGTAACTCAGGGTCAAATAATCGACAGTTGCGGCAATATTAGTCCCCAATCTGACGTGATCATCTATGACGCCGTTCGGACGCCTCATATCTTCCACTCGTCCGAAGGCGGCACATCCGTGGTGCCTGCCGAGGGTGTGATTGCTGTTATCGAGGTCAAGTCAAGTATTTCGAAGGCGGACGTTCCAGGGGTCGTCAAAAATATGCAGCAAATAAAGCGCTTGAAAAAGGAAGCATACTTCTACCCCCTTTCCGGTTATGTGGATGCTTTCAACCTTTACGGTCGAGGCCCTGTACCGGCATGGCCAATCACTTATTCCCTTTTTGCCTACGAGAGTTCCTCTGAGCAGAATCTTGCGGAAGCCTTCGACGAATACAACGGTCCACTCGAGGTTGATAAGAGAATCGATAACGCTTGTTTCCTAGACAAAGGCGCCCTATTGAACATGGACGAACTGGGTTTCTATCTGGCGCTTCCTACGGACAAGACAAATCACTTCGTTGGAACTTCAGCGGATGCTCTCCTCTATTGGTACGCAGCAGCTTCCAGCATATGGCTTCAGGCGAGGCACTACCCCATCAACATGTTGGCTTACGCCCAGAGGCGCGACCGCTGAGACGAAGTTGTGAACGGGTGCATTCTCGGTCCCTAAGGCGCGGTCCGTGACTCGCCCACTCTACTCCGCTGCCAGATGAACGTATGGAATTCAAGTCATAGGTGCCTAGACGACATGCCGGAGGTCGTCTCCAAATTGTGATTTGTGGAATAGCCGGGTGGATTGAGTGCGATCTGAGCAGGTCGTCTATCGGCACGGAGTATGAATTCGTACAATTGTGTACTAAACTAGTTTTTATCTAAAGCGCAAGGGTGTCGTTTTCGTAGAATGTGAAAGAGGTAAGAGTGGAGACAGGTCTTCAGATTAATTGGTGGTTGGAGCGTTTCGGTCGTTTTGGACGTCATTTGCATGACTTGGCCTATGAATCTATGCGTACTGCTCATGAGGAGCATGCGGACGCTCAGTCAATAATTAGCGCGCCACATCGCCGCGTATATGGTTCTGTTAATTACAGTGCGCAATACCTCTTCAATACATCTTTGAAGGATCACCCTGACGTGAGTTTTCTTCCTCCGAAGCGCGGAGCCACTAAGCTTCCGGTTGTAAACGGACGAGTCATAGTTCTTTGGCGATATGCGAATCGTGATGGCATGGACCTATTTCTGCAGAAATTCGCAACCTCGGGATCTCGGGCTGCAACTTTCGAAATGAGCCGTCAGCCAAGTCAGCCGAGCTTGGGGGCAGAAGTAGACATCGACATGAATCTCACGGACAGCGACAAGGAATTTCTTGCAACGCTGGCATCAGCAGCAGATGGGGCTTCTGATTTAGGAACTTACTATCCAGTTGTACTTGTAGCCTATGCAAGCAATGCTTCAGGGATCTATCTAGCGGTTGGAGCGGACGCATCCCTGAAGGATGACGGAACCCTCAATTTAACCAATCTGGAGTATATGAAGGGCGTTCGCCACAATGAGCCAAAATTGCGGGCTGCCAGTGTTTCTAAGCGTTTTGATCTGGCACCTCGAAAGCCTCTCGTATTGAAATCGAAGATTGAGAATGAAGAGTAATACGGATCCACTTCAGCTAGAGCTTTTTTCGAATGAAATTTTAGTTTCTGCTACAGCTGCACATGACGACTTTGAAGCCACTCGGTTAACTCAAGCTCGCCAGTTAGCCGGGCTCACTAAACAGGCTTTGGGTGACGCCATCGGGGTTTCAGGTGCTGCGATCGGGCAATTCGAAGCAGCAGTTACGCCACCTAGGCCGGCGGTTATTGCGGCTCTAGCACAGACTCTCCAAGTTCCTGTCGCTTTCTTTACTTCCGGGAGACCTATAAGTCAGATTGATGCTTCCCAGGCGCATTTTCGTAGTCTGCGTTCTACTAGATTATTCGAGAGGCTTAAGGCCGTTACGTTCGTGGAATGGGTTTGGGAGTTATCTTTCGCGCTGGAGAAGCGAGTTCAGCTTCCAACGCCCAACGTTCCATCTATTGAAGACAGTTCAGTAGAAATGACACCTGCTGAAGCCGCAATCGCTCTTCGAGAATATTGGGAACTGGGGTCTGCGCCCATTTCTCATCTAACGTTAACTATGGAACATAACGGCGTCATCGTAACCGCACTGAATTTTGCGGATGATCCAGAAGTTCCGAGCCGTGTGGACGCATTCTCAACCTCAGCCATGCAACGCCCAATCGTAGTGACGACTAAAGAACGTTCCTCGTCGGTGTTTAGGCATCGGTTTACCTGCGCGCACGAACTAGGCCATTTGATCCTTCATAGGGACGCGATTCCAGGCGATCCTAAGCAGGAACGAGAGGCAGATGCTTTTGCGGCGGAGTTCTTGACGCCGACATTGGCGATTGAAGCGAGTCTTCCTTCGACCATGAATCTCGCTCGTTTAAACAAATTGGGGAACGAGTGGGGGGTCTCCACTGAATCTCTTATAAGACGTATGCAGGAGATCAAGGGCGCATCTGACGTGTCAGTCCGGCGTGCATATCAGAAAATTCGAGAACAAAAAGCATTAGGGATTCGCCGCGATCCACTAACTTCCGATTCTCCGGGAGAACAGCCGAGCTTGCTTCGAGAGGCCGCAGTGCTGGCTGAGGAAAATGGCTTTTCGTTGGTAGATTTGGCAAATGAATTGCAATGGCCGATGCATCGAGTTCGAGACATGCTTGGAATCGTTGATAAACGCCCCCACTTGACTCTGGTGAAATAACAGAGGGGGTGGTGACGCACCTCTCCGATCACACTCTAGATTTGATTTTTCTTTTGTTCTTCATCCTTGCGAAGTGCCCGGTAGACAGTGCTGCGGCTGACGCCGAGAACCTCGCCAATTTGCGCGACTGTCATGTCCTTCTGCTCATACAGCCTCTTCGCGGTGCGCAGCTTGTCGGGGGAGAGGGACGAGGGGCGGCCTCCGGTACGACCACGTGCCCGGGCGGCCTGTAAGCCGGCGTTTGTTCGTTCGCGGATGAGGTCTCGCTCAAACTCTGCCAGGGAAGCAAAGATGTTGAACACGAGCCGGCCACCGGAGGAGCTGGTGTCGATGTTCTCCTGCAGGGATTTGAACTCGATGCCTCGTTGCTGCAGCGCGTCCATGTGGTTAATCAGGTGACGGATGGACCGGCCGAGTCGGTCCAGGCGCCAGACTACGAGAGTGTCACCGGGGCGAATCTGGTCCAGGAGCTTATCGAGCTCTGGCCGTGACTCGAGGGCGCCGGAGGCAGTGTCTGTAAAGATGCGATAGCAGCCGGCGTTAGTCAATGCATCGAGCTGAAGTTGCGCGTCTTGGTCGCCGGTGGAGACTCTGGCGTATCCGAGGAGGTGTCCCATGGGTATTAATGTATCAATACTCGTGGAATGGTCGGTGTTTCGATGCATAGTTTGTGGCACTGAGTTTTGCGACGATTTGAACGAAAAAGAATGTTGATTTTTCAACTGTCGAGGATTTTCACTCAACCTGCCGGATGAGTGTGTCATAAACGACCGTTTTTGAGATGCAGTCTCGGACGGTTGTCGCACTCATAGTGTTGACGTCCAGAAGAACCCTTGTGATGGTCTCCGAATCCGGTGCGAGATCGATTCAAGGGCACTTGCGTGAACATATATAAAAAAGCCTGAAAAAACTTACTAGCCATCCTTCCTCTGTGATGCGTTTCACGCTAGGATCATATTATCCACTGATCAGAAATATTATTTCTCTTCAGATCAGGGATCTTTCTCGTTGAATGTGCGTTGGATGCGCTATGCGTTTTTTGCGCTTCACTATGTTCATGTTTGACGGCTTACTGGGATCATTACTGTTACGTGCTAGGGGTTGTGTTTTGAAAAAACGTCATATGCTTGCGGGAATCGCCGCTTCGAGCATGCTGGTCATTGGTTCGGCTATGCCGGCGTTGGCTGATACGGGAAACGGTTCTTTGAATGAGCTGGCAAGTCTCAATCCTGGAACCTCGGTCACCGAGCTGAGAGATTCGCTGGGTGAGTTCGCACAGGATGAAGGAATCAGTTTGGACGAAGCCGTTAATCGGGCTTTGTCCGAGAGCAAGGCTTCGGTGCGGGAAGCGAAATCGGTCGATTCTCTGGCTAATCGAAGCGTTGCTTCGGCCGCCAGCAGTAGCGGGGGCAGCGGTACCGTTACCTTGGGTTCTGCGACGCGTAAGGGTGATCTTTTCGTCTCTCCTGCTTCGACGCTTTTCGTTCAGCATGGCCACTCAGGAATTTACTACTCAACCGCAACCATCGTGGAAGCTCCCGGGACCGGAAAGAATAGCCGATCGATCGCAGGCAGCTCGGTGAAGGTAGGCAAGGGCGCGGTGAAGCAGTACGTTTCGACTACATCGACCAATAGGGGCAAGGCTGCTAACCATGCCTTCAACAAATTGCGCGGCAAGGGATATAACTCCAACTTTGCCGTGAACAAGTCGACGACCGGTTCGAAGATGAACTGTTCGCAGTTGGTGTGGGCGGCCTACAAGGCGGCGACGGGGATTGATCTGGACGGCAACGGCGGTTTGGGCGTTTATCCTTACAACATCAAGGATTCCTCAAAGACAGTGACGTACAAGACCCTCTAAACGTACTGGAAAACTAGTATTTGGGCCGGCCTAAGATTGGGCCGGCCCAAACTCTGTATCAGAATGGAACACTCCATGATTCACGGACGTCGTATCATCACCGCAGCGGCAGTGTCGGCCACTGTTTTTACCCTGGTTAGCTGTTCACCAACTGATCCCTCATCCCAAAAAACCGAGACTCTAGGCGAGGCCGAATACGCACTGTGCTTCAGCGCTGCGAGCAGTGACATGGATGGGGAAAGCCAAGACGGAAAGGTTTTGCTGGTAAACGACGATGGTGCTTTTTCAGAAGTGCAGACCTGGGGCATGGACATGTGCACGATGGAGTGGACTGAGAAAGGGTTGTTCTTCAGTGATATGAAGACCGACTATCTAATTGATGGTAACGGCATGAAGAGTTTTGAGAATGCAAAAACGGACAGCCAATACGCCATGCTTGCCACCACGCCGGATACTGCAGTGGGACTTTATAATCTGGGCTTCAGCGACGTCGGGTATACGACTCAGGTTGTGACCACCACCAGTTCCGGAAGCTCTCTAGCCGAAGTTGAAGGTAGCTATTTCATTGCTGCTCAGTGCGAGGGGGAGGTCTTCGGGATAGGTTTGGCTACCGGTCCATATTCGAAGACGGGTGATCCTGATACAGAGCCCATGGTTCTCAGCCAATTAACTGGCACGAACGATGGCAAGGAGAAAGTTGTCGGCAGCAGTACTCGGGCTAGAGAGGGCGCGGTACTCAATGATGCGCCATGCCTTGATGGAAAGATCTACTACATCTCTGACGAGAGACGAGGTGGATTGGATGTTGCTGCTAAGGCCGTTTTATCGATTTGGGACACCAAGACCGGTAAGTATGAGAGCAAGGCCCTGAGCTCAGATGAAGCGACTGAGCCTTTCATCAGTGAAGATGGTACGGGCCTTCCTCAAGTTACCCGTCAGTCGCTGAAGGACGGAAAGCTTGAGTGGTACGGGGTTAAGGATTCGATCATGTCCACGGACACCAAGACGGGACATACGGAACGCAAATTTAGCGTTGAAGGATATAGCGATAATTCCGCTTCATCCAAGGCGATCTTCACTGATACTGAGGTTGTCGTCATGGCAGATAATAATGATGGTTCTCCGTACAGAATTTTGCGTTATGACCGGCACACTGGGGAAGAGGTGGGGCGGGCCGTGTTGGATGAAGATCCCACAAACCTCAGCAGCGGTTTCTTCTTTAGGGGATTTGCAGTGAAGCCGTGAGGGTCTACTTTGTTCTCGTTTAGCTGATTGTTTTGGTTATGGAATTGCATTTCTCTGGTTGTGATGACCCGGGTCTGATGACGGCTGGTTCGTATCAAGTTAGATCGAGCTTCTGTGTAGATGCCCAGCTTTTTCGTGTGATATGGACCTTTGCGCAGCGGTCGGGGATAGCCGTCTCGCGGCAGGCTACCCTTCAGGGACGACGCAGGTTGGTAGGGAACGGAAAATTGGCTCGGAGTCATAACGCCATGACTCTGAACAAACCTAGTGATCAAGACCTGGCCGATGGTGGTTCGAGAAGCGATCACTGAACCATATTCTGCCGATGGCCCAGCTGACGGCCGCCAGCGGCACGGCAAGGATCGCCCCGATAATTCCAGCGAGCACGGCCCCGGCGCTTAACGCGATCAGAATAACCAGAGGGTGGATATGGAGGGTTTTTCCCATCACTAGGGGTTGGAGAAGGTTGCCCTCTAGCTGATTCACAGCGAAGCTGACGCCAATGATGATCAGTGCTGCCGTTGGGCCATTGGCCACGAACGCGACCAGAGCAGCAAGAAGTCCGGTGGTGGTGGCGCCGAGTATTGGGATGAAGGCACCGATGAAGACCACGACAGCCAGAGGAAGCGCCAGGGGTACCTGCAAAATCCATAAGGTAAGGCCGATCAGCACGGAGTCAACCAGAGCTACGATGGCTGTGCCACGTACGTATCCGCCTAGCACCTCTATACCGTGTATTCCGGCGAGCCGGGCTTTTGCCAATTGTCGCCCTTTGAGGGGTATCAAACAGAATGCCCACAACTTCCTGCCGTCTTTGAGGAAGAAGAACAAAATGACTGCCATGAGGATGAAACTAGTGAAGACCTGCGTGGCAACGAAGATGCTGTCTACCGCGGTGTTCCCTGCCGTCTTGCTGGTAACGAAATCGCTCGCCGCGTCGCGGGCATCCTGGATCATGGCATCATCTACGGGCAATGGTCCCTGTGCGATCCAGGCGTACAAACGGTCAAATTTTTTCACCGCCTGATCCACAAGCTCCGCCCACTGGGCACGGATGGTTACGACGACCCCGGCGATGACAGCCGCGAAACCGGAGAGTACGAGAATGTAGGCCGTCCCGCTA